>NZ_VFQE01000002.1:600000-961852 GCF_006717095.1 Blastococcus colisei
TCGACTGAAAGAGGACCCCGTCCTCCTCACCCTTCGCAAGCTCAGGGTGAGCCTCTGGACGGGGCCAACGGCGGGCCGCCGGTCTCCTTCGGGAGACCGGCGGCCCGTCGCCTTTCCCGGGCTCGGGCTGCGCGGGCCGTCCGCACGACCGATGATCAACTCGGACGGCCGACGGCGCGTGCCCCGTACCGGGATCGCGTCCAGGCAACGCCGCACGGATGAGGAGCGACGATGACGCAGGCGACCGGACAGATGCGGATGGCGCGGACGATCCGGCGGGCCGTCGTCACGGGCGGCGCCGGGTTCCTCGGCTCCCACCTCTGCGAGCACCTGCTCGAGCGCGGTGTCGAGGTGGTCTGCCTGGACAACTTCCTCACCGGCTCGCCGGAGAACGTGCGGCACCTGATGGAGCACCCCGGCTTCCGGCTGGTCCGCTGCGACGTCACCGACTTCGTGCACGTCCCCGGCCCGGTCGACCTGGTCCTGCACTTCGCCTCGCCGGCCAGCCCGATCGACTACCTGAAGATGCCGATCGAGACCCTGAAGGTCGGCAGCCTCGGCACCCTGCACACCCTCGGGCTGGCCCACGAGAAGGACGCCCGTTACGTGCTCGCCTCCACCTCCGAGGTCTACGGCGATCCCCTGGAGCACCCGCAGCGCGAGGAGTACTGGGGGAACGTCAACCCGATCGGGCCGCGCGGTGTCTACGACGAGGCCAAACGGTTCAGCGAGGCCATGACCACCGCCTACCGGACGTCGAAGGGCACCGACACCGGCATCGTCCGGATCTTCAACACCTACGGACCGCGGATGCGCGCCGACGACGGCCGCGCCATCCCGGCCTTCGTCTCGCAGGCGCTGGACGGACGGCCACTGACCGTCGCCGGCGACGGCTCCCAGACGCGGTCGATCTGCTACGTCGACGACACCGTCCGCGGCATCCTCGCGCTGGCCTTCTCCCACCACGCCGGGCCGGTGAACATCGGCAACCCCGACGAACTCTCCATGCTGCAGCTGGCCGAGCGGATCGTGCAGATGACCGGCTCGAGCTCCCCGATCAGCTACATCGATCTGCCGGTGGACGATCCGAAGGTCCGCCGTCCCGACACCACCCGCGCCGAGCAGCTGCTCGACTGGCGGCCCGCGGTGCCGTCTGACGAGGGTCTGCGCCGGACGGTCGACTGGTTCGCGGCACAGCGCGACAGCGCTGCTCTGCGCGCCGGGTGAGCGAAAGGCCACACGGAGTTCGCTTCCCGGCCATCTAGGCTGTCGGTGGCGGACTCGGGGGAGCCGCACACCCCCCGAGTCGACCACAGAGAGCGAGCATGGGCCGCCACGCCGATCCCACTGCAACACGCCGCTGGGCGCCCCTCCCCCTCCTCGTCGCTGCCGGCGTCGTCGTCCTGCTGGTCGCCGGTGGGCTGGTCTGGGGGCTGACCGGCTCCGAGGCCTGCGAGACCCGCCGGACCGTCGCCGTCACGGTCGCCCCCGAGCTCGGACCCCTCGCCCAGGACCTCCTGGCGCAGCCGGTGCAGCTCGACGGCGGCGTCTGCGCGGTGGCCGAGGTGACCGCGCAGCAGCCGCTGCAGACCGTCGGCGACCTGGCCGCCCTGGACGCCGAGGCCCTGCCCGACGTGTGGGTGCCCGACTCCTCGCTGTGGGTCGCCCGCGCCGGGGACGCGTCCCTGGAGGCCGTGGGCTCGTTCGCCTCCTCTCCCGTGGTGCTGGCGACCAGCCGGGAGGCGGTCGAGTCGCTGGGCTGGGCCGGCACGGCACCGGGCTGGGGGCAGGCCCTCGCCGGCGAGCAGCCCCTGACGGTGCCCGACCTCGCGACCAGCGCCGAGGGGCTGGCCGCGCTCGGCGCCGTCCGCGGCGCTCTGGGTGCTGGTGAGGACGCCGACAACGCCGTCGTCCAGGCCGTCCTCGCTGCTCAGCGTGGACCGGCGATCTCGGCCGTCGACGGACTCGCCGCCGGCCGGGACGGCGGCGCGGACGCCCCTCTCGTGCCGGTGAGCGAGCAGGAGGTCTACATCTCCAACCAGGCCTCGGACCAGGAGGCCCAGGACTCCTCTCTGGTCGCCGTCTACCCCGCCGAGGGCAGCCCGTCGCTGGACTACCCGATCGTGCGGGTCGGCTCCCCGTCCGGGGATGCGGCCACGGCGGTCGAAGCCATCGTGCGCCGGCTGACGTCGGACACCGCGCGCACCGCCGCCGTCGCCGCGGGTTTCCGCGACCGCGACGGCTCGGCCCCCGTGGACGCCGACGAGGCAGGCATCCAGCGGGCGGCCCCCACGGCGCTCGAGCTGGACCCGGCCGCCGTGCAGGCGCTGCTCGCGCGGCTGTCCAGCCTCGCCTCGCCGTCCCGCATCCTGGCGGCCTTCGACGTGTCGACGTCCATGGAAGCCCCGGTCGGCGCCGGCACCCGCGCCACCCTGGCCCGCGACGCCGCCAAGGCGACGCTCTCCCTGGTGCCCGGCGACTACGCGATCGGCCTGTGGGCGTTCGCCTACCAGCTCGAGAACGGCCAGGACTGGACCGAGCTCGTCCCCACCCGCGAACTGGACGCCGACGTCGAGGGCCGGCCGCAGCGGGAGATCCTCGACAGCCAGCTCGACACCATCCCGGGCCGGCTGACCCCGGGCGGAACGGGGCTGTACGACACCACTCTGGCCGCGGTGCGGGTCGCGCGGGAGAACTACGACCCCACCGCGGTCAACAGCGTCCTGGTGCTCACCGACGGCACCAACGAGGACGACGAGGCGGGCATCACCCTGGACAACCTGCTCATCACGTTGGCGGCCGAGGCGAACCCCGAACGGCCGGTCAAGGTCATCGGTGTGGCGCTGGGCCCGGACGCCGACCTCGCGGCCCTGGAGCAGATCGCCGAGGCGACCGCCGGCGCGGCCTACTCGGCGGTCGACCCGGCCGACCTGCAGACGGTCCTCTTCGACGCCCTGCGCCAGCGCGACTAGACGAAGGACCCCGTCCCTCTCACCCCTCGCACGCTCGGGGCGAGCCTCCGGACGGGGCCGCGGGGATCACCTCGTCGGCAGGGCGTCGAGAGCGCGCAGCACCTCGTCGACGGTCACCTTCGCCAGCGCCGGGTCGAGCTCGGTGCCCCACGGGTCGCCGGCACCGTCGCCGTGCCAGAGGACGACGTGCAGCGGCCCGTCGTTCTCGTGCCGGACCGGCGGACCCCACAGCGCCGGCGACACCGGCCCGAACAGCACCACCGACGGGCGGCGGTAGGCGGTGGCGAGGTGGGCGACGCCGGTGTCGCCGCAGACCACGACCCGCGCGGCAGCTACCACGGCGGCGAGCTCCAGCGAGGACGTCCGGCCGGCCAGCACCGCCTCCTCCCCCAGCCCGGCCAGCCCGGCGACCGTGGCCGCCAGCTCGACCTCCGTCGGCCCGCCGGTGATCCGGACGTCGTGCCCGAGGCCGGCCAGGTGCCGGGCGACAGCGGCGAACCGGTCCGGCGGCCAGCGCCGTCCCGGGTAGGCGGCGCCCGGATGCACCACGGTGGCCCCCGCGACGGGCGGCGGCACCGGCGGGACGGCGAGGTCGAGGGCGTCGGGGTCGGCGGCGACCCCCAGCCCCTCGGAGACCAGCCGGCACCAGCGGTGCACCTCGTGCTCGTCGGCGTACCAGGCCGGCCCCGGGTAGCCCGGGCTGTCGAAGGTGAGCAGCCGCGCCGGCTCCAGCTCGGCGACGATCGCGTGGGAGGCGGGGCCCTTGCCGTGCAGGTCGACGGCGAGCTCCGGTGACGGACCGGTCCAGTCCAGCGGTTCCAGCTCGCGGGCGGGCAGCACCTCGTCGACGACATCGATCAGCTGGGCGAGGGGCTCCAGCGCGGCCGTCGTCGCCAGGACCAGCCGGTGGTCCGGGACCGCCGACCGGATCGCCCGGATCGCCGGGACGCCGGTCAGCAGGTCGCCCAGACCCAGCGGCCGCAGCACCACCGCCCGAGGGGCAGTTATGGCCATTTCTGTCGTCAGATTCGGGAGCGGGCGACCAGGGCCGTCGTCGAGTGCCCGTCCAGGTAGGGCAGGACGACGGCCTGACCGCCCCACCCCCGCAGCACCGCGGCCTCGGGGAGGTCGGCGCCGGCGTAGTCGCCGCCCTTGGCCCAGACGTCGGGCCGCAGCCGGTCGAGCACCTCCGCGGGGGTGTCCTCGCCGAACACCACGACGGCGTCCACGAACTCCAGCGCCTCCAGCACGCGGGCGCGGTCGGTCGCGGTGACCAGTGGCCGGGACGGGCCCTTGAGCCGGCGGACCGAGTCGTCGGAGTTGATGCAGACGACCAGGCAGTCGCCGAGTCCGCGGGCCGCCCGCAGTGTCGCGACGTGGCCGGGATGCAGCAGGTCGAAGCAGCCGCCGGTGGCCACGACGGTCCCGCCGGCCGCCCGCACCCGCGCCAGCAGACCGTCCACCGACGTCTCGGCGGCCACGTCCGGCTCCGGCCGGGCATCGACGTCCCAGGCGGCCGCCCCGCCGCCCGCGACGAACGCGGACGCGGCCGCCACCGCCGCGGCCACCGCCTCGCCGGTCACCGCGCCGTCGGCGAGCGCCAGCGCCGCGGCGGCTGCGAACGAGTCGCCGGCACCGCACGGGTCTCCCCCGCTCACCGGGACGGCCGGCACCACCATCGGGGCCCCCTCCCCGTAGGAGAGCAGCGCACCGCGGGCGCCCAGCGTCACCGCGACCGCGCCCACGCCCCACTGCCGGATCAGCACCTCGGCCCGCGCCCCGACAGCGGCCAGGCCCTGCTTCTGAGCGGCATGGCCGTCGGCGGGCACGTCGGCGGGCACGTCGGCCGCCACGCGGGCGGCCTCCGCGCCGTTGGGCGTGACCAGCCGGGCGTTGCGCACCGGGTCGGCCCCGCGCGGATGCGGGTCCCAGACCACCGGCCCGCGGGCCGCCGCGAGCGCGGCGCGGACGTCGGGCGCGGACGTCGTGCCCCGGCCGTAGTCGGCCACCAGAACGGCGGCGGCGTCGCGGATGGCGGCGGCCGCCTCGCCGGGCAGCGCACCGAGCGTCGCGACCGGGGAGCCGCTGTCCAGCCGGACGACGGAGTGGTCGCCCACCCGCACCCGCTGCTTGACCGCGGTGCCACCGGTCGCGGGGATCGCCAGCAGACGCACCCGGCCGTCGAGCAGCGCCCGCAGCCGGGCCGCGCCGTCGTCGGTGTCGATCGGGGCGACGAGCACGACCTCGCGCGAGGTCGCGGCGGCCGCGATGACCGCGGCCAGCGCGGCACCGCCGGGGCGCTCCCGCGCCTCGACGTCCTCGACGACGGGCACAGGCGCGTCGGGGGTCAGCCGGGACGCCGTCCCGACCAGGTCGACGTCGAGCAGCGCGTCGCCGACGACGACCAGCGGTCGGCGGTCCCGCTCGGGAACGGCAGTTATGGCCATAAACGCCGCATCCGGCCGGGCGGTCACGACGCGGTCCCGAACGAGGGAGCCGTCTGTACCCGCGGGGGCTCCGCGAGCACGGCGGCGTCGAACGCGGCGCAGACCAGGTGCAGCGCGACCAGGTGGCACTCCTGCACGGTCGCCGTCCACGGGGAGTCGATGCACACCGCGTCGTCGGCGGCGGCCACCAGCGGATTGGGGGCGGGACCGGTGAGGGCCAGCACCGTGATGCCGCAGTCGCGCGCACGCCGGGCGGCGGCCACGGCGTTGGGCGAGCGACCCGACGTGGACAGCAGGATCAGCACGTCCCCGGCCCGTCCGTGCGCCTCGACCTGCCGGGCGAACAGCTCGTCGGCCGGGTAGTCGTTGGCGATCGCGGTCAACGACGAGGTCTCGGCGGTCAGGCAGATCGCCGAGAAGGGCGGCCGGTCGGCGCGGTACCGGCCCACCAGCTCCGCGGTGAGGTGCTGCGCCTGCGCGGCGCTGCCCCCGTTGCCCGCGGCCAGCAGACGGCCGCGGCCCGGACCGCACAGCACGTCGGCCAGCTGCCGCCCCCACCGGTCGAGGGCGTCCAGCTGGGCGTTCAGCGAGCCGAGGGCCGCGGTCAGCGAGGCCACGTGGTCGGCGCCGGTGAGGTGGGTGCAGGTGTCCGGCGCGGGCACGTCGAGCTGCGCACCCCGCGCCGGGTCCTGCGCCACCACGTTCTCGAAGAAGGAGTGCGGCGGAACGCTCATCGGGCGACCTCCACGGGACGGCGGCGGGCGAGCACCTGCCGGTAGACGTTCTCGGTGTCGGCGACGACACGGCTCCAGCGGTAGCGGTCGCGCGCCCGGCGCACCCCGGCGGCCCCGTAGGCGGCCCGACGCTCGTCGTCGGCGAGCAGCGCGGCGAGCGCCTCGCCCAGGGCGGCCGGGTCGCGCGGCGGCACCAGGACGCCGGTGACGCCGTCGGCGACGGAGTCCTGCAGCCCGCCGACCGCCGTGGCCACGACCGGGCGGCCGCAGGCCATGGCCTCCAGCGGGGTGATGCCGAACGGCTCGTACCAGGGGACGGCGAGGACGACGTCGGCCGAGCGCACCCAGGCGGGGACGTCGTCGCGGGCGACCGATCCCGCGAAGACGAGCCGATCGGCGACGCCGTCTGCCTCGGCGATCGAGCGGAGCCGGTGCACCTCCGGGTCGGCGTCCACGGCGTCGGCCGGCGGCCCGCCGACGACGACCAGTTCGGCATCGGGCACCGCGCGGAGGGCCCGCACCGCGTCGTCCTGGCCCTTGCGCTCGACCAGGCGGCCCAGGACGAGCAGCCGCTTCCGGTCGCCGCGGGGCGCCACCGGTCCCCGGGGCGTGAACACCGAGGTGTCCACACCGCAGGGCACGATCGAGACGCCGTCGCTGCGCAGCCCGAGGCGGCGCAGCTCGAAGACCTCGTCGGAGCAGGTGGCCACCACGTGGCTCACGTCGCGGCACAGCCCCCGCTCGAGGTCGATCCGCTCGGCCGGCGAGGTGTCGGCGTCCCCCTGGTGGCGGCGCTTGACGGAGCCGAGCGCGTGGAAGGTCTGCAGCACCGGCACCGGCGAGAGCAGGCTGGCCGAGGCCTCGACCGACGCCAGGCCGCTCATCCAGAAGTGCGCGTGCACGACATCGGGCCGCGACACCGCCCAGCTGTGCCGGAGCACCCGGGCGAACGCCGGCATGTGCTGCAGCAGCTCGTCCTTCGGGAGCGGCTCGGGCGGGCCGGCGGTCACGTGGACGACGTCGTACCCGTCCGCGGTGCCCACCCGCTCGGGCAGCGACGCGTCGTCCCGGCGGGTGTGCACGGTGACCTCGTGCCCGCGCTGGGCCAGCCCGGCGGCCAGGGCGGCGACGTGCACGTTCTGCCCGCCGGCGTCCACTCCGCCGATGGCGGCCAGTGGGCTGGCGTGCTCGCTGACCAGGTCGATCCTCATCGGGTCACCTCTTCCAGCAGGCGATCCCAGTCGGTCAGGAACCGCTCCAGTCCGTACCGCTCCAGCGCCGCCGCGCGGGCGGCCTTGCCGGCCAGCCGGGCGGCGTCCTCGTCGTCGAGGAAGTGCCGCACGGCCTCCCACAGCCGCTCCGGCCGGGCGGACAGCACCCCGGCCTCGGCCGGAACCGCCTCCACGGCCTCCGTGGTCGCCAGCCCCACGACCGGCATCCCGAGGTGCATGGCCTCCAGCAGCGAGAGGCCGAGCGAGGTCCAGCGCACCGGGTGCACGTAGACGCGGCGGCGGGCCAGCTCCTCGTGCATGGCCGCCTGGGGCGGGTCGTCGTGCAGGGCCACGCGGTCGGGGTCCAGTCCGAACGTCTCGTGCAGGCCGGACAGCCCCATGCCGAACACGTCGACCGGCGCGGCCTGTGCCAGGCCGGGCAGCAGGTCGGCCCCGACGGTGCGCCCTCGCCGGACCGGCTCGTTGGTGACGACGGCGGCCCGCGCCAGCTCGCCGGTGTAGCGCTCCCCCGGGTCGACGATGCCGTGCTCGATGACGGTCGTCGGGGCGCGGCCGTTGTCGTAGAACAGCCGGTTGAAGTGGGTGACGTGCGCGATCGGGATGTCGTCGCGGCCGGCCAGCGGGTGCCGGGTGTGCGGCACCGGGCCGTCGCCGGGCTCCAGACCCGGCGCGTTGTGCTCGAGGAAGACGGCGGGCAGGTCGCGCCCGGGCTCACGGCCCAGCCACTCCCGCACGAGCTCGAGCTCCCGCGTCCGCTGGAGGACAACGACGTCGACCTGCTCCTCCCGCAGCCGCTCGGGGGTCACCTCACGGGCCGACGCGGGCCAGTCCCAGGTGCGGGCCCGGCCGAGCCCGTCGGAGTCGCGGCCCGGCGTCACGGGCAGCAGGTACTCGTGCCGCCCCTGCACGAACGACGTCGTCCACGAGCCGTGCACGTGCCAGATCAGGATGTTCACGTCGTCACCAGCTTCTCCACGGCGGCGACGACGTCCTGCGCCGTCACCGAGGTCAGGCAGGGATGGCCGGGCACGGGGCACTCGCGGGCCCGGGTGTCGCGGCAGGGGGCGGACTGGTCGCCGAGCAGCACGCTGGGCACGCCGTAGGGCGCCCAGCGGACGGCAGGGACGACCGGCGCGAACAGCGAGACGACCGGCGTCCCGACGGCGGCGGCGAGGTGCGCGGGCCCGGTGTTGCCGACGACGACGGCCGCGGCACCGTCGAGGAGGGCGGCCATCCCGGCCAGCGTCGTGGCGCCGCCGAGGTCCACACCGGACGCCCCGGCGACGGCGGCGGTCAGCGACTTCTCCCCCGGCCCGCCGGTCACCAGCACCCGGTGCCCCGCCGCGGTCAGTGCCTCGACCGCCTCCGCGCAGCGCTGGGCCGGCCAGGCCCGCGCCGGCACGGAGGCCCCTGGGTGCAGCACGATGTACCCGGGCGACAGATCATGGCCCCGGTGCTCGTGCTGCGCCGGCGGGAGCGGTCGCCGCACCGCCAACCGGCCGTCGTCCCCCTCCGGCAGGTCGAACCCGGCCGCGCGGGCCAGGGACAGCGCCCGCTCCGGCTCCGGCAGGTCGTCGTCGACCCGGTGGCGGACGTCGAGCAGCGAGCCCGGGTAGTCGACGCTGATCGCCGAGATGCGTGGCACCCCGGCGGCGCGCAGGAGCAGGGCCAGCGGCAGGGGGGACTGGTGGAACGACGTGGAGACGACCGCCTCGTCCGGTGCCAGCGCGCGCAGCCGGTCGGTCAGGCCGGCGAGGTCGTCGGCGTCGACCGGGGGCGGGTCGCCCAGGATCCAGGGGCAGCGCCAGGTCCAGACGTCGTCCACCCCGGGCAGCAGGGTGGCGGCGTCGGCACCCACCGGGCCGGCGAGGAACACCACGCGGTCGGAGCCCCCGGCGATCGCGCGCACCATCGGGCCCTGCAGGAGGACGTCGCCGGCGTTGTCGAGGCGGGCGACCAGGACGGTGCGGGTCACCACCTCCCCTCCAGCACGTCGTCCACCGCGCCGGTCAGGGTCGCCGCGACGTGGGGCGCGGCCCGGACCTCGGCGTTCCGGGTGACGGGTGTCGGCACCATGATCGCGGCCGCTCCGGCGGCGGCCGCGGCCTCGACGTCGGCGCCGATGTCACCGATGACCACGCAGCGGGCCGGGTCGACGTCGAGCTCGGCGCAGGCGGCCTTGACCATGCCGGGCGCGGGCTTGCGGCAGTCGCAGCCGTCGTCGGGGCCGTGAGGGCAGACACCGATCGTGTCGAACGGCCCGAGCAGCTCGGTGAGCCGGTCCATGCAGGCGTCGACCTGCTCGCGGGTGATCAGGCCCCGGGCCACGCCGGACTGGTTGCTCACCACACCTGTCCGTACCCCACGGGCGCGCAGCCGGTCCAGTGCCTGCTTCGCACCGTCCACCGGGCGCACCCGGTCGGGGTCGCCGTTGTACGGGACGTCGTGCACCAGGGTGCCGTCGCGGTCGACGAGCACGAGGTCGGGGAGGCCCTTCCAGCCGCGGACCCCCACGTGTTGCACGACGCCCTTCAGCCAGTGCCAGGTGGCCAGCGGCGGGATGAGCGCGCTCGTGGCGGCCATCGTGGCCACCTCCGCCCTCGTGCGCGGGCCGGGCGCGATGCGGGCCCAGGCGAACTCCGCCGTCCCGGCCAGCCAGCCGGCGGCCGCGAGTGCCGCGGCGCCCGGCCGGCGCGCGGCGGCGAACCCGAGGGCGGCCAGGGCGGCGGCGGTGACGGCCGTGTGCTGCGGACGGCGGCCGAGCGCGGCGTCGGCCCGGTCGCGCCAGTGCGGCCCGTGCAGCCGCCGCATCAGGACGTCGTCGGCGTTGCCCGCCTGCACGCGGACGCTGACCCACCGGTCGGCCGGCCGCACGGGGTGGGTGATCCAGCGTTCCCCGCGGACCAGTCGCGCGCCGGTGTCCATGATCCGCAGCGCCAGGTCGGAGTCCTCGCGGAAGGCGCGGGGGAACCGCTCGTCGAAGCCGCCCACGGCGGCCAGGGCCGCGCGGCGGTAGGCGAGGTCGGCGGTGATCCAGCTGCTGGTGGCCAGCCCTGCGGTGCCGCGTTCCCAGTCGGTGGGGCGGCGGTCCTCGGGCAGGGGCACCCGGACCCGCCCCTGGCTGCCGGCGACGTCCGGCGACAGGTCCGCTATGTCTCCTTCGAGGCGCTGGTACCAGTCGGGGTCGGGAACGACGTCGTCGTCGAGGAAGGCGATCCACTCGGTGCGGGCGGTGCGCCAGCCGAGGTTGCGGGCGCGCGCGGGACCGCCACCGCCGGTGCGCACGACGCGGACGGGGGGCAGGCCGGGACGCTCGGGCCGCAACGGCTCGCCGGCGGGCCGGTCGTCGACCACGATCAGCTCGGCCGGCCGCGGCCCGGGAGCAGCGGCCAGCGCGTCGAGGAGCACGTCGAGCGACGGCCGCCCGATGGTCGGGACGACGACGCTGCTGCGCTGGAGCACCGGCGGCATGATCACTCCCCTGCCCGATCACGTTCGGCGAGAAACACTACGGGCTTGAAGCTTTCCGGGGACCTGCTGTGGCCGTGGCGAGCGGGCGGGGACGACGCCGGGTCAGCGACGGGAGCGGGCCGCCGACGACACCCGGGCCAGCGCATCGGTGACCACCGGGGCGTCGTCCCCGAGCATGGCGAGCAGGTGCGCGACGAGGTCGTCGTGCGTGCCGGCTGCCTGCGCGACGCGCTGCCGGCCGGCCGGCGTGAGCCGGGCGTGCAGCAGCCTCCGGTCACCGTCACCGCGCTCGCGCAGGACCAGTCCTTCGGCGACCAGCCGGTTCACCGTGCTGGTGACCCCGGCGCGGGACAGTCCGAGGGCCTCGGCGAGCTCACCCATGCTGGCCCGCTCACCGGATGACTCGGCCAGGCGGCGCAGCGCCTCGAAGGCGGTGAGGGAGAGGCCGTGCTGGCGGTGCAGTGCGGAGTCGACCCGGCGCGTGATCCGGTCGTGCACCTGGACGATGCGCAGCCAGGTCTCGGCCGGGCGGGGGGACGCACCCGGAACGGCGCCGACGTTCCGGGGGACGCCGTGCGCGAGCGCGTCGTCCGGGCGGGGCACGACCCCATGGTCCCCGACGGCGGTCCTAGGCGCTCCTGAACACGGCGTGTCGCTGGGCGGCACGCCGTCCGCCGGCGACGGAGAGCAACCCGGAGACGCTGCCCACGAGGGCGACCGCCGCGGCCGTCAGCGGGACGAGATCCGACCAGTCGTCGGCGGCCACCACGCTCTGGGCACCGGCGACCTGCAGCTCGACGTCGGCGACCGCGGCGGACCGCACGCCGACCAGGTCCACGGTCGTCCGCCCGGCAGCCGCGTTCCCGGGGATGCGGATCTCGGCCTGCACCGCGCCGTCGGGACCGGCGGTCGCGGTGCCGAGGACGTCGCCGCGCTCGTGCAGGCGGATGGTGACCCGCTCGCCGGGCAGGAAGCCGCCCGCCTCGAGCGTCACCGTCTCACCGGGGCCGACCCTGGTCGGGGGCTCGGGGTCCTCGTCCGCCACGGGGGCGACCGAGCCCGACGGGCGCAGCGGCGTGCTGGGCGCCGGGCCGGTGGACGACGGGACGGACGCCGGCGCCGCCCCGGCTCCTGCCGCGCTGGTCGGCGCGGCGGCCGGCGCCGCGGACGGGGAGGTGCTCGTCGGCGGCACCGGTTCCGGCGTGGTCGGCAGGGCGACGGCGGCGCAGTCCTCCTGGGTGGGGCGGGTGAAGCTGTACTCCTGCAGCTCGTCGACGTGCGTGGACCCGTCGGCGGCGGTGAACTCGAGGCGGCCGTCGATGGTCTCGCCCCAGGCGACGTTCCCGCTGCGGAGGATCGCGGTCTCCCCGGGCTGCAGCTGCGCCTCGTCCTCGCCGGAGGGCGTGCGGGTGGTCGCGAGCCGCACGGCGTAGGGCGCGGTCCCGGCGACGACCTGGACCACCAGCCCCCCGGGTTCGCAGCTCGGCCCGTGCGTCACCCGCGCGTCGGGACGGGTCGGGTCGTCGATCGCGGCGGCCGGTGCGGCGGCGGCCACCGCGGCACCCAGGAAGAGGAACACGAAGGTCGTGAGCAGGCCGGCGGACGTGGCCGGGCGAAGAAGGTGGGCCGACGTCGTGCGCAGTCCGGCGACGGGCTCCTTGGTGGTGCTGATACGTGCTCCCCCGGGCATGGCGCAATCACATGGTGCGATTTCGCTCGAATGATGACCGATGTGACGCTTCGTTGCCAGCCCGTTACTCGTGAGTTGCGCGTGTCGTGCGGCGTGTCCGCAGATTCCTGCGGATCGGGTCCGTCGTGGGCGGTGAGAGACGGGTCACTACGGTGACCGGCGTGGATGGAGCAGGCGCCGGCCGTCGTCGGCAGAACGAGGTCTACCGGGCCGGCGTGTACGGCCACTCCCCGCGGGTGCCGGTCGCGGCCCGCAGGCTGCAGGAGGCGGCGAGGAAGGCGCTGAACGCCCGGGCCTACGCCTATGTCGCCGGCGGCGCCGGCGACGAGGTCACCCAGCGGGCCAACCGGGCGGCCTTCGACCGGTGGGCCGTGGTGCCCCGGGTGCTGCGCGACGTGAGCAGCCGGGACACCTCCGTCGAGCTCTTCGGACGGCGGCTCCCCGCACCGCTGCTGCTCGGGCCGGTCGGCGCACTGGAGCTCGTGAACGACGAGGCCGATCTCGCCGTCGCGCGGGCCGCTGCGTCGACCGGTGTGCCGATGGTCTTCTCCAACCAGGCGTCCTACTCCATGGAGGACTGCGCCGCCGTCATGGGCGACGCGCCGCGCTGGTTCCAGCTGTACTGGTCGACGTCGGACGAGCTGGTCGAGAGCCTGGTCGGCCGGGCGGAGGCGGCGGGCTGCGACGCCGTCGTCGTCACGCTCGACACCACCATGCTGGGCTGGCGGCCGCGCGACCTGGACCTCGGGCACCTGCCGTTCGCGCTGGGCAAGGGCATCGCGCAGTACACCTCCGACCCGGTGTTCCGCCGGCTGGTCGAGGAGAAGGTCGCCGCAGGCGGCCCCAAGGAGCCCCAGCCCCGGCCGACCCCGGCAGCGGTCCGGGCGCTGGTGAGCATGGCGAGGGCATGGCCCGGCTCCTTCCGCGACAACCTGAGGTCCCCGCTCCCGCGGGCCGCCGTCGAGACGTTCCTGGGCATCTACTCGCGGCCCTCGATCACCTGGGACGACCTCGCCTGGCTGCGGTCGAAGACGCGGCTGCCGATCCTGCTCAAGGGCGTGCTGCACCCCGACGACGCCCGCCGCGCGCTCGACGAGGGGGTCGACGGGCTCGTCGTCAGCACCCACGGGGGCCGGCAGGTCGACCGGTCGATCTCCGCGCTGGACGCGCTGCCCGAGGTGCTCGGCGCGGTCGCCGGGCGGGCCCCGGTGCTGCTGGACAGCGGGATCCGCAGCGGCGCCGACGTCTTCACCGCGGTGGCCCTCGGGGCGACGGCGGTGCTGCTCGGCCGGCCGTTCGCCTGGGGGCTGGCGCTGGCCGGCGAGGAGGGGGTGCGGCAGGTGATCTCCGACGTCGTCGGCGAGTTCGACCTGACCCTCGGGCTGACCGGGCACACCGCCGTCGACCAGCTCTCCCCCGACGTCCTGCGCCGCGTCGGCTGAACAGCTCCCCGCCGGAGTCGAGCGCTGCCTGCAGAGTGGAGCAGAGCACGAGCGTCCGCGGACGTAGCCGCCGCCCCGCGGGGTAACGCGGCGGCGTGATCGCGTCGAGCACCGCCGCACAGCTGTTCCGCCGGAAGCCGGTGGCCGCCCTGGTGGAGGACGCCGGGCACGACACCACCCACGGCGGGGGGCTGGCCCGGCGCATGGGCCCGGTGCAGCTGGCGAGCCTGGGCATCGGCGCCACCATCGGCACCGGCATCTTCTTCGTGCTGAGCACCGCCGTCCCCGAGGCGGGTCCGGCCGTCGTCCTCTCGTTCGTGCTGGCCGCCGTGACCGCGGCGCTGACGGCGCTCTGCTACGCCGAGGTCGCGTCGACGATCCCGGTCGCCGGGTCCTCCTACTCCTACGCGTACGCGACCCTCGGCGAGGTCGTGGCCTACGGGGTGGGCTGGTGCCTGGTGCTGGAGTACGGCGTCAGCGCCTCGGCGGTCAGCGTGGGGTGGAGCGAGTACGTCAACCAGCTGCTCGACGACACGGTCGGCGTCCGGCTCCCCGACGCGCTGTCGGCCGCGCCCGGTGCCGGCGGCGTGATCAACCTGCCGGCGATCGTGCTCGTCACCCTCTGCGCGGTGCTGCTCGTCGGCGGGGTGCGGGAGTCGGCGCGGGCGAACGTGACGATGGTGGTCGTCAAGATCGCGGTGCTGCTGTTCTTCGTGGCCGTCGCGTCCAGCGCGTTCGACGCCGGCAACTTCGCCCCGTTCGCGCCGATGGGCGTGGCCGGGGTCAGCGTCGCGGCGTCGTCGATCTTCTTCTCGTTCATCGGCCTGGACGCCGTCTCGACCGCGGGCGAGGAGGTCCGCGACCCGCGCCGCACCCTGCCGCTGGCGATCGTCGCCGCCCTGCTCGTGGTCACCGTCGTCTACCTGCTCGTCGCGGTGTCGGCGGTCGGCGCCCAGCCGGCGGGGCAGTTCGAAGGCCAGGAGGCCGGGCTCGCCGTGATCCTGGAGGCCGTCACCGGCGCCACCTGGCCGGCCGTCGTCCTGGCCGCGGGCGCCGTCGTCTCGATCTTCTCGGTGACGCTGGTGGTCATGTACGGCCAGACGCGGATCCTGTTCGCGATGAGCCGGGACGGGATGATCCCGTCGTTCTTCGGCCGGGTCGACCCCCGCCGCCGGACGCCGGTCCGCGGCACCCTCGCGGTCGCGGGCTTCGTCGGGCTGTTGGCCGGCTTCGTGCCGCTGGACTTCCTCATCGACCTGACCAGCATGGGCACGCTGGTGGCGTTCACCGTGGTGTCGGTCGGGGTGATGGTGCTGCGGCGGATCGCGCCGGAACTGCCCCGCGGTTTCCGGGTGCCGGGCTATCCCGTCGTCCCGGTGCTGTCGATCGGGTTCTGCCTGTACCTGGTCTCCGGACTCTCGGGGATCACCTTCGTCCTGTTCGCGCTCTGGCTGTCGATCGCCGCCGTGGTCTACGTGACGTACGCGCGCACCCACTCGCGGCTGCGCTGAGCACGACCGGCGGGCCCGCCTCGCCGGGCGACGCTGACCCCCGGGCGGCCGCAGACGGACACGCCGGGCCCGACACTCCGGGGCGGTCTTGACGGATGACTGTGGTGCAGCTCACAGTGGTCGCGGGGCGGGAGAGCCGGCAATCGAGTGGCTATCCACTGCTGGATAGACCGACCAACGCGGCCAGACCGTCAGGCCCGGTCTCCCGCCCCCACATCGTCGCACCGCGCGGCCCCGCCCATCCTGGACGGGGCCGCTGCTTCGCGTCACGCCATCGCGGGTTCGGCGTCCACCAGGCCTGACCGGATCTGCTCGCGCAGCTCCGGAGTGTTCTCGTGGCCGTGCTTGTCGACGGCGTGGGCGACGGCGGCGTCCAGCACCTCCTCCTCCTCGCCGGCGATGGTGAGGGTGCAGCCGATCTCGCTGGGCATCGATCGGCAGTCGACCATCTTGCGGGTCATCTGCGTGCCTTTCCGTGCGGGCCGGGCGCGATCCGTCCGGAACCCGGCCGGGGTGCCGCCGCTGCTGGGCGGCAGTGGAGCGGCTCATCGCCGTGCTCGGTGTTTCGCGCAGGCATCCCTACCTCCTCGGTGGAGAGTGAGCCCTCGTCGAGGCGCGGCCGCAGGAGCGGCTTACTGGCACCCGAGCCAGGCGTCAAGAGGCGGAGGACGTGCAGACCGCGATCGACGGCTCACGGACGACGAGTCGGATACCCGACGTGGCTGCACGCCTGCTGCAGGTCCGCGGCAACAGCGGCTCCAGCTACGACGAGGGAGTCCGCAGCACACGGGCCGCGCCGCTCAGTCCCTCGCCGATTCCCCGGACGACGTCGGTGTGGCGTCCGGATCCGCCGAAGGTTCCGGCTGGTCGGTACCCCGGTCCGCGTCGGCTCCGTCACCGACTCTCTCCGGTGAGTCGGGCGCGGGCTCCGGCGTCGGTTCGGGCTCCGGCTCGGGCGTCGGTTCGGGCTCCGGCGTCGGTTCGGGCTCCGGCGTCGGTTCGGGCTCCGGCGTCGGTTCGGGCTCCGGCCTCGGTTCGGGCTCCGGCGTCGGTTCGGGCTCCGGCTCGGGCTCGGGCTCGGGCTCGGGCTCGGGCTCGGGCTCCCGCTGCGGCTCGGGCTCGGGCTCGGGCTCGGGCTCCCGCTCCCGCTGTGGCTCGGGCTCGGGCTCGGGCTCGGGCTCGGGCTCGGGCTCGGGCTCGGGCTCAGGGTCCGGCGCAGGCTCGGGCGCCGGAGCAGGCGGCGGCGGCGGCGGCGGCGGCGCAGGCTCAGGCGTCGGAGCAGGCGGTGTCGGTGGCGGCGGCGGCGGTGGCGGCGGTGGCGGTGGTGGCGGCGGCGGCGTCCACGCCGCCCCGTTGCTGACGAGCACACGGACGGGGGTGTCGGTGCGAATCGGCGTCCCCGCTCCTGGCTCGAGACCCAGGACGACCCCCGGGCGGCGTCCGCTGTCGACCGGCACCACCGTGCCGGTCAGGCCAGCAGCCGCCAGCAGGCCGAGGCATCGGACGTCGCCCGCGCCGGCGCAGCCGGCCGGGATGGTGCGCAGGTCACCGGCGACGTACTGCGGGTCGGCGGGTGGGAAGGGCACGGGCGGGCGGGCGCTCAGCACGGGCGCCAGCGCGTCGTGCCAGATGGCGGCGGCCTTTCCGCCGCCGAAGCCACCCACGTCGCGGTTGGCGACCGGGTCGTAGACCATCACGCTGGCCGCGATCTGCGGGGTGTAGCCGACGAACGTGATCGAGTAGTTGTCCTGGGTGGTCCCCGTCTTCCCGGCGATCTGGTGACCCGGGACGTAGGCGCGCCGCCCGGTCTGACCGGGGTGGCCCGGCTCCACGTCCTTGCGCAGCGCCTGGTTGAGCGTGTGCGCGATCCCCGGCGCGACCACCTCCGGCGTGCACCGCTCGGCCTGGCCCACCGGCACGCCGTGCTCGTCCACGAGCGGCTGGCCGTTCCGGTCGAGGATCCGCGACACCGGCGTCGGCGCGCAGTGCGTGCCGCTGGCGGCCAGCGTCGCGTAGGAGTTGGCCAGCGCGAGCGGGCTGGTGGCCTCGGCGCCGAAGGTGAACGATCCCCGGTTCTCCGCGATGATCTGGTCGGCCACCGGGTCCAGAGAGGTGAGACCGAGGCGCTGAGCCATGCGGACCGGCCCCTCGACGCTGCCGAGCTGGTCCTCCAGCGCGAGGAAATAGGTGTTGGACGACATGTAGAGCGCCTGCTCCATGTCCAGCCTGCGCGGGAAACGGCCGGCGTTCTCGACGTCGTAGAACCCGTCGCCGTCCCGGTAGACGTCGGAGACGTAGGGATCGGACGTGGTGATCCGGTGCTCCAACCCGAACCCCGCCTCCAGCGCCGCAGCGGCGGTGAACACCTTGTAGGCGGACCCGGCGCCCTGGCCCGCCGCGAGGTTGAGGTTCACCGTCGTCTGCGCGGGGTCGGTCTCGTCGAGCCCGTAGACCCGGTTCACCGACATCGCCAGCACCCGGCCGGTACCCGGCTCGATCGCGGTGTAGATGCCGGCCCGCGGGTCCCCCATGGCCAGCGTCGCCAGCACGGCGGCGTCTCCGGCCTGCTGCATCGCGGGAGCGAGGGTCGTCTCGATGGTCAGGCCGGCACCCTCGAGCTGCCCCGTGGTCAGCCCGAGGGTGCCGGTCAGGTGGCTGAGCACGTAGTCGCAGAAGAACGACCCGATGAGGGCCTCGGCGCAGCCCCGCGGCGGCCCCTGCCCCGGCGTCAGCACCACCGGCGCGCGCCGGGCCTCGTCGGCGGCAGCCCGGTCGATCATGCCGAGCTCCAGCATCCGGCCCAGGACGACGTCACGGCGCTCGGTCGCCCGGTCGAGGGCGACGAAGGGGTCGTAGCGCGTCGGGCTCTGCACCAGCCCGGCGAGCGTGGCGGCCTGGGCGAGGGTGAGCGCGTCCGGCGTCACGTCGAAGTACGTCTCGGCCGCGGCGTGGACGCCGTAGGCGCCGGCACCGAAGTACACGCGGTTGAGGTAGCGGGTGAGGATCTCGTCCTTGGTGTAGTTCTGCTCCAGGCCGAGCGCGATCTGCGCCTCGCGCAGCTTGCGGCCCAGCGTCTGCTCGATCGCCGCCTCCCGCTCGTCGGTCCCCTGCGCCGTCTGCAGCCGGATCTGCTTGACCAGCTGCTGGGTGAGCGTCGACCCGCCCTCGACGACCTCGCCCGCGACCACGTTGCGCACGAGGGCGCGCCCGAGGCCCTTGCCGTCGACCCCCTCGTGGTCGAAGAAGCGTGCGTCCTCGATGGCGACGATCGCGTCCTTCACCACCGGGGCGATGGCCTCGCTGGGTACGACCGTCCGGTTGCGCCGGTACAGCTCGGTGATCAGCGAGCCGTCGGCGGCGAGGATGCGGGTGTTGCCGGGCGGGGTGCGGAAGATGAGCTCGGCCTCGACCGGGCTGAGCAGGTCGTCCACGTAGTCGGTCGCCGTGGCGACGCCGCCCAGCACGGGCATCGCGAGGCCCGCGACCAGCGCACCCGCCGCCAGCACGGCCAGCCCGAGCCGGACCACAGCGCCCGGGCGGCGGCGGGTCGGCGCCGCGCCGCTCTCGACCCCGGGCAGAGGCAGGCCATCAGCGGGGGGACGGGGCGGCACACGACTCCTTCGACGACGCGACGATGCCCGCACACCGGTCGGCCGGGCTCCCCTCCCCTGCCCCTGGAACGGCCGGCTCGTGCACGATCCAGCGGGCCGTCATGGAACGGCAAAGTCCGGGACGCCGTCCCCGCTTGAGCCGTCATGCCGTCGCAAAGTTCCGCCCCGGGCGGGTGACGACCCTCGCCCTCTGCGGTGAGCGGGGCCGGATGACGAAGCGGCCCCGCACTTCCGTCGAAGTGCGGGGCCGCTCGGTGTCTCAACCAGACGTGCACCCGAAGGGATTCGAACCCCTAACCTTCTGATCCGTAGTCAGATGCTCTATCCGTTGAGCTACGGGTGCCGGTGTTCAGTTGTCGTGCGCGGAGGCTCCGGGATTTGAACCCGGGATGGGGATTAACCCAAACCGCATTAGCAGTGCGGCGCCATAGACCGGACTAGGCGAAGCCTCCCAGGGTCCGAGTTCCCTCGTAACCACCGAGGAGAGAGACTACCAGCGCCCCGGAGCCCCCTCCGAGCCCGGGTGCACCGTCGTCGCCCACCTGCGCCGTCCCCCGCCGTCCCTCGCCGCCCCGCTCGCCCAGGCATAGGAACCTTTACCTATGTCTGGCGCGTCAGAACGTAGGTAAAGGTTCCTATGCCTGGGCGCGGGTGTGCGGTCAGGCGGGGACGGATTCCCGGCCGACGCCGACATCCAGTGACGGGCGGCGGCCGGGCACCAGCGTGACGACGACGGCGAGCGCCGCGCCGAGGGTGGCGAGCACCAGGCTGCCGGGCACCCCGGCCGCGCTCTCGATGAGTGCACCGCCCAGGGCGGCGCCGATGGCCGAGGCGCCGACGGTGATCGTCGACAGCCAGGTGAAGGCCTCCGTGGTGGCGTGCACCGGAGCCATCGAGCCGACCAGCGTGTTCTGCACGGTGAGCGTCGGCGCGATCGCCGTCCCGCCCAGGAACAGCAGCACGCCGAGGGCCCAGGGGCTGGAGATCCAGGCCAGCGGCGCGAGCCCGATCGTCACGCCGAGCAGCAGCAGGCGGTACTGCCGCGGCAGCGACGTGCTGAGCACGCGGGCGCCGAACCAGAGCCCGCCGATCACCGAGCCCAGCGCCCACAGCGCCAGCAGCAGGCCGGAGAACCCCGGCGAGCCGGTGGAATCGGCGAACGCCGGGATGGCGACCTCGAGCGCACCGAAGCCCAGCATCAGCGCGGCCCCGCTGAGCAGCAGGCGCGGCATCCCCGGGGTGAGCACCGTGGAGAACACGCCCGCACGGGCCCCGACGACCGGAACGTAGGCGCGGGTCGCCGCCGACGTCGCAATGCCGAGGGCGCCGGCGACGCCGAGAACGCCGGCCAGGGCCACGGCGGCGGCCGGCGACACGAACACCGCGAGCCCGGCCACCAGCGACGGCCCGACGACGAATACCAGCTCGGTGGCGGTCGCATCCAGGGCGTAGGCCGTGGAGCGGATGCGGACGTCGACCCGCGACCACAGCGCACGGACGGTGCCGGACACCAGCGGCGTCGTCATCCCGGCCAGCCCGGAGGCGGCGATCACGACGGCGTCCGACGCGCCTCCCAGGACGACGGCGACGAGCAACCCCAGCAGCAGCGGGTAGGCGCCGGCCTGGGCGAAGAGGATGGGGCGGGGTCCCCTGCGGTCGGCCAGCCGGCCGAGAACCGGGGCCATGACCGCCGACGCGATCCCCAATGTGGCTGCGGCAAGCCCGGCGACCGCGTAGGAACCGGTCTGCTGTTGCACCATCAGCAGGAGCGCGAGCGGCACCATGGCGGACGGCAGGCGTCCGGTGAAGCCGGCGAGGAGGAGGACCGGGGCGGAGGGAAACCGCCACACGGACAGGTAGGCACGCACGTCGAACTCGTTTCGGACTGCAGGGAAGGGAATCTGTAGGCGGTCAAAGACAGTTGACCACCTACGCAGTCCGGAGGCTATCACCCATCGGTAGGGAGTCACATGGATTACGACACCTACGGGTCGACCGCCGTCGAGCTGGCCATCGAACTGGCCAACACCGACCGCACCGATCCGGAGTGGGCGCGCGCCTTCCTGGGCTCCCACGACGAGTGGTTCACGCCGGGAACACCGCTCGAGCTCTCCCCCGGCGAGACGCACAAGGCCGGGGCGACCGCGGACCTGGTGCGCGCCGTCGCGCTGGCGCAGACGCAGGACGACGTCCTCACCCGGCTCAACGAACTGCTGGCGCTGGTCCGGCCGCGCCCCTACGCCACCGACCACGACGGCGAGCTGCACCTGCACTACGCGCGGCCCGACGCCCCGGTGCTCGAGCAGCTGACGACGACCGTCGCGATGGGGCTGGCGCAGGTCGTGGCCCAGCACGGCTGGCAGCGGCTCGGGGTCTGCTCGGCTGAGAACTGCGACGACGTCTACGTCGACACCTCGCGCAACGCCAGCCGCCGCTACTGCTCCAACACGTGCGCGAGCCGCTCGACCGTCGCCGCCTACCGCGCCCGCCAGAAGTCCTGACCCGCGCCCCATGTTGATCAGGTCTCCTGATCGACAGGGGTCCTCCCTCACGACCGGTGATCCTGCTGGCCAATTCAGCGCGGCCTAGTGATCTTGGTTGGCGTGTTGTGTTGCCAGGTGGCCGGGGTTTGATGGTCCGGCGGCCGGTCTTCCCCCGTTCTCCCGGCCGTGGGGTGGTGCTGATGTGTGTGCAGCCGCAGTCATGGCCGGAGCCGGCACCGGAGGTGGCCGCCGCGGTGCGAGCGGCCTATCGGCGGCGGGAGTCGCCGTTGCCGGTGACGATTCGGGATCGGCTCGGTGAGTTGTTCCCGGACCGAGAGTTCACCGAGGCGTTCGGCGTGCGCGGCCGGCCGGGGTGGTCACCGGGTCGGCTGGCGCTGATCACGGTGTTGCAGATGGCTGAGAACCTGACCGATCGGCAGGCCGCCGAGGCGGTGCGGGACAAGATCTCGTGGAAGTACGCGTTGGGGCTGGGGCTGGATGAGGAGGGGTTCGACGCCTCGGTGCTGGCGGAGTTCCGAGCCCGGGTGCTCGCGCACAACCTGGAGCAGCGCGTGTTGGAGTTGCTGCTGGAGGTGTTGAAGGCCGAGGGGCTGGTGACCCCCCGCGGGCGTCAGCGCACCGACTCCACGCACGTGATCTCGGCGGTGCGCGACCTCAACCGGCTGGAGCTGGCCGGGGAGAGCGTGCGCGCGGCCGTCGAGGCGCTGGCGGCGGCGGCACCGGGCTGGTTGGCCGGCGTCGTGGACGTCGCCGACTGGGCGCACCGCTACGGCGCCCGGGTCGACAGCTGGCGGCTGCCGGCCTCCAAGGCCAAGCGGGCCGACCTGGCCGGCGACTTCGGCCGGGATGCGCTGAGGCTGCTGCGCGCGGTGTACGCCGAGCAGGCACCGGGCTGGCTGCGCGAGCTGCCCGCCGTGGATGTGCTGCGCCGGGTGCTGGTGCAGAACTATGTGCTCGGCACCGACACCAGCGGGCGGGAGGTGATCAGGATGCGGGAGGCGGCCGACGGTCTCCCGCCGGGCAGAGTGCGGATCAGCTCGCCGTATGACCCTGACGCCCGATGGGCGGCCAAGGGCGCAGACCTGATCTGGAACGGCTACAAGGTGCACCTGACCGAGACCTGCGACCCGCCAGCCCAGCACCCGGCCCAGCACCCGCCCGAGGAGACGGTCGGGCAGCGGCCGAACCTCATCGTCTCGGTGACCACCACCGACGCGTCGGTGCCGGACTCGGCGATGGTCGAGCCGATCCATGCCACGCTCGCGCAGCGGACTCTGCTGCCCGGCGAGCATCTGCTCGATTCCGGTTATCCCTCGGTCGCAGCAGTGCTCCAGACCGCCCGCCGGTGGGACGTCACGCTGGTCAGTCCGCTGCGCGCCGACCAGTCCCGGCAGGCCCGCGACGGGACCGGCTACGACCGAACCGCGTTCACCCTCGACTTCGACGCCCGGCAGGCCCGCTGCCCCCAGGGTCAGACCAGCACCTGGTGGACCCCGACCCGCGCCCAGCGCGGCACCGAAAAGATCAAGATTGGATTCACCGCCGACACCTGCCGCCCCTGCCCGGTCCGACAGCAGTGCACCCGTTCGACGCTGTCCCACGGGATCGGCCGCCAGCTCGCCGTGCCACCCCGCGAGGTCTACCAGGCCCAGCAGGCCGCCCGAGCCGAACAGAGCACCTTCGACTGGCGAACCCGCTACGCCGCCCGAGCCGGCATCGAGGGCACCATCGGTCAAGGCCTGGCGGTCACCAACCTGCGCTACGCCCGCTACCGCGGCCTGCCCAAAACCAGGCTGCAACACGTGTTCTCCGCCGTCGCGCTCAATCTGATCCGCCTGAGCGCCTACTGGAACGGACACCCTCTGGACCGAACCCGCACCAGCCACCTGACCCGCCTCGACCTCGCCCTGGCCGCCTGACGAATTGGCCAGCAGGATCACCGGTGGTGAGGGAGGACCACAAACGATCGAGCCTGTCGCGCGAACGGTGGCGGATGAGCCGCCGCGGTGCATCGCTGGGTGATGTTGCGCTGTGAGTCGGGGGGCGGGCGCCGGTTGATGGTGGTCGGGAGCGGGGATAGTGGCCCGGTCAGCGCTGTCGGCGGTGCCGGCCGCCCCCGGATCAGGCGGTGGCCAGCCGGTGGGCGTGGATCTTGCGCAGGTTGTGCACGGTGCAGGCCAGCGACCACTCGGTCTTGGCGTTCTGCAGGCCGCGGCGGAGGAGCTGGCGTAGTCCCTGCCGGTCTTTGATCTGGCCGAAGACCGGTTCGACCGTGCGTCCTCGGAGGGCGTATTTCTCCGTGCCTTCGGGGGTGCGCAGCCTGTCCTGGGCGCGGGCGGTGGCCGGGCGGGAGGTCAGCGGTTTGTCCCCGGCGGGGTCCTCGCCGGCGGCGCGGCGTTCGTCGCTGATCATCGGGGCCAGCAGGCGCAGGCCGCGGGTCTCGGCCTCGGTGAAGGTCTCCTCGTTGGCGTAGCCGGCGTCGGCGACCCAGGTGTCGGGCGTCTCCTCGATGCCGGCCTGGTTCAGCTGCTCGGCGGCGTCATCGAGGACGGGAAACAGCTGATGGGCGTCGGTGGCCGCCTGGGTCAGCGTCTGGCCGACGATGAGCTGGTCTTCGGTGACCGCGGCCTGGGCGTTGTAGCCCTGCACCAGCCCCCGCCCGCCCCGCATCGTCCGCGAGTCCGGATCGGTGGCGTTGGCCCGCGGCGGCTTGTCCTTGTCCGGATTGCGGCCCGGTGGATGCTCGCCCGGTTGGGCGCCGCGGCGGGTGCCGGCGTCCTTGCGGCGCTGCCACTCGGCCTTCCTCACCTCCTGCTCGGCCACGGCCGCGGCCTGCTCGTCGTCCAGGCGCTGCTTGGCCTCCTTCAGTCGAGCCAACCGCTCGGCCCGCCGGCGCAGCGGCGGTGGCAGCTCATCCCCGCGGTCGTCGCCGTGTTCGGCGTCCTCGGCCGCGTCGATGCGCGTCTGTTCGTCGAGCAGCTCGGCGGCCAGCTGGTCGTAGCGGGCCTGCTCCTCGGCGACCTGGTGGGCCAGCGACGCCGAGGTGTGGTTCTTCGACCAGGAGGCGTTCGCGGCGATCTTCGTCCCGTCCACCGCGATCACGCCCAGCCGCACCATCCCGGCCTCGTGACACACCCGCAGCACCTGCGCGAACAGCTCCTGCAGCGGCTGGCGGTGACGCGTGACGAACCGGGCGATCGTGGCGTGATCGGGCACCCGATTGCCGGCCAGCACCCGGAACGCCACATCGCGGACACAGTGCCGCTCGATCGCCCGCGACGAGCGCACCCCGACCGCGTGCGCGTACAGCAGCACCGCCACCATCAGCGCCGGGTCGAACGCCGCCGCGCCCTGCCCGTTGGCCCGATACGAGCGCTTGAACCCCGACAGGTCGAACGAGTCCACCGCATCCTTGACCGTCCAGGCCAGCTCCCCGTCGGGCAGCCAATCCCGCACATCCGGCGGCAGCAGGAACCCCTGATCGACATCCCCGCGGATGAAGTTCTGCGGCATACCCCAGTCTCCCGCCGCCCAGGATGATCATCAATCAGGCGCGCTTTGTGCGACAGGCTCGATCAGGTGGGCTGATCATCGACGACGCAACCACGGGTGTCACGGAACGTAGCGGCGCGAACCCATGTCCTCGGGGCGGCCGTGCCCATAGCTTCCGACGTCCGAGCAACTGCCCGATCGAGATGGGCCACGTGATGACGCTGGGGACCGCCACGACCGCCACCGTTCGTCTCGCACGCGGAACGAAGCCCATCGACTGGCTCCGGCTCGTTTCCGCGGCCGCGGCACAGATCCATGACTGGGCAGCGACGACGGAAGGACGGCGCCGCACAGGGCTGGCCCTCCAGTCGCTCGACCGCGAGGCGTGGCAGGTCGCCCGGCACATCCGGCTGCCGGACGGCGGCCATGCCGATCACCTCGCCAGCGGCCCCACCGGCGGCTACCTCCTGAACAGCAGGGCATGGCATGGCGTGGTCACGGTCGACCACAAGGGAGCCACGATCACTCCCGACCGGCGCCCCGAAGCGGCCTGGACCGCCCGGGGACAACACTGCTCATTGGCTCCTGCCGCCGCGGCCCTCGGCCGTACCGCCTCCGCAGCAGGCAGCCGCCTCCCCGCTCCGCGGGCCGTCGTCGTGATCTGGGGGACGTTCCCCGAGCGCCTCGCGCTGAGCGGAGGCATCACCTACGTCGCCGGCGACCATCTCGTCGAATGGCTGTCCGGCCAGACCCGGCGACCCCACCACCGGTTCCTCCGTGAGCCCGTTTCCGGCGACCACGTGGACCCGGTCCTGGCTCGTTCCCTCGCCTGACGGGCGTGGCCGTCTCCCCGGACGGGAAGATGCCGCAGGGCCGGCGGCCGGGCGAACGCGCTAGCGTCCGGACGTGCTCCGCTGGTCGTGCGCCCTGGTGACGGGAGCGGTCCTGTCCGCCTTCGCACTCCTGCTGGTCGGGGCGGAGTACGAGACCGAGAGCCCGGTCGTCGTGGAGGTGACGAGGACCCACGGCCTGCACTCCGGCGACCTCCTCGTGGTCGGCGGCTGGGTCGTGGCCGTCCTCGCCCTGCTGCTGCTCACGGTGAGATCGGGGAGGACGCCCCGCTGACACCGGACGGCGATCACTGACCGGGCGGCCGCCGGTGAAGATCGCTACGGTCAGTCCAGGGATTGCCCCAGCGATCTTGTGGGCAGTGCACGCCTCGCCGCACGCCAGGTACCGAGGGAAAGAGGACACCATGCTGGTTCGCCGGATCGCCCGGCCCTTGCTCGCCGCCCCGTTCGTCTTCGGGGGCGTCAGCACCCTGCGCAAGCCGGAGGACCGCGTCGCAGGAGCCACCCCGGTCGTAGAGAAGATCGCCGAGACGGCCGACAAGCAGTTGCCGGTCCAGGTGCCTCGCGACGTCCAGCAGTGGGTGCAGGCCGACGCTGCCGTCAAGGTGGTCGCCGGTTCGCTCTTCGCGCTCGGCAAGCTGCCGCGGCTGACCGCGCTCGTGCTCTCGGTCTCCATCGTGCCGACCACGCTGGCCGGGCACCGGTTCTGGGAGCACGACGACCCGACCGAGCAGTTCGGCCAGATCTCGAACTTCCTCAAGAACACCGGCCTGCTCGGCGGCCTGCTGCTGGCCGCCGTCGACACCGAGGGCAGGCCGTCGGTCGGCTACCGCGCCCGTCGTGCCGCCGAGAAGGCCGCGAACAGCACCGAGAAGAGCTTCGAGAAGGCCCAGAAGCGCGCCGCCAAGGCGCAGAAGCAGGCCCAGAAGCGCGCCAAGAAGGCCAAGCGCTGAGGGGGTCGCGCTGAGCACACCCCTGCCGCCCGCGGACGCGCTCCGGAGAATCGCCTTCCTCCTGGAGCGCGCCCGCGAGCCCAGCTACCGGGTCCAGGCCTTCCGCACGGCCGCCGCCGTGGTCGACGGGCTGACCGACGAGCAGCTCGACCTCAAGATCGCCACGAACACGCTCAAGGACCTCAAGGGCGTCGGGCCGAAGACGGCGGCGGTCGTCGTGCAGGCGCACAAGGGCCAGGTCCCCGACTACCTGACGGCACTCGAGCAGCAGTACGCCGAGCTGGTCCCGATGGCCGACGACGTCGCCGACTTCCGGGCCGCCCTGCGCGGCGACCTCCACCTGCACTCCGACTGGTCCGACGGCGGCAGCCCGATCCGCGAGATGGCCGAGGCCGCGATCGCGCTGGGCCACGAGTACATGGCGCTCACCGACCACTCCCCCCGGCTGACGGTTGCCAACGGGCTCACCGCGGCGCGGCTGGAGAAGCAGCTCGACGTCGTCGCCGAGCTCAACGAGGAGCTCGCGCCGTTCCGGATCCTCACCGGCATCGAGTGCGACATCAACGTCGACGGCAGCCTCGACCAGTCCGACGAGCTGCTCGACCGGCTCGACGTCGTCGTCGCCAGCGTGCACTCCGACCTGCGGGCCGACGCGAAGGCCATGACGGCGCGGATGCTGACCGCCGTCGCCAACCCGCACACCGACGTCCTGGGCCACTGCACCGGCCGGCTGGTCATCGGCCGCCGGCAGCGCAACGGCACCCAGAAGCCCCGGCCGGAGAGCCAGTTCGACGCCGAGGCCGTGTTCAGCGCCTGCGTCGAGTTCGGCACCGCCGTGGAGATCAACTCCCGCCCCGAGCGGCTCGACCCGCCGCGCCGGCTGCTCTCGCTGGCCAACGAGCTCGGCTGCGAGTTCGCCATCGACACCGATGCGCACGCCCCGGGTCAGCTCGACTGGCAGGGCAACGGCTGCGAGCGGGCCATCGAGTGCGGGGTGCCGGTCGAGCGCGTGATCAACACCCGGACCGTCGAAGAGTTGCTGGCGCATACGCGGCCCTGACCCGACCGACAGGCGTTCCACGATCAACATGAAGTCGGGGCTGTCCGCTGAGTGGATCCGGCCACCGATGCGTGGTGATCATGGTCGTGGACGGCGTGCCCGGATGGCGACGATCCCACTCGAGCTCGATGCAGGCGACCGGCAGGCGGGGCGCGCGAGAGCGACAGGAGGACCGTCCTGGTCCGTGCGTCGACGCAGAGCCGGCCCGCACCAGTACAGCGCCACCGCATCGTCAGGACGAAGCGACGTCGAAGGTGCACCCTCCTGCACCCGCGCGTTAACCGCTCATTCAGCCTCCGCCGCTACTACTCGACCATGAGCGCGACGGGGATCCTCCTCACCGGCTGGCTGGTGACCTCGGGCGTCGTTGGGCTTCTGATCGCAGGCATGATCCGGACCGCCGAACGGAGCGATTCCGGCAGCGACGACCTCGCTCCATGGACGGTCCGGGGACCGTGCGGCGACCCGGAGGGCCACAGGGCGGGCAGGGTGCACCGCGAGTTCGACACCGACCAAGCCACCGTAGCTGGACTGTAACCGACCGTGAGCATCTCTACCGGTCGCGCGCTTCTTACCTAGCCTGACTGAAGGAGCCGGAGCAGGCGCCCCGCCCCGGGTTCACCGGCGAGATCGGTCGCCGCGCCGTCGACAACGCGCTCGCCCCCTACAGCTGAGCGCGCGGGCCGCGTTGCTCGGCTGGGTTCAGCGGCCGAGTCAGCACGTGGGACGACACGAGCCGGACCTGCGCCTTCGCGCACATGCCCGTCAACCCGATCTGTCGGCACATGGTCACGGGAGCGGACAACCCGGACTCATCGGCACCCGAGCCGCTCCTCGCGCCCGCTCAAGGCGAACGCAGTATCGGATTTATGACATGCGTCACTTTGACTTCCCCCTGTCGTATTACAAGCACGTAGTCTTCATCCGATAACAATCTGTGATGAAACTCCGTGAGGTCCTCGTGCGCCACCGTTCCCATCGCCCCCGTCACTCCTCCCGCGCCGCTGGTCGCCCCGCCCCGAAGCGTCACTATCGCGTCCCTCTGACCGCCATGCTCGCCTGCTTGGCGCTGGCCGTCGTGCTGGCTCCGCCTGGGCTTCTCGGCGGGCGGGACGCCGTGACGCAGGGTGGCCTCGAGTCCGCCTCGCACTTCAGGACGTGGTGGTGGGCGGAGTGGTTCTCCAAGTCGACCACCGATTCGCTCCGCGGCCGCGCGGTGAAGGCCACCCCGGTCGAGGCCCGCGGAACCGCCCGGAAGGCCGCCGGACAGCGGGTGTCGAGCAGCGCTGCGACGTCGAGCAGCCGTCGCGCCGACGACGCGCGTGAGACGGCGCGGAGTACCACCGCTACGGCGCCGAGCACCGCCGGTGGGGCACGGAAGACGGGCAGCGCGGACCCGACCAGAGGTCCGGCACCGACCGCCGAACAGGGTGCGGACAGCGTCGGGTCCGCCCCCGCGACGGCAGGCTCCGCCAGGACCGGCCTCGCCAGGACCGGCTCCTCCAGCAGCGAGGGCATCCTGCTGTCCCCGGCCGAGTTGATGGCGCTGCCGACGTCCGGCCCCGGCTGGGACGCGATCATGGCACGGGTCGCAAAGCCGTACGGCGGCTCCTACACCCTCGGGACGCGGGAGGACGCGAACAAGGACGTGCTGGCCCACGCCCTCGCCGGCGCCCGCCTGGACAACGATGCCTACAAGGGCTTCGTCCGCGACAAGGTCGAGCGGATCATGACCGCGCCGCGCAACGACGGCGACCTGCTGGCCACGTTGCGCCAGCTGCAGACGTATGTCGTCAGCGCCGACCTGATCGACCTTGCCTCGTTCGACCCGGCGCTCGACGCACGGTTCCGCACCTGGCTGGCCGCGGAGGTCCGTTTCAGCTACAGCGGGGGCGGCGGTGGCGGGTCGGTCATCTCCAATCACGACAAGAAGCCGAACAACTACGGCACGCACGCCGGCGCCACGCGTGTCGCCGCAGCCATCTACCTCGGTGACGACGCCGAGCTGCAGGCCGCCCGGGACGTCTGGTACGGATGGGCCACCGGGGATCCCGCTTACTCCCACACGACCAGGAAGTGGACGGGCACCAGCTGGCAGTGCGACCCGAACCGTCCCGCGGGCATCAACGGTGCCGGCTGCGCCCGGGACGGCCAGAGCCTCGACGGGGTCATCCCCGAGGATCAGGTGCGCTGCGGCGAGTTCTCCCGGACCCCGTGCGAGACCAACTACATCCACGGCGCCACCGACGGCATGACCCTTGCCTTCTGGATGCTTGCCCGGCAGGGCGAGGACCCGTGGGCGTGGGGCGACCACGCCGCGCTGCGGCAGATGCAGTGGAAGTACGCGAACGGGCAGGCTCCCTACAGCGGATTCCGCTGGCAGATCCCCGTCATCGAGGCCGCCTACGGCGTCGACTTCGCCGGAAACACCGCCGATGCGACGTCGACAAACTTCGGCTTCGCCGACTGGTGGGCCCAGTGACCAACCCCGGCGCATAGGACCATCCGCCGGTCACACCCTCGCGGTGTGACCGGCGGATCGCGTCGGGGGCTTGGCATGGGCGCGTGCCGGTTGCCTGGCGACGATCCCGGCACCATCGCTGTCGCGGTGCCTCACCAGGCGGCTCTCCATGCCCGGCGAGAACCAGGACAACCCCTCCGCCCAGGGGTGTGCGTTACCGTGGCTGGCGCTGCGAGACCGCCGATCAGCTCTCGGCGGCCGAGGGCTTCGACGCACCGACGCGATCCCGGAGGTCCAGCGATGCTGTCGTACGACGCCGCGCCGAGCCGCACGGCGGACGCGCGCCCGAGTAACGACGGACCCGTGAGCGGAACCATTGGCTGACCGCCGCCGCGGACTCCTTCCCGGGAGCGGAGATCGTCTCCTGACAGCTCGGGTCCGGCGGCTCTGTGCGGCCCTCGTCGTCGCGCCCGCCGTCGCCCTTCCCATGGCCGGTTCCATCGACGCCTCGGGTCCCGTCGTCATTCCCGCCGCGGCGAGCCACATCATCACCGCTGACGAGACCGATCCCCAGCACAGCGGGAACGACGGCGTTGCGGTCCATGGCATCGGCGTCGCGGTCGAGCGGGTGCAGCCGAGCCCGGACGACGGCGGTGCCGAAGCACCTCCATCCGGGGGCGAGGGCATCCTGCTGTCGCAGGCCGAGTTGATGGAGCTGCCGACGTCCGGACCCGGCTGGGACGCCATCATGGCGCGAGTCGAGGACCCCTACGGCGGGTCCTACATCCTCGGCGAGCGGGACGACGCGAACAAGGACGTGCTGGCCCACGCCCTCGCGGGAGCCCGCCTGGACAACGCGGCGTACAAAACCTTCGTCCGCGACAACGTCGAGCGGATCATGACCGAGCCCCGCAACGACGGCGACCTGCTGGCTACGCTGCGCCAGCTGCAGACCTACATCATCAGCGCCGACCTGATCGACCTGGCGTCGTTCGACCCCGAGCTGGACGCCCGATTCCGGACGTGGCTGGCCGACGAGATCCGCTTCGACTACGAGGGCGGTGGAGGTGGCGGGTCGGTCGTCTCGAACCACAACAGGAAGCCCAACAACTACGGCACGCACGCCGGGGCGACACGGGTCGCCGCGGCGCTGTACCTGGGCGATGAGGAGGAACTCGAGGCCGCGCGCGACATCTGGTACGGGTGGGCCACCGGTGACCCCGACTACTCGCACGAGACCCGGAGGTGGACGGGCACCGACTGGCAGTGCGATCCCGATCGTCCCGCGGGCATCAACGCCGCCGGGTGCGCCCGTGACGGCAACAGCATCGACGGAGTCCTTCCCGAAGACCAGGAACGCTGTGGCGAGTACTCATGGCCGCCCTGCGAGACCAACTACATCCATGGCGCCACCGACGGCATGACATTGACGTTCTGGATGCTGGCGCAGCAGGGGGAAGACGCGTGGGCGTGGGGTGATCAGGCAGCGCTGCGGCAGATGGAGTGGAAGTACGCGAACGACCAGCCACCCTACGACGGCTTCCGCTGGCAGATTCCGGTCATCGAGGCTGCCTACGGCGTCGACTTCCCGGGGAACGCACCGCAGGCGACGTCGACGAACTTCGGCTTCGCCGACTGGTGGGCGCAGAATGAAGGGGCTCCCGTGCCGGAGAGCCGGACGGACAGCGCTCCTGCCCCTGACCCGGAACCCCCGGCCTCCTCCGGCCCAGGGCTCTGGCTCGTCGCGGTCATCGTCGTCAGCGGCGGCCTGCTGCTGACCCTGGCGATCCTGTTCATCCGACGTTCGAGGCGCTGAGGAATCCGCCGCCCTCAGCCGGACCGTCGCGCCCGGAGAGCCGTTCGGCGCTCCCGGACCCGCCCCCCGGACAGCATCGTGAGCCTGCCCAGCGCCTTGCGCGTCGACTGCAGCAATTCGTGGAGGAACGGTGCCGGATCCGACCGCGAGAGCACGGCGTGTGTCTTCGGCCCGCGCACGGAGCGGAGCCACTCCCCCGGCGTCAGCTCACCGCGTCTGAGGAAGTAGAGAGCCGACTGCATGTCCCGGCGATCGTCGATCCACTTCGCCCCCCCGTATCGCTGCTCCCTGGCCGACGGCAGCGGCAACCCGACCATGTCGCAGTAGGCGGTGTAGAGCAGTTCGACGCCACCGCCCTCCGCGATGGCCGAACGGCCCGTCGGCCGGCCGATGTTCGGCTCGACGATCAGGTGCCGGCCAGTTCGCGCGTCCCGCTTCATCTCGACGTACCCGAGGCCCCGGTAGCCGAGCCCGGCGAACAGGCGCACCGTCTCGTCGAGGACGACGTCGTTCCGGCACTCCTCACCGAGGCTGCTGGTCCCGGTGTGCGGCGGCCATTGACGCAGCTTCCGCGCGACGAAGGTGGCGCGAGGGCGCGAGGCCTGGTCGAAGTAGACGTTGCATGAGAAGAGGGCGTCCACTCCGCCGTCGATCCACTCCTGGGCGATGAACCGCTCCGACCACGGGGCCACCCGGTCGTAGACAGCGAGCAGTTCTTCGCCGTTGGCCAGCTGGAACGCCCTTTCCTTCGTCTGCGACTGCCAGGCCGCGGACTTCATCGGCGGCTTGAGCACCGCCGGGTAGCTCAAGGTCCGTGCCGCGTGCTCGGCGTCGCCGCGGTTCTCGATGATCACAGTGGCCGGAACGGGCAAGCCGTTCTCCTGCGCATGGCGCAGGAAGGCGACCTTGTCCATGAGCATCTCGACCACGGCGTGGTCGGGTAGTGCGATGTGGAACCAGGGAATGAGCCGGTCACGATGGCTCGAGATCATCAGGACCGTCAGATCCGTGCACGGGATGAGCGCCGCCCGCCCGTCGAGCTGGGGCCCCAGGCGCAGGAGCGAATCGATGAGGTTCTCGCTGCCGAGATCGGCCTGGACGATCTGCCGGCACGCGCGGGTCCTCGACGCGTAGTGCCGCCGGTCGTTGGTCAGCCCGACGACCGGCACACCTCGCGCCGCCAGGATGCGTGCGGTCTGCAGACCGGTGATCGTGTCCAGACCGATGACGACGGCTGTCGGCCCGGTCACCTCGCGCGCCACCGTCCCCGTGACCGAACCGGAGATCAACCTCCGGACTCCTCGAGCGCGATCGTCTCCTTGGTCTTGACGAGCTCGAAGATGTGGTCGACCGCCGCGATGTGCGGATCGACCGCGGCAGCCTTGCGCTCGGACCGGAGGATGCCCAGCGTGTCCTCCATGGCCTGGACAGCTGCCCGCATCGGGTGGTTGGCGAGGATAACCATCTGGAAGCCCTTCTCGTGGAGCTCCTGGTCGGTGTAGTCGGGGAAGAGCGTCGGCACGGCCACCAGCGGGGTCTTGCCCAGACCTCCCCAGGTACCGAGGAACCCTTCGATCTCGCGCAGCGACTTGTCCTTCGAGTGGATCAGGATGGCATCGGCGCCGGCCTCGACGTAGGCGTCGGCCCGTTCGCATGCCGCCTCGATGCCATGACCGGCGATCAGCGCCTCCACACGGGCGACCAGGACGAACGAGTCGGTCTCCTGCGCCTGCTTGCCCGCCCGGATCCGGCGCGCCTGCTCATCGGCGGGGATGAGCTCTCGCCTGGAGTCCCCGGTGTAGAGGCTGTTCCTCTTGGGGAAGAGGTTGTCCTCGATGCAGATGCCGGCGATACCGCTCCGCTCGAACTCGACGACGGTGCGCACGACGTTGGTCAGGCCGCCGAATCCGTTGTCGCAGTCGGCTAGGACCGGCAGGTCGGTCGCGCCGTCGATACGGACGGCTGCCGCCAGAGTCTCCGTCATGGTCGTCAGGTTCAGGTCCGGCAGTGCATGGGTCATCGTGGCGACGCCGAAGCCGCTCACCCACACCGCGTCGAAGCCGTAGGCCTCGATGAGCTGGGAGCTCATGGCATCGTGTGCCCCCACCGCCACGTACGGCTTGTCGGCCGCGAGCCCGGCGCGCATCGCGGCGCGCTTCTTCTCAGCACGATTGAGTCGCATCAGATCCTTCTTCCGCTGGTGGTTGTTCCGGGTGATCGAGGTGCGGCCAGGGTCACGGGGCGGTCCCGGCCACGATCTCCTCCGGGTGCAGCTGCTGGTCGAGGCAGCCCTGCTCGTGCGCGCGGAGCAACTCGACGACCCGTTCGCCGATGAGCCGCTGGGAGTCCCATGCCATTGCGCCGATGTGCGGGCTGAGGACGACGTTGGGCAGAGCGGCGAGGGGGGACAGCACTCCCTCCCCTTCGCGCTCGTGTACGTCCAAGGCGGCCCCCAGAACCCGCCCACCCTCCCTGAGCTCGGTGAGCAGGGCCTGCTCGTCCACGACGCCGCCCCGAGCCACGTTGACCAGGAACGACCGCTCCTTCATGCGCGACAGGACGTCCGCGCCGATCATGTGGTGGGTGCGTTCGTCGAGCGGGACGTGCAGGCACAGGAAGTCGGACTCGGCGACCACCGTGTCGAAGTCGGTGAGGCTGATGCCCCGATCCGCCAGAGCAGCCTGCACCCCCGCATGTGGATTGTCGACACAGCCGATGGCGCGCATCCCCCACGCGGCCCCCATCTCGCCGACGCGGCTACCGATGCGACCCGCCCCGACGATGCCGATGGTCTTGCCGGCCAGGAGCGGCCCGCCCAGCTCGGCCTTCGGCCAGTGGCCCTCGCGGAGCAGGCGATCGGCCAAGGTGACCTTCCGGGCCAGGCTGAGCAGCAGCGCGAAGGTCAGCTCGGCAACCGGCTGTGCCGACGAACCGGGTACCCGCACGACCTGGACGCCGCGCTCGAAGGCGTAGGGAAGGTCGATGTTGTCCAGACCGGATCCGGCCCGCACCAGCAGGGCCAGGTTCGGGGCGGAGTCGAGGACCTGCGCCGAGATCGTGACGCCGCTGCGGAAGATCACCGCCTCGCGGTCGGCTACGAGCGTGGCTAGCTCTTCCTCGGACGCATTGAACGCCCGCACCACGTCGTGGTCACGCTCGAGCGCGTCAATCGCGGCTGGGTCGATCGAGCTGGCGAGGAGGATCTTCACGTGCGCCTCTTCTCGAAGAATTCGGTGATGACGGTTGCTACGTCCTTGGCGACGGCATCCAGCGGGCGGTCGGCGTCGACCACCTCGGAATGCGGAAGCATGTGAGCGAACTGCAGGTACTGCCCACGTCGGCGCTCCAGCCATTCCACGCTCGCTTCGTGCTTGCGGTCGAAGAGCACCTGACCGGGCGCATCGAGGCAGATCACGAGGTCCGGCTTCGGATAGACGTGCTTCAGAAGGAAGCCGTGGACGCGCGAGGTGGCTGATCGACGGCCTTCCGTTGCGATGTCGAAGTGGTAGTAGTCGGCGTAGAAGTGGCGGTCGAACACCACGATCGAGCCGCGCCTCCGGTGGTACTGGGCGACCGTCTGACGGAACCACTCCTCGGCCAGCCACATCAGCAGCCGGGCCCCCCGAGCGATGCCCTTGAGGACTCGCCGGACCGGGTTGCCGGTCGCCGGCGGGACCTGCTCCGAAGGAGCCACCATGTCAGGACGACGGCCACGGGCCTTCTTGACGGCGAGTGCCAGCCGGGTGGTGGGCAGCATCAGGCCGCTCGCCTCGAGATTGACGCCCATGTAGATGCGCTTCACCGGCGCCGGCATCGGTTCACGCTCGAGCAGCGCGGTGATGGTGCTCTTGCCTGCGCCGTCCGGGCCGATGATCGCAACGCTGATCATGCAAGGACCCGAGCGGCAGCCGTGCCGGCCGCGCGGCCCATGCAGGCGTATCCAGCGAGCTGCATGCTCAGCGTCCCCTTCGGCATTGCGGGGGTGACCTCGGCTCTCGATCCCCGTCGGCGTTCACACGTGTACGTCGGTCACAGACCGTTCCGCTTCCCTCGGTCGCTGATATGGCTTCCCGGCAATTGCTCTCACCGGGGTCCGGCTCGAACGACAGAGCACTGACCGGTCCAATGTCCGACACGGTCAGTGTCCGGGGGACAGTAGGCGTTACCGACCGCAACCGTCCAGACGAATGATCACCGGACCGGGCGCCCGTCGAACCAGGCGTGCCCCCGGGACGGAGGCGCAGCCCCCGGACGGTGGTCCGCGGACCCCCGCGACCGTGTCCGCCGTGGGAATGATTCGTCCCCGCCGCCGGCCTGAGCGCGGAAGGATCTGTCGTGGTCGAGACGGAGCGATCCGTCGTGCCCGAGGACATGGCCTGCCACGGCATCACACGAAGCGCTAACGTCGCGGCTCCGTGCGACACGGGAACGGGCTGGCCTCATGAAGGAGACGAGCGGCTTTGGGTAGCGGCCGGATGGGAACCGCGTGATCGTCAGCGCCATGCCCGTCGTCGATCGCCCCCTCGGTGCCCGGCGGGACACTCCTGCCGACGACGGGGTGATGAACGGGCACGGCGTGCGGCGGATCGGGGCCCCGGAGCCGCTCACCGGCGGGTGCGCCCTGCCCTGCTGCACCGGGGTGGCCGTCCGATGAGCGGGTCTCGTCGCCTGCCGGCCGACCAGGGTCCTCGCCCGGACGACGGCCCGCCTCCCATGGCGGCGGCGCCCGACGACGCGCCCGGCGTAGCCGGAGGCGTCGCCGACACCGGCGAGATGCGCCGCACCCAGGTCCGGGGATCGACGCTCCTCGTGGTGGGTCGCATCCTCGCCCTGCTTCTCACCACGACGACGCAGATCGTGCTGGTGCGTGCGCTGACGATGAGCGACTTCGGCGCCTTCGGCTACGCGCTGGCGATCGCCTCGGCCGGACGGCTGCTGCTCTCCCTCGGTCAGGGCAAGCTGCTCAGCCGGTTCACCGCCAAGTACGAGGAGGAGCGCGACTACGATCGGATGTTCGGCAGCATGATCCTCGCCGCGGGGACGATCCTGCTGACCAGCACGGTCTCGCTCGTCGCCCTCTTCATGCTGGCCGACGCCCTGGTCGGTTCGGCGGTGAGCGACCCGGCGACCGTGAAGGTCGTGCTCATCCTGGTCTTCCTGGCTCCGCTGGAGGCATTCGACCAGGTCTTCGTCTCACTCTTCGCGGCCTTCAGCAAGCCCCGCGCGATCTTCTTCCGCAAGTACCTGCTCACGCCGTCCCTGCGGCTCGCGGTCGTGCTGATCCTCGCCCTGACCGGCTCGTCCGTGACCTTCCTCGCCATCGGCTACGTGGCCGCGGGCGTCGTGGGACTGGCCCTGAACGTGACGCTGTTCGCCCAGGTACTGCGCGAACGCGACCTCCTCCGGCACCTGCGACTCCGCCGAGTCGTCCTGCCGTACCGGGCGGTCTTCTCGTTCTCCCTGCCGTTGATCACCGGCGAGCTGCTCACCCTGTCGCTGACCGTCGGCGGCGTCTTCATCCTCGCCTACTACCACTCGGCCGCCGAGGTGGCCGGCTACCGCGCAGTCTTCAACCCGGCCCGCCTGAACACTGCGGTCCTCCATGCCTTCGTCCCGATGTTCCTGCCGCTCGCCGCTCGGTTGTTCGCGCGGTCGGACATCGACGGTCTCCGCCGGACCTACTGGCAGACCGGCGCCTTCGTCGCAGTCCTGACGTTCCCGGTGTTCGGGCTGACCGGGCCCATGGCGGAGGACACCACCGTCCTGTTGTTCGGAGAGGCCTACGCCGATTCCGGGCTCGTCCTCGCGCTGCTGTCCGCGGGCTACTACTTCAGCGTCGTGCTGGGCTTCAACACCTATGCCCTCCAGATCTGCGGGCGCATCCGGTTCCTCGTCGGCGTCAACACCGTCACGGCGGTGTTCAACGTTGCTCTCAGCCTGCTGCTCGTCCAGCGATACGCGGCGGTCGGCATAGCCATCGCGAACCTGAGCGCCCTCGTCCTGCAGAACGTGGTCAACCAGTGGGCGCTGCGACGCGCCCTGGGCACCTCGTTCATCGACCGCCGTTGCGCACTCTGCTACCTGGTGATTCTGTGCTCTGCCGCCGCGCTGTGGGCGTTCCAGGTGCTGGTCGACCCAGGACTGGTCCTGGGGCTGGCGTCCGTGGCCGTCGCCTCCGTCGTCGTACTCGTCGTCAGCCGCCGGGCGATCGAGCTGGGCGACACGTTTCCCGAGCTCCGCCGCGTACCGGTCCTACGGCTGCTCGTCCCATGATCTGCACGAATCCGCCATCTGCGAAGGAAGAGATGCTCCCGTGACGCTGTCGAAGAACGCCGGCCGGGCACGTCCCGGGCCGGGCGAAGCCGTGTCCGACGCACAGGAGGCGACGGAGGACCTGGTCAGCGTCATCATCCCGGCTCGTAACGAGGAGCGCTCCATCGGGGCGACGCTCGATGCCCTCCGGGGTCAGGACTACCGCAACCTGCAGATCATCGTCGCCGACGGCGGGTCGACCGACGGCACGGTGGCGGTCGTGCAGAGGCATATGGCTGAGGACCCGCGGGTCGAGCTGGTGCACAACCCGCGGCAGATCACCCCCGTCGCCCTGAACGTCGCGACCGCGCAGGCGCGCGGACCGTGGCTGGTGCGGATGGACGCCCACTCGATGGTCGATGCCGGGTACGTGGGCGGGGCGGTGGCCCGGTTGCGCGAGGGACGCTGGGGTGGGGTCGGTGGCCGCAAGGACGGCGGCGCCGCCACCCCGCCCGGTCGGGCCATCGCCGCGGCCCTCGGCAGCCGGTTCGGGGTCGGTGGGTCGGTCTACCACCACGGCATCAGGGAGCAGGAGGTCGACCACATCCCGTTCGGTGCCTATCCCACCGAGCTGGTGCGCCGGCTCGGCGGTTGGGACGAGCGCCTCATGACCAACCAGGACTTCGAGTTCGACTATCGGCTGCGCCGGAGCGGCGCCCGGCTGCTCTTCGATCCGCGGCTGCGGATCGCCTGGCAGAGCAAGGAGTCGGTGCGCGACTTCTATCGCCAGTACCGCCGCTACGGACGCGGCAAGGTGGACGTCGCACTGCTGCACCCCCGGTCGCTGCAACCACGACACCTCGGGCCGCCGCTCCTCATCGCATACCTCGTCGCGTCCGCTGCGGTCGGGGTGCGCAGGCCGGGTCGGGCCGCGGCCATGGTGGCCCCGTACGCCGTCGCTCTGACCGCCGCCTCGGTGACCACTGCCCGCACGCTGGAGGACCCTCGAGCACGGCCGTTCGTGCCGGCCGCGTTCCTCGCGATGCACATCGGCTGGGGTATCGGCGTCTGGTCCCGCGCGGTGGAGCTGCTTACCCGCAGGACGACGCGGTGAGGGCCGTGCCGGCTGCCGAAGAAGCCGTGGACGACGTGATCGCACCTCACGTGGACTTCGACCTGCATGGCATCGTCGGGCTGCGCTTGCTCGACCCACGGGCGCAGGACGTCGACACGATCACCCGCCAGATCGGACCCCTGACCGCCCCGTTGACCGGGGACCCCGACATCACGGTCAGACTCGTGGACCGCCTTCCGGATCCGGGTCGCCTCACCTACGCCGGCTGGCCGGATTCGGCCGCCGCAGGCGACGACTTCTTCGTGCTCCGAGGACGGGACGGGGTCGCCGCGCGCACCCTGCTGCCGGTGGATGCCGTAGGCGGACGCTGCGACATCGTGTGCGAGCGGCGGGCCGGTGCCGTGCCGCACCTGCTCGCCGTCATCAACCTGACCGCCCTGGCCAAGGGGGTCCTGCCCTTGCACGCCTCCGCGTTCACCTATAGGGGAGCCGGCGTGCTCGCCACGGGCTGGGCGAAGGGCGGGAAGACGGAGACGTTGCTTGCATTCGCCGCGCGAGGCGCCCACTACGTCGGTGACGAATGGGTCTATCTGACCCCGGACGGGAACATGTACGGCGTCCCGGAGCCGATCAGGCTCTGGCACTGGCACGTGGCGCAGCTGCCTGCTCTGCGTGCCACGCTCCCCTGGAGCACCAGGGCCCGGCTCGGCGCGCTGCCATCCATCGCGTCGTCGACGACAGCTCTGGCCGGCGCCCTCGCCGGACTACCCGCCTCGGTGCTGCGGCGGACCGCACCGGTGCTGCGTCGTCAGGCGTACGTCCAGGTTCCACCGGCCCGCCTCTTCGGTGCGGACGCCATCGCCTTGCGCGGGCGCCTCGATCACATCGTGCTCGTCGTCAGCCACGACCGGGACGACGTCAGCATCGAACCGGTTCCCGGCACCCAGGTCGCCGCCCGCATGCTGGCCTCACTCGAGGACGAACGCAGCCCTTTCCTCCAGCTCTACCGCCAGTTCCGGTTCCTGTTCCCGGATCGCCGGGCCGCCGTCGTGGAAGAGGCGCCCGCGATCGAGCGCCGGCTGCTCGAGCAGACCCTCTCCGACCGGCCGGCGCATCTGCTGCGCCATCCGTATCCCGTGCATATCGAGTCGCTGGTCGAACCCGTCGAGCAGATGCTGCGGGCCGCGCGGTGAGCCCGGCGTGTTCCATGCGCGGGTCAACTCGTGGTGCCGGCGTTCCGGGCGTGATTAGCTGCGAAGACCATTCGACGAGCTGCAGGGGCAGGGCCATGACAGCGATGGGCAGGAGTCGATGAGGGCGGCCGGTACCGACGCCGTCGGCGCGTTGCGCTGGGGCCTGCGCCGCTACCGCTGGCTGGTCCTCGCTTGCCTCGTTCTCGGGGCGGTCGTGGCGCCGCGCGCGGAGGCGCGCTTCGAGACCCCCGTCGAGGCGGAGTCCCTGGTCATCGCGCAAGTTCTCGACATGGACCTCGTCGCGCTCCCCCGGTACGGCGAGGCGGTCTTCGACAACGGGGCGGTCGCCGAAGCTGTCGCAGCGCGGTTTCCCGACATCGACGAGTTCGATGACATCGTCCCGAACCGGATCTCCTTGGTCGCCGAGCAGGACTCCATCGTCTTCCGGGTCGTCGGTCGCGACGTCGACCCGCAGATCGCAGCCGATCTGGCCAACACCGCCACCGAGGCCTTCCTCCCGGCGCTCAACGCCACGGGAGTCGGTGCGGGCCTCTTCGCCTTGCAGAGCCCGGCGACGCCGCCCGCCGTCGAGGAGGACAGGCTCGGCAGCCTGATCGCCATTCCGATCGGACTGGTCGCCGGACTCTTCCTCGCCCTCACGCTGGTGTCCTTGTTCCTCATCGTCCGCCGGCCGATCATCGCGGCGGAGGATGCCGAGGAGGCAACTGGGGTTCCGGTTCTCGGCACGGTGAAGGTGCCCCGGACGCGGCGCGGGGTGTACGCGCCGCCCGAGGAGTTCCCCGGCCTGGTCCCGGTGTGCCGCCGCCTGCTCCACCTATCCACGTCAACGCTGGTACTGGTCAGTCAGCGCCGTGACAGAAGGGCTCGCGCGCAGCTCACGGCAGCGCTGGCGAAAGTTCTCGTGCGCGTCCGTGACGTCCGTCTGATCGGCCCCACGGTGCCGGAGCTGAACGGCGTTCGCTCCATCGGCACGTTCGAGCTCGAGGAGATGGTCGCAGAGCTGGAGGTCGCTGCCGGCGCACCCCCTAGCGATTCGAACGGGGCCCGCGGGACCGGCCGAGCGCGCATCACCATCGTCGACAGCAGCGAGCCACTGGATCTCGTCCAGCCACCGCGACTGACCGCGACCGTCCTCGTCTTCCGAGAGGGCATCCGCAGCGCTGCCCTGCAGGCCGCAGTCGTGGAGCACCTGGGCGGCAGCGCGGAGGCCCGGCTACTGCTCGTCAAGAAGGGCCGCTGGTCGCGGGCCAGGCCGAAGCCCCACGTCGAGGTGACCGAGGACGTGGACCCCCGGGAAGCCGCAATGCTGGCCGACAAGAGCTGAGGGGCTCCTGAACCGCTGCCCGGCGCATGTCCCGGCCGGACCCGGCGGGGCAGCAACGGCGGTCACCGTCCGACGTGACTACGTCGTCCGAGCGGAGTCCGACTCGATCAGCTCGAGCAGCCGTCGTGACTCCCGGCGCAGGAACCCGGACGCCCACTCGACCGAAGCCGCGCGCAGGCGCCCCCGCCATCCGGCAGGTGCGCTATCGACCGCCGCCGACCACTTGTCCAGGGTGATGAGCAGCTGATGGCAGCGGAGCTCCGGCAGCCACAGCCGATCCTCGGCACGGTAGCCCTCGATGACCGCCCGCTCCCGGCGGTCGAGTCCGCCTCGGCTGTACGCCGCCCCGCGGGTGTGCAACTGAGCACCGAGTAGGCGGATCGCCACGAGGAGGCGGCTGAGGTCCTCATGTCGCGGCACCACCCACCGTGGCATGGGGTCGAAGACAGTCAGGCGGCCCGCTCGGTCCAGGAACATGTTGCGTGGGGCGTAGTCGCCGTGACCGACGGCCGAGGGCAGCCGTTCCGGCAGCAACTGCTCGGCCAGAGCTGCCCCTCTGCGCGCCACGTCGCCGAGAGCGCGTCGACCGAGTCGGGTCGTGAGGAACTCGTCGTAGGCCAGGAACTGGTGGACGACGTCGTGTCGGGTCGGCTGCCGGGCAGGGAGCTCCTGACGAGGCATCTCCCGCTGGAACCGGTGCAGCCAGGCTCCCGCCTTCCACCAGGCCTCCTCCGTGCTGCGGTGGCGGGACAGCACATGCTGCGGCGAGAGCCGGCTCTCCGCGAGAAGACGGTCCCGCAGCGTCGGGGCGTCGACGTACTCCATGAGGATGGTGTCCTCATGGACCAGATGGTGCAGCGGACGGACGACGCTGAATCCGGGATCGGCGCCGCCGAACATGGTCTCGATGGCCCTGAGTCCGGCGTACTCGAGGGCGGTCGACTCCGAGGGAGGCAGCGAGCCAGACGCGAGTCTCGGTCGTGTGCCTCCTCGCTCGGCGCCGTCGTCACCGGGCCAGCCTCGGCGGACCTTCGCGAGCACCCGCGGCAGTTGCGATCCGTCGTCGAGGTACACGCCGTAGAGGACGGCACGAGGCCGCTGGACCAGGCGCTGGAGTCGCACCGTCGAGCGCGCGCCGGCTCCGGGGAACCAGTCGTCGGCATGCTCCGCGACGCGGTCGAGGATCGCCCGCTCGACGGCTCTCGACCGATCCTCCGAGGATTGTGCAGAGGTGCCCAGCTCTCGCTCCTGTCTCGATTCGGCGGTGGGATCGCCCCGGTACGGCGGCCGATCGGCCAGCGCGTCGAACTACCCGCGCTCGCGTGCCGTCGGTCCGCGCCCGGCCTTGCCGACGGCTCCCCGCAGCTCGTCGGGCAGCCCGGCAGCACGGCGCTGTGCCCGCCGCAAGGCGTCGCTCCAGCGCACGGCGCGACGGGATCGGACCCTCCTGAGGGCGGCTTCGGCCTGCTGGAGGCGCTTGGCGAGCTCGGCCGGGTTCATGTCCGGCATGATCACCGCCTCGGCGCGATCATCGAGCGGCACGGCGTGGGATCCGCGCTGCTTGTCCGCGAGTGCGGCACCGGTGAGCAACCGGCTCCGGCCCTCCGAGTCGGGGAGGACCAGCGGCCCGGGAGCGCCCGGCCGCTCCGGGTCGTAGCCGAAGAAGGCGGCCAGCGGCCCCGTGCGCTGCACGAGCAGGTCCAGCTCCTCCCCCTGCAGCGCTTCGGCCCACCGGTCGGCGAGCTCGGTCATGATGGGGTCACGCGTGCGAGTGGTACCGGCCGAGAGCCGCGGCGCCCCGCGAGCGGCCTGGACGTCGTTGTGGCGCAGCAGGTCATCCGACCAGGGCTCGCCCAGCCAGTCGACCAGCTCTCGCAAGGTGGCCTCGGGCTCGGCGACGAGGTCCTCGTAGCGGAGCAGGGCGAACCGGTCACCGCCGAGCTCCAGCCCACGCTGGAGGATCTCCTTGTTCGTGTCGTCCCAGTACGTCACGGCGTCCTCGACGGCGTAGTGGAACTTGCGCATGAGGGAGTGCACGACCGCGCCGGGATGGCGCACGATCCCGACGAAGACCGCGTCCGGGAACACGGTCGCCATCTGGGCCATGTGCTGGGCGTGGAACGGGGTCTTCTCACCCCATCGCTGCTTGCCCTGGACTCGTGCGTGCCGCTCGAACAGGCCGGAGTAGAACTCGCGGAGACGGGCGTCGAACTCGTCCTCGGTCCACCCGATCCGCTCGTACCACCCGGCGCCGTGCTTCCAGTTCGGGATCGTCTTGGTCGCCGCGAGGGCGCCCATGAAGCCGGTCTCCTCGCTGATGGAGATGTGCGGGTGAGCATCAAGTATGAGTCGGAACAGCGTGCTCCCCGACCTCATGGTGCCGATGACGAACATCGGACGTCCCAGCATCTAACGACCGTCCTGTCCCGCTGCCACGAGGGTGCGGTCCTGCGACGGCGCACAAGGGACATTCCCCGCACGCGCCGCCGCGGCGACCGATCCCGAGACAGCGACGTAGATGAGCACCGCCCAGAAGAACTTGTACTCGAGGTTGGAGAGGAAGAACGACCCCACCAGGGTGCCGAGGATGGCGCCCACGGGCGGGCCCCGCATCAGCGGCGGCAGGCGCAGCGCCGTCACGACGGCGATCCCCAGCCCGACGAGGACCAGGACGAGGCCCAGCACACCGGCCTCGATCAGCGCGAGGAGGTAGACGTTGTGCGGTTCGAAGGCCGTTCCCCGCCGGAGGACCTTGGCCTCCGCGACCGACGCCCGTTCCTCGGCGTAGACGGTCGGGAACCCGCCCCACCCCGCCCCGGTGAGGCAGTAGTGGCGGCAGGCGTACACCCCCACTGCCCAGATCTCAGACCGCCCGGACGTCGATTCCTTGCCGAGCTGGCGCTCGCCGATACCGCCGGGGTTCACCACGATGACGAAGGTGAGCAGCACCGTGGCGGTCGCCATCAGCGCGATCTTCGAGGCACGCGGCGCGACACCGAACAGCACGACCGCCCCGACGACGACGATCACGGCGAGCAGCCCGCCGCGGGACCCGGTCATGACGACGCCGAACAGCAACCCCAGCGTCACGGCGCCGTACACCAGCCGCCCGGTGACCGCTCCCGCCACGGTCCGCCCGGCCGCGATCGCCGTGGGGAGGAGGAGTGAAGCGGCCTGGTTGTTGGCGCCCAGCAGGTCCTCGCCGAAGCGCGCCCCACCGGCCTCGCCCGTCGGCAGGCCGCCGAGGAACAGGAGTTGCGCGAGGCCGTAGCCGACGACCAGGACGCCGCCCAGCAGGATCGCGTTCTCGAAGCGCCGCAGCGTCGTCTGGTCGAACCGGGTCAGGACCAGGGCGACGAAGAGCACCACCAGGCTCGCCAGGACCGCGAAACCGTCGGTGGTGTCCGTCGGCGACACGCTCCAGAACAGCGAGAACCCGCACAGTGCGAGGAAGGCCAGCCAGACCGGCACCGCGAGCGAGATGTGGGCGCTCCCGCGACGCGTCGTGACCAGCTGCACGAGCAGTCCGAGCCCGAGGAGGACCCCCAGCAGCGACGACACCGACCCGAACGCCCCGGGCCCGATCGAGATCAGGGAGCTGAAGGGGATGAGGACCGCGTAGGGCGGCATCGCGTAGCGCAACGGGTCGCGGATGCAGGCGACGACGTACGCGACCAGGAGCGGCGACAGAGCCACCGCGACCAGCAACGTCGTCGACATGCGAGCTCCTCCTCCGTCGGACTGGGGGATGGTTGCACACACCCCCGCCGGAGGAACCGGTAAGTTGCCCGCAATGAGTCGCACGAAGGTGCTGTCGATCGTCGGCCCCGGCCGAAGTGGGACCACCCTGCTCGCCGGTGTTCTCGGCGAGGTCGACGGCGTGTGCAACGTCGGGGAACTGCGGTGGCTCTGGCACCGGGGGATCCTGCAGCGCCGCCCCTGCGGGTGCGGACGGCCGCCGGACGAGTGTCCCGTCTGGTCCCAGGTCATCGCGAAGCTCGCGATGGGCAGCACCGAGACTCCCGCCGGGGTGGTCGCGGCGCAGGACGAGCTGGCGGCTCGCCGGCACCGGTTGCGCGTGATCCGTGGCGCGACGAGAGCGGACCCGGACTGGAGTGCGCTGCAGCGGGTGCGCGCCGTCACCGGGCAGCTGATCCGGGCGATCACCGACGTGACCGGAGCGCGGGTGATCGTGGACAGTTCCAAGCGGGCTCAGGACGCCGCCGTCCTCGCGGGTCTGGACGAGGTCGACCACTACGTGGTGCACATCGTGCGCGACCCGGCCGCGGTCGCCTTCTCGTGGCAACGGCGGGACAAGACCGTCCAGGTCGGGGACCAAGTCCACACGATGACCACCCGGCGACTGCTGCCCAGCCTGCAGCGCTGGTCGGAGAACGCTCTCAGCGCCGAGGTGCTGCGACGCTGCGTTCCCTCCGAGCGCTGGATGTTCCTGCGCTACGAGGACTTCGTGGCTGCCCCCCGGCCCACCGTCTCCCGGCTCCTCGCCTTCCTCGGGGAGGAGGAGAACGCGCCCTTCGTCGACGAGGACAGCGTCGTCCTGGGCCTCCAGCACACGGTGGCCGGCAACCCCAACCGGTTCCGCGTGGGCCGGATCCGGATCACCCTCGACGACGAGTGGAGGTCGCGGATGCCCCGGCGACGGCGGCTGCTCGTCCGCGCCCTCACTTGGCCCCTCCTGCTGCGCTACCGCTACCCGGTGGGTGACGCGACCGCCCGCTCCCGTCCGACGGATCCGTCAGCACGAGAGCGGCAGTCCCCGGCAGAGCCGTGACCCGCCGCCGCACGACGCCGTCCGGCTGCCCGGGCCCGACGTCGCGTGCGACAGCCCACCGGCTGCTGATCCCGACGACGGGCCGGCGGAACGTAAGGTCCCGAGGATGACCGCCCCCGACGGTTTGCTCGACGCCGTGGCGGCCGCGACAGCGGCCGATGGCCAGGCGTGGTTCCCGGACTGCGGCACACCGCTCTCCGCCGTGCGGCTGATCAGTGCCGAGACCCGGGCGCGCTGCTTCCTCTACCGGGTCGAGCTGTCCAGCTCGGACGCGACCCGATCGATCATGGTCAAGGTGCGGCACTCGGACCCGAACCTGCGCCGACTGCACCTGTGGGAGGACCGTCCGGTCCTGGCGCCGGTGCGCACGATGGACGACGAGTCCACTGCCCGGATGGAGTACCAGGGGCTGCAGCTGATCGAAGACGCCCTGCGGGACGAGCGCGACGATCGATTCGGTGTCCTGCGACCGCTGGCATGGCTGCCCGGGCACGCGGCCATGGTGACCGACCTCGTCGAGCACCCGACGCTCAGGACGGTGCTCCTGGGGACGACCCGGCTGCGCCTCGGGGCCAGAGTTCGACTGGGAGCCGATCCCTGGCGCAATGCCGGCGCCTGGCTGCGCCTCTTCCACGACCACCGCAGTGCGTTGCCGCTGACACCTCGCGCGGAGACCGCCACGCACGTGGGTGACCTGTTTCGCCAGTTCGCGGACTTCCTGCTCGACCGGATGCCGGACCGCCCCCTTCTCCGGGAGCTCAGCGCGTCAGGACCCGACCTCGCGGCCTGGGCCCTCCCTGCCGAGCTCCCCCTGGCGACGTGCCACGGCGACTTCGTGGCGAACAACATGTTCACGTCGCCGAACGGCCGCATCACGGTGTTCGATCCCCTGCCGATGTGGCGGGCTCCCGTGTACCAGGACATCGCCACTCTCCTGGTCGGGCTCCGGGCGCTGCCCGTACAGGCGATCACGCAGGGCATGGCGCTCCCCCGGGAGGCGGTCGCCCGATATGAGGCGGCTTTCCTGAGCGGGTACTTCGGAACCGACCCGGTCCCGTCCACCGCGGTGCCGGCCTTCCAACTGCTGGTCCTGCTGGACAAGTGGTCCGCGCTCGTCAGCCGACGGATCCGGCACGGAACGGTGAGGCCGCGGGTGCGCGAGGCCCGGATCCGGATAGCCTCGCGCCACTACCACGAGGAGACCCGCCGCCTGCTCCGCACGCTCGAGAGGCGCCATGCCGCGGGTGGACAGGGTCGCGGCGCCTGACGGCCGCACCGGTCAGCGTCTCTGGAGTCGCAGCCTCTCCGCCATCCGCTTGACCCGCCGGACGTTCCCGGCCCCGATGTCGGAGGTCCGGACCCGCGCGTAGGGCCGCGTCGCCTTGAGGCGGACGGTGAGCGGACCGTTGTTGCGGTAGACGCCGATCCGGGGCACGGCGTACTCGTCCACGTCTTCGGCCCGTTCGGGCAGCGCGAAGGCGTGCGTGTAGCCGGCCCGCGCCGCGGCCCTGCGGACGTGCGGACTGTGCCGGCCCCGGGGATAGGCCAGCAGCGGGACCGGGACGCCGAGCAGCTCGGACAGCAGTTCCCGACTGTCACGCAGATCGCGCACGCATTCGGCCTCGGAGAGCTGCGTGAGGTCGTGGTGGGCCCAGCTGTGCGACTGGAAGTCCACTCCGGCGTCGCGCATCTCCAGCACCTGGTCCGGCGTCAGGGTGGAGAGCGGCTCGGGACCCGCCGTGTCCACCCAGTCGACCGGTCGACCGGCAGGTGTGAGGGTCTGAGCGACGAGGAAGACCGTCGCCGGCAATCTGCCCCTCATCAGCACCGGGAGCGCATGCGTGTGGAGTTCGGCGAACCCGTCGTCGAAGGTCAACGCCGCGTGGCCGCGGGGCAGCCGGCCACGGGCATCCAGCTGCGGCAGCGCGTCGCGAAGAGGCATCACCCGCCGGTTCCTGCGCAGCCAGGCGGCCTGTCCCGCGAACGCGTCCGGCCGCACGGCGAGCGGCGACTCCCACGTCGGATGCAGCGAGTGGTAGCACAGGATCGTCATCGGGGCCCTCCTCGTAGTTCGGCGTAGAGCGCCGATACCGCGCCTGCGGTCACGTCCGCCGAGAACATCTCCGTCACCTGCACACGTCCGGCCGCCCCCATGCGCCGTCGCAGGTCCGGGTCCGTGAGCAGCGGCTCGAGCGCGGCGGCGAGCGACTCGGGGTCGTGCGAGGGCACCACGTACCCGGTGACCCCGTCGACCACCGCTCGCGCCACGTCGCCCACATCCGTGGCGACCACCGGCAGTCCGGCGGCCATCGCCTCCAGGACCGAGAGCGGCATCGCCTCCCACCACGACGGCAGGCAGAGCACTTCGGCAGCGGCGAAAGCAGCGGGCATCTCTTCCCGCGGCCGAGTCCCGAGCAGTTGCACGGAATCGTTCAGGGCCGCGCGCACCTCGGCCTCGGCGGCCGGGCCCTCGTCCGGCGTGCCCCCGAGCAGGCACAGCTCGTGTGCGACACCACGCTCTATGAGCAGTCGTGACGCGGTCAGCAGGTCCAGCACGCCCTTGCGGGGGGTCAGCAGCCCGACATAGAGAATGCGTGGCGGCTCGTGCTCCGGCTCGCTCCCGGAAGCGGCACTGCCCTCGATCGGCACCCCGTTGTCGATCAGCGCGACACGCTCCGGGGGCAGGACCGTCTGCAAGAGCTCGAGCCCGGCGGTCCAGACCGCGACGACCCGGTGCACCGGCAGCATGGCCACCCGCAGGATCGTGCGCCGCCACGGCGAGGTGAGCCAGAACCGGATGTTGCCGCCGTGCGCGTGGACCACGACGGCGCAGCCGCGGCTGCGCCCGGCCAGTGCCAGCAGCGACGCCCGGACGACCGTCACCGCGGGGGACAGCGCGGAGTGGATGTGCACGACGTCGTGCCCTCGGGCGGCTCGCCACACCGCCACGACGTCCCGGACGGTCCGGCGGACGTTGGCCGGAGTCGCGCGTCCGCCCTGCGGCATGCCTGCGTGCGCCACGTTCAGGAACCGCAGTTCGTGTTCCTCGGCCAGCCTGCTGTGCAGCAGGGTCTCCAGGAAGGTGGGGATGCCGCCGCGATCAGGGGCTCCCTTCCCGACGAGCAGTACCTTGCTCATGCTGCGCGGCTCCGCGGGGTCGAGACGCGGCCCGGTCGGCCGGCGGGTGCGGCGGACGATACCCGTCCCGATCTTGGGCGCAGCGGCTACTGTGATCGTGATCAGCGCAGGTCGCAGTGCAGATCGAAGGGCGATTCCGGTTGGACACAGCGAGGCCGTCAGTCGGCACCAGGTTCACCTGGGCCCTGCGGACGTACGGCTGGATGGTCGTCGCCTGCATGCTGGCGCTGGCCGCCGCACCGCTCCTCATCGAGCAGGAGCAGCCGACGTACCAGGCTGACGCCCTCGTCGTCGCCCAGCAGCTCAACGTGCCGAACCAGATCCTGCCGCGGCTGGGTCAGGCGGTGTTCGCCGGCGGGGCCGTGGAGGCGCGCGTCGCCGCCGACCCGACCGTCGGAGGGAACACGAGCGCGCTCATCCCGGAACGACTCTCCCTCGTGGCTGCCGAGGACTCGATCGTTCTCGTCGTCGAGGCGCGCGATGCCGATCCAGCCGCTGCGGCACAGCTGGCGACCCTGGGCGCCACGATCCTCGCCGACGAGCTCAACCGCGGCGGCGCCGGCGTCGGCGTGTTCGCTCTGCAGGCCGCGGCGAGTCTTCCGGCCGAGCCGCTCGACGCACCGGACCTCCGCCTGCTGGGAATCGTCGGGGCACTGATCGGCGCCGCTCTCGGCCTGGGCCTGGTCGCGCTGACCGCGTCGCTACGCCGGCCGGTCATCACCGGCTCGGACGTCGAGGGAGCAGTCGGCGTACCGCTGCTGGGAACGGTCAAGCTGCCCCGTGTCAGGCGGCACACCTATCACGGTCCGGTGGGTGTCCGGGGCATCGCGACCGTCACGCGGTGGCTGGGTACGGTGCCTCCCGGCCGGCTGCTGTTCGTCAGTTCGCCGACCGCTGCGGGGATGCGCCGGCGCGTCCTCGTGATGGTCGCCGTGGCACTGGAAATCCTGCGCCGGGTGCAGGTCGAGGCCCCGCAGGAGGTCGTCGACGCCGTCCGTCGGCACCGCCTCGGGGAAGGCGCGCGGCGTCCCTTCACCGACACCGGTGACGAGCTGGTCCTCGTGGACGGCGGCTCTCCCCTGGAGGTCGTCGATCCCGCGACGTCGCACGTCTCGGCCGTCGTCGTGGCCCCGCGCGGGGTATCGCGACGGCGTCTCCGGGCGCTGGCCTCCGACTACGTGAACGGCGGACTCATCGGGGTCATCCTGGTCGAGGTTCGGCTGGGTCGTCGCCTGCGATCCGCCATGCTCCAAGGCGCCGCCGCCCCGCCCCCCACGGACGCCGCCCGCCGCCGCAGACAGGTCAGGGACGTGCCAGAGCCGGAGCCGGAGCGGGCATGACGCCCCGGCACCGGCGCGCCCAGCGGCTGGCTGCGGCCGGGCTCGCATTCTTCCTGCTCGCGGCCGGGCCCCTGCTGCCCGCAGCCGCCGACGACGGGACGCCGCGGACGTACAACGGCCCTGCCTACAGCCCCGACTTCCCCGCCCCCCCCACCGAGAAGGAGAGCCAGAGCAAGCTGTGGTTCCACGCCGGCGCCTGGTGGGCACTGCTCCTCGAGCCGGCGGGTCGTACCGTCCGCGTATTCGAACTCATGCCCGACCACTCCTGGCGCCCGACCTCCGCCGTGGTCACCACCGATGCGGCCGACACCGGTGACGCGCTCCGCGACGGCGACCTCGTCCATGTGGTGTCCCGCCGCAGCGATGCCTCGCTCCACTATGTGCGGCTGACGTTCGACCCGGCTGCTCGCGACTACCGGGCCGACCCCTCCGTGCTCGTTCCCACCCGAGGCTCCGCACAGCCTGCGGTCATCGCCAAGGACACGACGGGACGACTGTGGGTGGCCTTCACCAGCGCGGTGCGGACCGTCGTCACCTACAGCGACGACGGCGGACAGAGCTGGGCCCGGAACATGCCCGTGGCGATCCGGGAGACCGGAGAGACGCCGGAGGCCGTGGCGATCGTGTCCTACGACGACCGCATCGGCCTGCTCTGGTCGGACCAGACCACCGGCTCCTTCGAGTTCGCCTCGCACCGGGACGGTGACCTCCCGACTGTGTGGTCACGCGAGCAGGCGCTGGTGGGGCCGGCGCAGGCCGACGACCACATCAGCTTGTTGCGGGTACGGGGAGAACCCGCGGACACGCTGGTCGCTGCGGTCAAGACGTCACGCGGCGACGAGGGCGAGCCGCCCGATTCCCTGCTGATCGAGGTCCTCATCCGCACACCGGACGGGCGGTGGTCCGCTGCGCCGGTGAGCACGATCGCGGAGGGCTACAACGAGCCCATCGTCCAGGTCGACGAGACGACGCGGACCCTGCACGTGTTCGCCTCCCGTGACGGCAGCATCGTCACCAAGCGCACGTCCCTCGACGACATCCGCTTCGAGCCCGGCATCGGCGCCCTCTTCGCGGTGGGCTTGGACGGGGAGTTGGCCGACCCCACCAGCAGCAAGGACCCAGTCGATGCCCGGTCCGGCCTGGTGGTCCTGGCGAGCGACTCGATCGACCGTGCGTATCGCCATGCCGAGCTGCCGCTCACCTCCGCGACGCCGACGGCTGATCCCGCCGACCAGAGCCCCCCGAACCCACCCGGGAACCTGACGGCTCGGGCACTGTCTCCGGAATCGGTGGTCCTCTCGTGGGATGAAGCCACCGACGGGAACCAGTGGGCGCCTGCTCGGAACGGCGTCCCGGCGCAGCAGTACGTCCTGCTGCGGGACGGCGCCGAGGTTGCGACCCTGACGTCGACCTCGACCCAGGACCAGCCGCGGGCCGGCGGCGACCCGACCTCGGCGGTATCGATCAACTACGCGGTGCAGGCCGTCGACTCCGCGGGCAACCGGTCTGCACCGGTCGGCATCGTCGTCGACCTGCCGGGCGCACCCCCGGGACCCGGGACCGCGACGATCGTCGGCATCGGACTCCTGCCCCTTGCCGCGATCGCCGGCCTGGTCGCGATCGGGCGTCGCTTCCTGACCCGCGGTTGACCAGCAGGCTCCGGCGGATACCGGACCGGCTCGTCCGAGCGGGCTGCCCACGGCTGGTGGCGCACTGAGGGTCATTGCCGCCCCGAGGGAAAGATGTTTGCATCTGTCGCCGGCGTCACGTTGGCGGTCAGCCGCGAGAGGCTGGCTGAAGAGGCGAGCAGCCCTGGGGGCTCCGATGAATCCTCACGTCGCCGTGCACCGCGTCGGCCGAGGTCGCCGCGTGCTGCTGGTACTGGCGACCACTGCGGCGCTGTGCGTCAGCGGTCTCACGTGGCCCGGTACGGCCATGGGCGCCGTGGGAGTACCGGTCACCTACGTGGGCCACTCGTATGCCTCCACGGTGGAACGGCCGAGTGAGAACAAGCCGCAGAGCAAGCTCTGGTACCACGACGGCGCCTGGTGGGCCCTCATGGTCAGTGCCGGCGGCACTCTCGTCCACATCCACCAACTGATGCCCGATCACTCCTGGCAGATCGCCAGCGGCCAGGTCGACTCCCGGCTGAACAGCACCGGCGACGCGCTGTGGAGTGCCAGGGACAGCGCGCTGTACGTGGCCAGCCGCGCGGACGGCTCCAACCTGCAGGTGAACCGCTTCTCCTACGACCCGGTCACCCGGACATGGTCGTCCGCCGCGGGCTTCCCGGTGACCGTCGAGACCGGTGGCGGCTCGGAGTCGGCAACCATCGACCAGGATTCCCTCGGCCATCTGTGGGTCACCTACACCCGAGCGTCCCGGATCTGGGTGGCACATTCCACCAATGCCGACCGCACCCAGTGGACCGCCGGCTTCCACCCCAACGTGCCCGACATCGCGATCAAGTCCGACGACCTGTCCGCGTTGATCGCGTTCGGTACGAGCATCGGCGTCATGTGGTCGGACCAGCAATCCGGCGCCTTCCGCTTCGCGATCCACGACGACGGGGCCGGGGACGGCGTCTGGCGGGTGGAGGACGTGCCGATGGCCGCCGATGACCACATCAACCTCAAGCAACTGGTCGGCGATACGCAGGGCCGCATCTTTGCCGCGATCAAGACGTCGGCGGACGAGGCCGCCACGGCGTCGCCGGGTGACACCCTCGTCGGGGTCCTGACCCGGACGCCGGGGCAGAACGGCGTCGGCTCCTGGGCGCTGACGCCGGCCGGCACGATCGCCGACGATCACACCCGGCCGATCATCATGATCGATGCGACGAACCAGGAGCTGTACTTTTTCGCGACAGCGCCCGGTTCCGGCGGGGACGTCTACTACAAGAAATCCCCGCTGGGGTCCGTCGCGTTCCCGCCCGGCCGCGGGGATCGCTTCGTGGATACGACGGCCGGAGTGAACAACGCCTCCGGCGCCAAGGACCCGGTGACGAGCGAGACGGGGATGGTCATCCTCGCGGTCGCCGACGGTAAGAAGTTGTACGTGCATGCGGAGATGGAGCTGGCCGGGGGCGGTGGCGGTAGCACTCCCGTGGACCCCGCGCCGACCGTGACCGCGACCAGCCCGACGGCGAACGCGTCCGAGGTGCCGGTGGGGGGCAACGTCAGCGCTACCTTCAGCGAGCCGGTGACGGGCGTGTCCGGCTCCACCTTCCGGCTGAGAGATCCGTCCGGGGCCGAGATCGCCGCCTCGGTCGCGCAGGGTGCCGGCAACCAGTGGATCCTCGATCCGGTCACCGATCTGGCCGCCGGCACCGTCTACACCGCCACCCTGACCGGCGGCTCCAGTGGCATCCGGGACGCCGCCAACCAGTCCCTCAGCCCCGACCCGGTGAGCTGGAGTTTCACCACGGCAGCGGCCGCTCCTGCGGATCCGGCCCCGACGGTGATCGCCACGACCCCGGTGGACGGTGGCAGCGGGTTGGCAGTGTCGGCCAACATCACCGCCACGTTCAGCGAGCCCGTGGAGGGCGTCAGCAAGACCACGTTCACGCTGAAGAACACCGCCACCGGTGCCGCGGTGTCCGCCGGTGTCAGTTACAACGCCACCAGCAAGGTGGCCACGCTCAATCCCGGCTCCAACCTCGCGCTGGGCACTCAGTACACCGCTACCCTGACCGGCGGCCCGGCGGCCATCCGGGACGCCCAGAACATTGCCCTCGCCACCATGAGCTGGACGTTCACCACGGCCTCCGGTTCGGGGGACACGACCGCACCGACGGTCAAGAGCCGCAATCCCGCCGTGGACGCCACTCGGATCTCGTTGGGCACGAACGTGCAGGCAACCTTCAGCGAGCCCGTCCAGGGTGTGGAGACCAGCTTCACCCTCACGAACGCCGCGACCGGTGCGCCGGTCGCCGCGGTGGTGTCGCGCAAGGACACCACCAACACGTGGATCCTGAATCCGAATGCCAACCTGGCTCCGGACATGCGCTACACGGTCACCCTGACCGGGGGCCAGACCGGCGTCCGGGACGCGGCCAACAACGCCCTCGCCACCGTCAGCTGGTCTTTCCTCACCGGGCCGGCGCCGAAGGTGTCTGCTCGGACCCCAGCGGTGAACGCGACCGGCATGAGCCGCACCGGCAACGTCACGGCCACCTTCTCCGAGCCGGTGCAGGGGGTCAGCGGGACGACCTTCACCCTCAGGAACACCGCCACCGGAGCGGTGGTCACCGCTGCGGTCGCGCAGAACGGCACGTCGAACCAGTGGATCGTCGATCCGGACGCGACCCTCCCGGCGAGCACACAGTTCACGGTGACGATCACCGGCGGCAACACGGGTGTCAAGGACGTCGCCGGCAACCCGCTGGCGACGGTCACCTGGAAGTTCACCACCGGTCTGTAGCTGTACCGGCCACTGAGGCCGGTGACACCAGCAGCTGGTGACCGCCGACCTCGAGCGTGCGGTTGCGGTCGTGCTCTGCGGCCGAGGACAGGACAGGCGGGGCTGTGCCCCCGGCAGTGACCGGGGTTGGCGGGCTCACGAGCCGGGGATTGCTGTGGACTCGTCGTCTCTAGCTCGGCAGATGGGCCGCGTACACGTGCCGTGGGGCGGTCAGGTCAGGACGGCTGCGCGCCCGGCAGACACCTCGCGATGGCTTCCACCGTCCACGCACGGCAACGCGACGAGGCTCCCCACCCCTGGAACCGGATCAGCGACCTGCTGCCCGAAGCACCTGACCGGCCGTCCGGACCAGGATCTTGATGTCACCCCACAACGACCAGTTCTCGATGTAGAAGTTGTCGAAGTGGGCCCGGTCCGCGATGGAGGTATCGCCGCGGAGCCCATGGACCTGCGCCCAGCCGGTGAGCCCCACGGGCACGCGGTGGCGTGCCGTGTACCACGGGAACTGGCGGGTGAACTCGTCGACGAAGAACGGGCGTTCCGGCCGTGGGCCCACGAGGCTCATGTCGCCGCGGAGGACGTTCCAGAGCTGCGGCAGCTCGTCCAGCGACGTACGGCGGAGGATCTTGCCGACCGGCCCGAGCCGCTCGTCCTCGCCGATGTTCCACCGGGTGGTGCCCTCCAACTCGGCAGCCGGCCGGAGCGAGCAGAACTTCAGCAGCGTGAATGGCTGGCCGGCGAGGCCGACGCGCGTCTGGCGGTACAGGACGGACCCCGTCTCGGCGCGGCTCGCGAGCGCGCACGCGAGCATGACGGGCGCCAGGAGCATGAGCACCACCGCCGAGATGACGACGTCACTGACCCGCTTCGCCGTCCAGGCGCCGGTTCGGAACGGCGCACGCCGCATCCGCACCAGCGGCATGCCCCAGAGGACCTCGGTCTCCCTGGTGACCGTGTGCACCTCGTAGAGACGTGGCACGAAGAGCATCTCGCAGGCCAGGCGGTCGCAGGCGCGCAGCAGCGGAACCATCAACGGCTCGCGGAGAGAGCCGTAGGTGACGATCACGACGTCCACCGAGTGCTCCAGCAGCACTCTGTTGAGGTCGGCGTAACCACCCAACAGCGGGACGGGCCGCTCATCCTCGGACAGCAACGGGTCGTCATCGAGCATGCCGTCGGGGTGCAGTCCGTACTCCGGATGCGCAGCCAGGTTCGTCGCAAGGGAGCCGGCGACCGCACCGGCTCCGAGGAGCAGTGTGCGCCGCGTCAGCCCGTGCCGACGGGCGAACCGGATGGCGCTGTAAGCCACCATCCGGGTGAGCACGGTGAACCCGGCGAACACGGCACAGGTGAGCAGCCGGGTCGTCCCCACGACTCCGTCGTCGAGTCCGCCGATGACCATCGCCGCGGCGCCCGCGGCGAGCGCCCGGCCGACGATGGCCGGCGCATCGTCGAGGACCGACAGCGAGAGCCTCGGCCGGTAGAGACCGGCGGTCTGGAAGAGCGCCAGGATGACGACCAGCACCCCGAAGGTCTTGAGGCTCGGCGAGGAGATCAGCCACATGGCCGCCGCGAAGGCGACGAGATCGGCGCACAGCAGGATGCCCGGGATCCACAGCCGCCGGGCGAGGGCCCGGTGCCGCCGTGGCGCGACGAGCCCGAGCGTCGACGTCCCGTGCACCTCCCGCGCCGTGTTCCCGGACAGCCGGACCTTCCGTGCCCCCGGCGCCGCGGGCGCCTCGCTGACACCCGCCCCCAGCGCAGGCCGGAGCGGTCTGATGATGCGGTTCATGCGGGCGGCCGGACGCGTGCCCCTGTCGTCCGAGGGCCGGCGCTGTGATGCTTCCGATGCCTCCTCGGACCGGGCGGAGTTCCCGCTGCTCGCTGTCGACAACCTGTCCCCCGTCACCCTGGCCACGAGCATTGATCGCTCGTGCGCTCGTCCGCCATGGCCGGTCGCCGCCCAGCCCCCGTGTGGCCGAACCAGCCCGTCGAGAGTGTGCGCGCACGGTCTCGTCGTCGGAAGGGGTCGCGCGGGTCCGGACGACCGATCATCGTTGCTCCTTCCGCTCGACGTCGCGCTCGGTGATCCTCATGCGCAGAGTGCAAGGCTGTGAGAGGTATCACCAAACCGAGGAGAGCCTCCAGCCGTAGCGGCGTCGGCGCAGATCCACCGTCCCGAACACGGACCGGCGTGACTGTGCCCGCAGGTAACGGTTGCGCTCAGTGTGCAAGCGAATCGTTCAGTGACCGGGGATGCGAGAGCGTAGGGCAAGCGGGGATGGCCCACGGTGCGTCCCGGCGACCGCCGGGCCCGCGCGAATACGGCTCCGCAGTGCCGGTGGGCCGTCCCTGATCTGCCCGGACGGCGGCGCCGAGCCCTATTGTCGGTCCGGCGCGCGGGCGGCGACGTGGTGACAGTTTTCTCCGGCGGGCAGCCGTGCAGCCGAGGCGCGCATCTGGAGGGCCGATGGACTGGTGGGACCCGACGATCGCTGCCGTGGGGCTGCTGGTCGGCATCGTCGTCGGCCTGACCGGTATGGGTGGCGGCGCCCTGATGACGCCGATCCTCGTCTTCTTCTTCGGCGTCTCTCCACTGGCGGCCGTGTCGAGCGATGTCGTCGCCAGCCTGTTCATGAAGCCGATCGGCGGCGTGGTGCATCTGCGCCGCGGCACCGTCCACCTCGGCATGGTGAAGTGGCTCTGCGTGGGATCCGTCCCCGGGGCGTTCACCGGGGTCCTGCTGCTCCGGTTCATCGGTGAGGGCGGCAACCTCCAGGACATCCTGCTGACCGCACTGGGCGGCGTCCTGGTGCTCGCGTCACTGGCGATGGCCGCGAAGGCCTACCTCCGGCTGCGGGAACGGGAGCGGCGTCGGGCACGCGGCCGGTCGGATGCGCCCGAGCGGCCGCTGACCACCATTCCGGTGAAGCGCCTGGCCACCGTGCTCGTCGGGGCCGGTGGCGGCCTGGTCGTCGGGATGACCTCGGTCGGTGCCGGGTCGCTGATGATCGTGTCCCTGCTGCTGCTGTACCCCTCCATCCGTGCCGGACAGCTCGTGGGCACCGATCTGGTGCAGGCGGTGCCGTTGGTGGCCGCGGCGTCGGTCGGGCACCTCATGTTCGGCGACTTCGGTCTCGCCCTGACGGCCAGCGTCCTGGTCGGCGCCATCCCTGGCGTCTGGCTGGGGGCTCGCGTCTCCTCGCGGTCGCCCGGGAGCCTGGTCCGGCGGGCCCTCACCGTGATCCTGCTGGCGTCCGGGGTCAAGCTGCTCGGCGCCTCGACGACGGTCGTCCTCCTCACCGTCGCCGCGGCGCTGATCGGGGGTCTTGCGGCCTGGACCTGGGTGCGGGTGCGGCACGGCGAGGCTCCCCTCGCCCGGCAGGAGCGCCGTCGTCGCCAGGCAGCCCGCGAGTCCGGACCCACCGCTACGTCGGCGTCCGCAGGCTGATCCGTCGGCCTGGATCATCTGTTGACGACGTGGGGTAGTCGGCCGGGTACGGGTCGTTCCGACCGGGCCGTGCGGCGAGACCGCGGACATTCGTTTCTCCCGAGCGGGGCAGGTGCGAGGACCAAGGGCCTGTCGGGGTCCAGGGGCGCCATGCAAGATGACGCACCGTTGCGCCGTCCCCGTCCACCCGGCCGTGCCGCCGGCCGACCCGATCAGTAAGGACGCCGATGCTCCCCGAGCCGCAGTCGCCCAGCACGCACCTCCGCGAGGGGGACCTGTCGGACGCCGAGCTGGCGGTCGAGCTGGCCGGGACGGCCGGGCGGACGCTGCTCGAGCTGCGGGCCGGCGTGGGGAACCTGCCGACCGACGAGGTCAAGAAGCGGGGCGACGAGGCCGCCCAGCAGGTCCTCGCCGCCGGCCTGGCGCAGGCGCGGCCACGTGACGCCGTGCTGTCCGAGGAAGCGGTCGACGACGCCGCCCGGCTCGACGCGGCACGGGTGTGGATCATCGATCCCCTCGACGGCACCCGGGAGTACTCGGAGGGCCGATCCGACTGGGCGGTGCACGTCGCCCTGTGGGAGGCCGGTGCCCTGGTCGCCGGCGCCGTGGCGCTCCCCGGACTCGGCACCGTGCTCACGACCGAACCGGCCGCGGTGGTCCCCTCCCGTGACGGTGCCGCACCGCTGCGCATGGCGGTGAGCCGCAGCCGCCCCCCGGCCATCGCGACCGGCGTGGCCGAGGCGCTCGGCGCCGACCTCGTCGCGATGGGCTCGGCCGGCTTCAAGGTCGCCGCCGTCGTGCGCGGCGAGGCCGATCTCTACGTGCACGGCGGCGGCCAGTACGAGTGGGACTCGGCCGCGCCGGTCGCCGTCGCCATGGCGGCCGGACTGCACGCGTCCCGCCTCGACGGGTCGCCGCTCCGCTACAACCAGCCCGACCCGTACCTCCCCGATCTGGTGGTCTGCCGGCCCGAGGTGGCCGAGCAGGTGCTCACCGCGATCGAGCGGGTGCAGCGGGATGTCCAGTGACCACGGGGGGCCGACGATGACCGACACGCTCACGCACCTGCAGCGGCTCGAGGCCGAGAGCATCCACATCATGCGGGAGGCGGTCGCCGAGAGCGAGCGCCCGGTGATGCTCTACTCGATCGGCAAGGACAGCTCGGTGATGCTGCACCTGGCCAGAAAGGCGTTCTTCCCCGCCCTCCCGCCCTTCCCCCTGCTCCACGTCGACACGACGTGGAAGTTCAAGCAGATGTACGAGTTCCGGGACAAGACGGCCGCCGAGCTCGGCATCGACCTGCTGGTGCACCAGAACCCGGAGTGCGTGGAGCTGGGCATCAACCCGTTCACCCACGGGTCGGCGACGCACACCGACATGTGGAAGACCCAGGGCCTGAAGCAGGCGCTGGACATGCACCGGTTCGACCTGGCATTCGGCGGCGCGCGCCGGGACGAGGAGAAGTCCCGGGCGAAGGAGCGGGTCTTCTCGCTCCGCTCGGCGCAGCACCGCTGGGACCCCAAGCAGCAGCGTCCGGAGCTCTGGCGCACCTACAACGTGCGCCGGAACCCCGGCGAGACCATGCGGGTGTTCCCCCTGTCGAACTGGACCGAGCTCGACGTGTGGCAGTACATCCACCTCGAGGAGATCCCCATCGTGCCGCTGTACTTCGGTGCACCGCGGCCGGTGGTCGAGCGCGACGGCGCGCTGATCATGGTGGACGACGACCGTCTTCCCCTCTTCGACGGCGAGGAGCCGCAGCTGCGCAGCGTGCGGTTCCGGACCCTCGGCTGCTACCCGCTCAGCGGCGCGGTGGAGAGCACCGCGGACACGTTGACCGCGGTGATCCAGGAGATGCTGCTGACCACGACCTCGGAGCGCCAGGGCCGGGTCATCGACCACGACTCCGCCGGTTCGATGGAGAAGAAGAAGCAGGAAGGCTACTTCTGATGACCGTGCCGTCGAGGCTCATCGCCGAGGACATCGAGTCCTATCTGAACGTCCACCAGCACAAGTCCCTGCTCCGTTTCATCACCTGCGGCAGCGTCGACGACGGCAAGTCCACGCTGATCGGGCGGCTGCTGTACGAGTCGCACCTGGTCTTCGAGGACCACCTGGAGGCGCTGGAGGCGGACTCGAAGACGGGGACCCAGGGCGGTGAGCTCGACTTCGCCCTGCTCGTCGACGGGCTGGCCGCCGAGCGGGAACAAGGGATCACGATCGACGTCGCCTACCGGTTCTTCTCCACCGAGAAGCGCAAGTTCATCGTCGCCGACACCCCTGGCCACGAGCAGTACACCCGCAACATGGTCACCGGTGCGTCGACCGCCGAGGCCGCGGTCATCCTGATCGACGCGCGCAAGGGCGTGCTCACCCAGACGCGACGGCACAGCTACCTGGTCTCGCTGCTCGGGATCGGCAAGATCGTCGTCGCCGTCAACAAGCTCGATCTGGTCGGCTACTCGCGCGACGTCTTCGACACGATCGAGGCGGAGTACCGCGACTTCGCCGCCCAGATCGGGCTGACCGACATCGTCTGCATCCCCATGTCGGCGCTCCGGGGCGACAACATCACCGAACCCAGCCAGAACACGCCCTGGTACCACGGCCCGACGCTGCTCGGATACCTCGAGACGGTTCCCGTGGGGCAGCACGCGAAGGACGGGCCGTTCCGGATGCCGGTCCAGTGGGTCAACCGCCCCGGCCACGACTTCCGCGGCTTCTCGGGGGTCGTCGTCGGCGGCCGCGTGCGACCCGGTGACCGGGTCCGCGTGGTGCCGTCGGGTCAGCAGAGCACGGTCGTCCGGGTCGTCACCATGGACGACGACCTGGACGAGGCGGTCGCGGAGCAGTCGGTGACCCTGACGCTCGCCGACGAGATCGACGTGAGCCGCGGCGACGTGCTCTGCGCGGCCGACTCACCGGCAGGCTCCGCCGACCAGTTCGAGGCACATGTCGTCTGGATGGCCGAGAACGAGATGATGCCGGGCCGGCCGTACCTGCTCAAGCTCGGTGCGCGCACGGTCCCCGTCTCGCTGAGCCGGCCGAAGTACCGCGTCGACGTCAACACGCTCGAGCACGCCGCGGCGACGACCCTGGCCCTGAACGAGATCGGGGTCTGCAACCTCAACCTCGACCGGCCGATCGCGTTCGACCCCTACGCGGAGAACCGCGACATGGGCGGCTTCGTGCTCATCGACCGACTGACGAACGCCACGGTCGGGGCGGGGATGCTGCACTTCGCGCTGCGTCGCTCGCAGAACGTCCACTGGCAGGCGATCGACGTCGACAAGGCGGCGCAGGCCGAGCTCAAGGGACATCGGCCCTGCGTGGTCTGGTTCACCGGGTTGTCCGGTGCCGGCAAGTCCAGCATCGCCAACCTGGTGGAGAAGCGACTGCACGCGCTCGGGGCGCACACCACGCTGCTGGACGGCGACAACGTCCGGCACGGGCTGAACAAGGACCTGGGCTTCACCGAGGCGGACCGGGTGGAGAACATCCGCCGGGTGGGCGAGGTGTCGCGCCTGATGGTGAACGCGGGCCTCGTCGTCCTGGTGTCGTTCATCTCCCCGTTCCGGTCGGAGCGCCGGATGGCCCGCGACATGGTCGACGAGGGCGAGTTCGTCGAGGTCTTCGTGGACACCCCGCTCGACGTCGCCGAGCAGCGTGACGTCAAGGGGCTCTACCGGAAGGCGCGCCGCGGGGAACTCACCAACTTCACCGGCATCGACTCGCCCTACGAGGCGCCGGAGAACCCCGAGATCCGCATCGACACGACGGTCACGGTCCCCGAAGCGGCCGCCGAGGAGATCGTCAACCGCCTGCGCGATCTGGGCGTGCTCCGCTGACGCGGGGTCAGGAGCCGTCGGGCTGCACGGCGGCCTGAGGCTGCACCAGCCACGCTCGAGCGGCGCTGTAGTCCTCGGCCATCCCGACCAGCTGACTTCCGCACGGTGAGTGCTCGATGAGCAGCCAGCCGTCGTCGAACGCCTCGATGACGGTCAGGTCGCTCCGGTCCGGCAGCCCGAGGGGAAAGCACGCCGACCGGATCTCCCGATAGCAGCGGTCCACTGCCGGTACCCGCGATTCCGCCGGTGCCTCTACCCCTGTGGCAGGGCGAGCAGGGGCTGGTGGGGCCGAGTGGATGCGCTGCGCCCGATTCGGTCCAGTACCGCGGTGTCACCGGTCATGCCGGGCAGCGTCCTACCAATGGTCCCCCGGGACAAGGGAGGCGCTCGTCGGGTTCTCGGGTGCGTGCCCCGCCCGCGCCGCCGGGGCTGACCCGGCACCCTGCCCGACGTCGCAGCACCCGGTCGCGAGGTGACCGAGGGCCTGGTCCTCGCGCAGGCCGCTCTTCCCGACCGCGGCGACGAATATCGCGGCCAGCACGCCGAGGCCCACCCACGTCGCGAGCACGATCAGCAGCACGCGACCCATCGTCGGGGCGGGAGCTGTCAGCAGGCTGATCGGCGGCTGTCGGTCTGCCGTCGGTCAGGTGGCCAGTGCGTGACGGAGGCCGCGTGCGGCGGATCAGGCGGGCGCACCCACCCGCGCGGTCCACCCGTCCCAAGCCGAGGCGACCATGTCCCGCAGCCCGAACCGCGCCTCCCACCCCAGCGCGTCCCGGATGACGTCCGCGGCCGCCACGACCCGGGGCGGGTCACCTGCCCTCCGGGGGACGACGACCGGTTCCGCCCACTCCGCACCCGCCGTCCCGGTGACGTCCCGGATCGCGGTGACCATCTCGCGCACCGATACGCCCTCGCCGCGACCGACGTTGGCGGTCAGCGCCTGCAGGCGCCCGTCGCCGAGGGCCCGTGCGGCGGCCACATGGGCCGACGCGACGTCGGCGACGTGGATGAAGTCGCGGATGCACGTGCCGTCGGGAGTGGGGAAGTCATCGCCGAAGATCAGCGGCGCCTGCCGCTCGACGAGCCGCCGGAAGACCATCGGCACCAGGTTGGTCTCCCCGACGTCGGCCAGGTCGGGACTCGCCGCCCCCGCGACGTTGAAGTACCGCAGGTTGGCGTACCGGAGTCCGGTGGCCCTCGCCGCGCCGGCGACCAGGTGCTCACCGTCGAGCTTGGTCTGCCCGTAGGGGTTCACCGGGCGGCACTCCGTGTCCTCGCGGACGAGGTCGACGTCGGGAGCACCGTAGACGGCGGCGCTCGAGGAGAAGACGAAGGCGCCGACGCCCGTGGCAGCCGCTGCCTGGAGAAGGCTGCGCAGACCCTCGACGTTCTCCCGGTGGTAGTACTCCGGACGGCGGACGGACTCCTCGACCTTTTTCTTGGCCGCGATGTGGACGACGCCGGTCACCGCGTGCTCGTGCATCGTCCGCTCGAGCATCGCCTGGTCGAGCACAGTTCCCTCGACGAGCGGTGCGCCGGCCACCCGCTGCCGGTCCCCCGTCGACAGGTCGTCCACCACCACCACGCGCTCGTCGGCGGCGCGCATGGCAGCCACCACGTGAGCGCCGATGTACCCGCAGCCGCCCGTCACCAGCCAGGTCATCGGCGCAGACTAGCCGCTGCCGGCTCCGACGCGGGGCCGAGCGGAGCCGGCGGCAGCCCCTGCACGAGGTTGTCCCGGACGACGAAGGTCCGCTCGAGCTCGGCGGCCCGCCGCCGCTCGTGGCGGCGGCCACCGAGCAGGGTCGGCCAGAGCCCGGCCCCGACGTCCTCGGCCCAGCCCACCAGCAGGACGACGACCAGGATCAGCAGCCACGTCGTCGCGTAGTGGAGCAGCGCGCCCGAGGCGTCGTCGGTGTGGTACGCCGCCAGCGGGGAGAGGGCGAGCGCCGGAACGGCGGCCGCCGCGGCGGCGGGCGCCCACAGGAAGACCGTCATGGTCCGGGCGCCGACCGCGGACACCACGGTGCCGGGCCATCCGCCGCGCAGCCGGTCGCCGCGCCACGGCACCCGCAGGAGGAGCAGCACGGCCCCGAGCGAGCACAGGAGGGCGGTCAGCGGGGAGTCGTCGACCGTTCCCGCCGGGTACACGTCTCGCCACAGGGCGAGGGCCAGGCCGGACCCGAGCAGGGCGCCCCCGGCGGCCAGCGCGACGAGCGGCCGCACGCGGGGCAGCGTCCCGGCGGAGCGGGCGAGCCCCACTCCCCAGCAGCAGCCGAGGACGCAGACCGCCAGGACGACGTCGCGCGCCCGGCCGGTCAGGGTGACGATCCCGGCCGTCAGCAGCAGGACCGTCAGCACCGGCACGGCCAGGAGCCGCAGCGGCCACCGCCGGACCAGCCACAGCAGCGCCGGCGTGGCCAGGGTCAACCACAGGTAGGCGGGCACGAACGCGGCGGTGAGCACCCACGGGGTGCCCTCGACCGAGGCGGGTGGTTCCGAGATCGGGAACAGCCAGAGCCACACCGTCGACCAGGAGAACGGCTCGGCTCCCTGGAACGGGGCGGCGCTCCAGCCGAGGGTCAGCATGGTCGCGACCACGGCGACGGCGAACAGCCAGAACGGCAGCAGGAGCGTCGTCAGCGCGCGGCCCACGGACGCGCGGGCGGAGGCCGCCCGGTCCGTGGCCGCGGCGGCGACGGCGCCGCCGACCGCGAAGAGGACACCGACGGCCGGGACGAGCAGCGGCAGCCACGACAGGTCCAGGACCGTGCCGGTGACCACGACGACCAGCGCCGCCGCGGCCAGGAGACGCAGGTAGGGATCGATCGCGACCCTCACGAGGGGTTCCCGCCGCCCGTGACGGCCGCGAGCGCGGGCCACACGTCCGGGTCCTCGCCGCCCAGCTGCCAGATCGCGACGCCCCGCAGCCCCGCCTCCACGGCGAGGTCCTGGGCGGCCTGCAGCGACCGCGCGTCCTCGTACCAGACGGTGTGCTGCTCGCCGTCCCGGACGTAGCTGAACGTGCGCGATGCGGCACCCTCGTACCAGGCCGGCTCGGCGCCGACCTCGGCGGCCAGGGCCGCGGCCTCGGCCGCGCCGATGACCTCGCCGCGGGTGCCGACCCAGTCGTAGCCGTAGGTGGGCAGCCCGAGCATCAGCTTGTCGGCGGGCACCCGCTCGACGGCGTAGTCGATCACCGACGACACCCAGTCCAGCGGCGCGACCGGTCCGGCGTCGCTGGTGCTCCACGAGTGGTCGTAGGTCATCACCCGCACCTGGTCGGCGACCCGGCCCAGCAACTGGTAGCTGTAGGCCAGGGTCCCCGGGTCCTCGTCGGCCGACCGGGCCGGCACGGCGACGGTGAGGTCGAGGCCGTGCTCGTCCAGATCGGCGCCGAGCGCGGTGAGGAAGTCGATGAACTGCGGCCCGGCGGTCGGCGGCAGCGCCTCGTAGTCGATGTCGATGCCGTCCCAGTCGTTGGCCAGGGCCAGGTCGACCAGCGCCTCCCGGTGCGCCAGCTCCCGGGCGGGGTCGCGGAGCAGTTCGGCGACGAGCTCGCCCTGCCAGCTGCCGTCGGCGAAGTTCTGGACCGTGGGCAGCAGGCGCGCGCCGGCCGCCTCGAGCCGGTCGAGGACCTCCGCCGTAGGCGGCGTCACCACCAGTTCGCCGTCCAGGCCCACGGTGGCCCAGGTCGGGCTCACCTCCGTGACCCCGCCGACGTCCAGCGCCGGACGCAGGGACTCGGCGGCGCGCTCGTCCCACACCGGGAGCCACGCGGCGGCCACCAGCGGCCGGTCCCGGTCGGCCAGCTTCCCGGGCAGCGTGAGGGCCGCGGCCACGGCGAGAACGGCGACGACGACCACCGCCGATCCGTAGATCCACCGGCGCCGGCTCATGCGGGCACCGTCACCGGCTGCTCGGCGGCCTCGTCCATGTGCGCCGTCCGGGCCAGCTTGTTCCAGCCCAGCCGGATGCCGCGGACGGCCGTGCCGATCGTGGCGTACAGCAGGTAGGCGCGCAGCGGCTCGTAGATGAAGCGGTACAGCGGAACCATCAACAGGTGAGCCGGCCTCTCCTCGAGCAGGCGGACCGCGACCGCGGCGATCGCGCCGTAGATGACGGCGAACAACAGGAAGTAGCCGAGCACGGGGAGCGGCCCGGCCGAGGCGAGCATCTGCAGGACCACCACGACGACGAGCGGGGTGAACACCAGCGGCAGCAGGATCTGCAGCGCCGCCATGGGCATGATCAGCATCCCGAGCCAGCCGAACCGCGGTCGGAGGATCATGTCGCGGTGCCGCCAGAGGGCCTGGACGGTGCCGAACATCCAGCGCACCCGCTGCTTGAGCAGGTCGTCGACGGTCTCCGGCGCCTCGGTGAAGGCCACCGCCTGGTCGGCCTGCTCCACCCGCCACCCGTGCTGGTGCAGCAGCAGGGTGAGGTCGCAGTCCTCGGCGAGCGTGGCGTTGCTGTACCCACCCGCCTCGAGCACCGCCTCGCGGCGCCAGGCGGCGCAGGCGCCGGGCACGATCATCACGGCGTTCAGCAGCGCGGACGCCGACCGGTCGACGCCGATCTGGGTGATGTACTCCAGCGCCTGCCAGCGGGTGACGACGTTGCGCGCGTAGTTGCCCACCTTGATCACGCCGGCGACCGCGCCCACATCGGGCCGTGTGAAGCCGGCGACCAGGTGCCCGACGGTGGTGGGGGCGAAGAGCGTGTCCGCGTCCAGGGTGACGACGACGGGGTGCCTCGCCTCCTCGAAGCCGCGGTTGAGCGCCGCCCACTTGCCCGAGTTGGGTTGCTGGAGCAGCCGCACCCGCGAATCGAGCTCGGCCACGTCCCGCACCATCGCCGCGGTCCCGTCGGTGCTGCCGTCGTCGACCACGAGCACCTCGTCGACCGGGTACTCCGAGGCGAGGACGTACTGCAGCGTCCGGGTGATGACCAGTTCCTCGTTGTAGGCGGCGATCAGCACCGACACCCCGGCCGGCGCCGCGACGTTCGGGGCCTTCCGCCGTCGCCGCGACCGCACCACCGCGAGAACGGTGGTGAGCAGACCCAGCCCGAGCATCGTGACCAGGGCGAGGACGAAGAGGACGGTGAGCACCGAGCCGGGCCAGACGAACAGCACGGTGGCGAGGCCCAGCGCGGCGGTGTCCCAGGCGGAGACCGGGGCGGTGCCGGTGGCCGCCTGGATGGCGGGCATCACCTGCGGCATCGAGTGGAACGTGTAGCCGGCGGCCCGCGCCTCGACGATCAGCTTCTCGACGTACTCGAGGGTCAGGGTGCGGTCGGCGCCCCCGTCGTGCAGCAGGACCGTGATGTTGCTCTGCTCGTCCAGTGGCGGCATCGGCACCTCGTCGACGTCCGTGCCGACGGGGAAGGACCAGTCCTGCGGGTCGAAGTCGTGCGACGCGACGGCGTAGCCCAGCTGCTGCGCGCGCAGGATGCCGGTCAGGTCCTTGCGGATCGACTTCTCGTCGGCGCCCTCGTAGGGCAGCCGGAAGTAGGAGGCGTAGTTCCCGGTCTCCGCGCGCAGGAGGCGGTCGGTCAGCGCGAGCTCCGCCCGCTGGCGGAAGGACGGCGTCTCGTTCATGTCGACGTGGGTCAGCGTGTGGTTGGCCACCGCGTGACCCTCCAGCGACAACCGCTGCACGATCTCCGGATGCCGGGCCGCCTCGTCGCCGATCACGAAGAAGGTCGCCGGGACGCCGTGCTCGCTGAGCAGGTCGAGCAGCTGTGGCGTGTGCACCGGGTGCGGACCGTCGTCGAAGGTGAGCGAGATGGTCTTCTCCGCCGTCGCGCTGTATCCGTACCGCTGGACGGCGTACTCGGCGTCGCGTGCCTTGGTGGCGTCGGCCGCCGACAGCTCGCCGACCACCTGCCCGTAGAAGGGCTCCTGGGCGTAGGTCCTGCCGCCGGACTCCAGCAATCGGACGACCCGGACCAGGGGGCCCTCCCCCACGACGGGCGGGTCGCCGATCTCGTCGAGCGTGGGCGCCTCCGGCACGCCGGCGCCGGCCAGCGCCGGCGACGCGGTCAGCTTGGGCACCGCCACCGCGATCACCGCGATGAGGGCGGCGAGGAGGACCAGCGCGGCGATGCGGACACGCCGCCACCGGCGCCCGGTGGGGTTGAGGAACACGGGGAGCCGGCCGATCTCCCGTGCGCGGGCCGCCGAGCTCCCACCTCGCTGGGTTCGCCTGATCACGAGCTCCTTCGACGTGCGCTGGTGGGACACGGGCCGCGGGCTGTCGGTCGGCGCCGCGATGCCGGGCGGGGAAGGCCGGCGCGGGTGGCACGGTCGGCGACGCTGGGACGTGTCGACGACGACGCGACCAGCCTTCGGACCGCCCCGCGTGCACGGTTCGGTCCGACCTGGCGCCTCGATGACGCGGCGACAGCCGCTCGCGTCGTACACCCGGTGCCAGCGATGCTTCAACGCGTGACTACTGAGCGTCAAACGATGCGGGTGTGATCTCCGCATGATCAGCGTGGTGGTTGCGCTCAGTGATCGAAAGTGGTCTGCCTGGTATCGAAAAGGTGCGTCAAAGGTCCAGCTCAGCGCCACGCGCCTGATGACGACGCCCTGCACGGGGCGCTCCGAGAGTTCATCAGGTCGTCATCTGTGTGACAGAGCGTAGGGCCGGTTGTCCACGCCCGGCCATGCTGAGCGTGACCGACACCCGCGCGCCGTGGGTCCGCCCGCGCACAGGAAGGCTCAGAGGGCGGCGAGGTACTCCCGGAGCGCCTCGCGCCAGTCGCGCGGCTGGAACCCGGTGGCGGTGATCTTCGCGAGGTCCAGCACGCTGTTGAGCGGGCGCGCCGCGGCCTGCGGCTTGTCGGCGAAGTACTCCACCGTGCTCGTCCGCCCGACGTCGGACGCCGAGCGGCCGCGGGCCTCGAAGACCGCCGCGGCGACGTCGGCCCAGGACGCCGGCCCCCCGGCGCACGTCAGGTTGTAGGTGCCGAACGGCGCCCGGGTGCGCAGCAGGTGGGCGATGCCGCCGGCGAGGTCCGGGGTGACGGTGGGCCGGCCGATCTGGTCGTCGACCACGGTCGGCGAGACACCGCGGTCGGCCAGGCCGGCCATGGTCCGCACGAAGTTGCCGCCCTCGCCGACGACCCACGTCGTCCGCACCAGGTAGTGCTCGGCGACGTTCGATGCCTGCACGTCGCCGTCGGCCTTGCTCCGCCCGTAGACCGACAGGGGGTGGGCCGGCCAGTCCTCGGGGTGCGGTCCCTGGTGCGTGCCGTCGAACACGTACTCGCTGGAGATGTGCACGAGCGTGGCCCCGCAGGTGCGCGCCGCGCGGGCCAGGTGGCCGACGGCGTCGACGTTGGCCGCCCGGACGGCGGCGAGGTTCGCCGGGTCCTCGGCGGCGTCGACCGCGGTCCAGGCCGCGGCATTGAGGACGACGTCGACGCCGGCCCACGGATAGGCGCCGACGGCCGCGGCATCGGTCACGTCGAGCCGGGAACGGTCGAGCGCGACGGCGTCCGGGAACTCCCGCTGCAGCGCCCGGCCCAGCTGGCCGTTGGCGCCGACGATGACCGTCGTCACTGGCCCCGGGCCGCGTACTTCGCCTCGACCTGCTGCTTGAGCGGGCCCCACCACGCCTCGTTCGCGCGGTACCAGTCGATGGTGGCGGCGAGTCCGTCGCGGAAGTCGGTGAACTGCGGCTTCCAGCCCAGCTCGTCGCGCAGCTTGGCGGCGTCGATGGCGTAGCGCAGGTCGTGGCCGGCGCGGTCGGTCACCGAGTCGAAGGCGTCGCCCGGCTGCCCGAGCAGTTCGAGGATCAGCGACAGCACCTCGCGGTTGTTCTTCTCGCCGTCGGCGCCGATCAGGTAGGTCTCCCCCGACCGGCCGCGCGCCAGGATCGCGTGCACGGCGGAGTTGTGGTCGTCGACGTGGATCCAGTCGCGCACGTTCTCGCCCTTGCCGTACAGCTTGGGGCGCAGGCCGGCCAGCACGTTGGTGATCTGCCGCGGGATGAACTTCTCGACGTGCTGGTAGGGCCCGTAGTTGTTGGAGCAGTTCGAGATCGTGGCGTGGATGCCGAACGAACGGACCCAGGCGCGCACCAGCAGGTCGGAGCCGGCCTTGGTCGAGGAGTACGGGCTCGACGGGTTGTACGGCGTCTCCGGGGTGAACTTGGCCGGGTCGTCCAGCTCGAGGTCGCCGTAGACCTCGTCGGTGGAGATGTGGTGCAGTCGGACGCCGTGCTTCCGCACGGCCTCGAGGATCGTGAAGGTGCCGATCAGGTTGGTCTGCACGAACGGCGAGGGGTCGGTCAGCGAGTTGTCGTTGTGGCTCTCGGCGGCGAAGTGGACGACGACGTCGGCCCGGCCGACCAGTTCGTCGACCAGTGCGGGGTCGGCCACCGAGCCGTGCACGAACTCGATCCGGTCGCGCACCGGTGCCAGCGATGCCTCGTTGCCCGCGTAGGTGAGCGCGTCGAGCACGGTGACCTGGTGCTCCGGGTGCTCTCGCAGGGTGTAGTGGACGAAGTTCGCGCCGATGAATCCCGCTCCCCCGGTGACGAGAAGACGCACGGGCACTCCCTGACTGCTCGGTGGACGACGGAGCCAAGCTTGCCGCATCGGTCCGGGTGCCGTCGTCCGGCCCTCGTCGGGCCGGGAGTCCCGCAGCCGGCGCTCAGCCGCCGAACGGCACCTCGAGCGGCTCCGGCAGCCGGCAGCGCAGCCGGAGCTCGAGGATCTGCGATCGGTCGAGGCCCTGGGTGTCGAAGTAGGTGACCTCGTTCATCCGCCCGGCCAGCGGCATGACGCGGGAGTCCAGCAGCGGGAGGCTCTGGCCGGAGGCGTCCTCGAGCCGGTAGGCCTGCCGCACGCTCGCGTGGACGTCGTCGAGCAGCCAGGGCCAGGAGAGATGGAAGCTCATGCTGTCGAGCCACTCGGTGACCAGCAGCAGGCGCACCTCGCGCCCGCCCGCAGCGGATACGACGACGTCAGGAGCGCTGACGCGGCGGACGGCGGACAGATCGGCGCGGGAGCCGGCCAGGTCGCTCATCGGGAGGCCTCCGGGAACGGCCGGGCCGCGGAGGAGCGGATCACCGATAGGAGGAGCACGGTCCCAGGCTGCTCGGCCGGACGGCGGACCGCAACGAGTTCTCCTCCGACGGGGGGACCCGGACGGTCAGTGGGAACGCAGCGTCGGGACGGGGCCCGGCAAGATTGCTGCATGCCTGCTCCCCGCCTCCGGCTCAGCGACGCCCAGGTGGCCGCGGTCGCCCGCTACGGGTTCGGTCTCGACGGCGTCCCGGAGCTGCCGCCGGCCGCGGAGTACGAGGACGCCCAGGGGGTGCTGGTCGCCACCTCCGACGGCGAGAGCCTGACCGTGGTGGAGGTCCCGCGCTGGGAGGCGCCGGCCGCGGTCGCCGCGCGGCTGCGCGAGCGGGGCTGGGAGTCCCCCGCGGCCTGGGTCGACGCCCCGCCGGAGGATCTGTCGGTGCTGCCCGGCCGGCTCCTCGTGCTGCTTCCCGCCGGCGGCACGTCCCCCGACGCGGCCGAGCTGTCCGCCCGTGCCGGCGCGTGGGCGCCGGCGCAGACCGGGGGCCGCGAGGTCGTCGTCGTCCCGGTGCCCCTGTCGCCGGGCTTCCCGGAGGTTCCCGTCGCAGACCTCGCCGCCACGTACGGCGCGACCCTGGCGGGCAGCGGACTCGGCGTCTCCCCGCACCGCACCGGGGGCCGGGTGGTGTTCTGCACCGGGCTGTCCGGCGCCGGGAAGTCGACCATCGCCGCGCGCGTGGTGGAGCTGCTCATCGAGCTCGGCTCCACCGTGACGCTGCTGGACGGCGACGAGGTGCGGCACCACCTGTCGGCGGGCCTCGGCTTCTCGCGCGAGGACCGCGACACCAACGTGCTGCGCATCGGCTGGGTGGCCGCGCAGATCGCCAAGCACGGCGGGATCGCGGTGTGCGCGCCGATCGCGCCCTACGCCGAGGTGCGCGATGCCGTCCGCCGCGAGGTGGAGGCCCAGGCGGGGCCGGAGAGCTTCGTCCTGGTGCACGTGGCGACGTCGCTGGCCGACTGCGAGGCCCGCGACCGCAAGGGCCTCTACGCCAAGGCGCGGCGGGGGGAGATCCCGACCTTCACCGGCATCAGCGACCCGTACGAGACGCCGACCGACGCCGAGGTGACCGTCGAGACCGCCGGGCGCACCGTCGACGAGTGCGCCCAGCTGGTGCTCGACCACGTGCTGTCTGTGAGCTAGCTCACATCACGCTTCGCTCCGGCGCTCTACCGGGCGGTAGCCCCTACGTTCCCGTGGGACGGCGTCGCCTCCAAGGGCAGTGGAGACGACGCCGCCACCGCACGTTCTACTGCAGATTTCATGCTTCAGTGCTGACTCTCGTCGCGGGGTGTGTCTGTGAGCCCGCCGGCGGCTGCCCACGAGCAGCCGCGGGGGGAACGCCATGCCGATGTACCGAGTGGTAGCCGGGGCGGACGACGTCATCTACGTCTTCAGCGCCGAGAACGACGAGCAGGCGGAACGGATCGCCTGGCAGGTCTCTGCTGCGTCCTCTGCATCGTCCGCGCGCGGAGCCGAGCCCACCCGCTTCGTCAGCGTCGAAGGCCTCGTCGAGGAGCACTGGCGACGGGTGTCCGCGTGGATTCCGAAGACCACGGGCTAGGCGCCGTCAGAGCACCATCCCGGCGCCGACGGTGGCGTTGGTGGCCTCGTCGATGAGGATGAAGCTGCCCGTCGTCCGGTTGACCCGGTAGGGGTCGGTGAACAGCGGCGCGGTCACCCGCAGCTGCAGCCGGCCGATCTCGTTCAGTCCCAGGGTCCCGGCCTGCTCGTCGCGGTGCAGCGTGTTGACGTCCAGCCGGTAGCGCAGGTCCTTGACCATCGCGCGCGCCGAGCGGGTGGTGTGCTTGATCGCGTACTTGCCGCCGGGCCGCATCGGCTCGTCGGCCATCCAGCACACCATGGCCTCGACGTCCTGGGAGACCGTCGGCTGGTTGTGCGGCCGGCAGATCATGTCGCCGCGGGAGATGTCGATCTCGTCCTCGAGCCGGATCGTCACCGACATCGGGGCGAACGCCTCGGCCACCGGCCCGTCCATGGTCTCGATCGCGGCGATGCGCGAGGGCAGCCCCGAGGGCAGGACGACGACGTCGTCGCCGGGCTTGAAGATGCCGCCGGCCACCTGCCCGGCGTACCCGCGGTAGTCGGGGTGGTCGCTGGAGAACGGCCGGACGACGTACTGCACCGGGAACCGGGCGTCGATCAGGTTCCGGTCGGAGGCGATGTGCAGCTCTTCCAGGTGGTGGAGCAGCGACGTGCCCTCGTACCACGGCATGTTCGCCGACCGGCTGACGATGTTGTCGCCGGCCAGCGCGGACACCGGGATGATCGTGAGGTCGCCGACGTCGAGCTTGGCGGCGAAGTTGCGGAACTCGCCGGCGACCGCGTCGAAGACGGCCTGGTCGTAGTCGACGAGGTCCATCTTGTTGACGCAGAGCACCAGGTGCGGCACCCGCAGCAGGCTGGCCAGGAACGCGTGCCGCCGGCTCTGCTCCAGAACGCCCTTGCGGGCGTCGACCAGGATCAGCGCGGCGTTGGCCGTCGAGGCGCCGGTGACCATGTTCCGCGTGTACTGGGTGTGCCCGGGGGTGTCGGCGATGATGAACTTCCGCCGCGGGGTGGCGAAGTAGCGGTAAGCCACGTCGATCGTGATGCCCTGCTCGCGCTCGGCGCGCAGGCCGTCGGTGAGCAGCGCCAGGTTGGTGTACTCGTCGCCGCGCTGCGCGCTGGTGCGCTCCACCGCCTCGAGCTGGTCGGTGAAGATCGACTTGGTGTCGTAGAGGAGCCGGCCGATGAGCGTCGATTTCCCGTCGTCCACCGATCCGGCGGTGGCGACCCGCAGCATCTCCATCAGAAGTACCCCTCGCGCTTGCGGTCTTCCATCGCGGCCTCGCTGGCCCGGTCGTCGGCGCGGGTGGCGCCGCGCTCGGTGAGCCGGGTGGCGGCGACCTCGGCGATGATGTCGTCGACCGTGCTCGCGGCCGACTCCACTGCGCCGGTGCAGGTGACGTCGCCGACCGTGCGGTAGCGCACGGTGGCTTCGAACGGCTCCTCACCGTCGAGCGGCGGCACGTGCTCGTTGGGCCACAGCAGCATGCCGTCGCGCTCGACGACGGTCCGCCGGTGGCTGAAGTAGATCGAGGGCAGCTCGATGCCCTCGCGCTCGATGTACTGCCAGATGTCGAGCTCGGTCCAGTTGGACAGCGGGAAGACGCGGATGTGCTCACCGCGGTGCCGGCGGCCGTTGTAGAGCGACCACAGCTCGGGGCGCTGGTTCTTCGGATCCCACTGGCCGAACTCGTCGCGGAAGGAGAACACCCGCTCCTTGGCGCGGGCCTTCTCCTCGTCGCGGCGGGCGCCGCCGAACGCGGCGTCGAAGTCGTGCTTCTCGATGCCATCGAGCAGGGTGACCGTCTGCAGCGGGTTGCGGGAGGCCCTGGGTCCGGTCTGCTCCCGAACCCGCCCGCTGTCGATCGACTCCTGCACGGAGGCCACGATCAGCTTGACGCCGGTCTCGGCGACGCGGCGGTCGCGGTACTCGATGACCTCGGGGAAGTTGTGCCCGGTGTCGACGTGCATGACCGGGAACGGCACCCGCGCCGGCCAGAAGGCCTTCGTGGCCAGGTGCAGCATGACGATCGAGTCCTTGCCGCCGGAGAACAGCAGCACGGGGCGCTCGAACTCCGCGGCCACCTCCCGGAAGATGTGGACAGCCTCGGCCTCGAGGGCGTCGAGGTGGGTCAGCTCGTAGTGCGCAGTGGTCATGCGTGGACTCCCCCGTGGTTCGGGCGGGACGGCGCCGCGGCCGAGGGCAGCTCGGCGAGCGCGGCCAGCAGCCGGTCGGCCAGCGCGGGGCGACAGATCAGCAGGTCGGGCAGCCAGGGATCGGGCTGGTTGTAGTGCAGCGGCGAGCCGTCGAGCCGGCTGGTGTGCATGCCCGCGGCCGAGGCGACGGCGACCGGCGCGGCGGAGTCCCACTCGTACTGGCCGCCGCCGTGCACGTAGGCGTCGGCCTGACCGCGGACGACCGCCATCGCCTTCACGCCGGCCGAGCCCATCGGCACGAGCTCGCCACCGAGGCCGGCGGCCAGGTCCTGGACCAGGGCCGGCGGGCGACTGCGGCTGACGGCGAGACGGATCGGTCCGTCGACGGCCTCGGGGACGACCGTCGCCTCGCCGGTGTTCAGGGTGAGCCCCTCGGCGGGGACGGCGACGGCGCCGGCGGCCAGCCGGCCGCGCTCCCAGAGGGCGACGTGCACCGCCCAGTCGCTGCGGTCGAGCTCGGAGAACTCGCGGGTGCCGTCGAGCGGGTCGACGATCCACACCCGTTCGGCGCCCAGGCGGGCGGCGTCGTCGGCGCCCTCCTCGGAGAGGACGGCGTCGCCCGGGCACAGCTCGCGCAGCCGGTCGAGCAGGAAGCGGTGCGACTCGGCGTCGCCGGCGGCCTTGCGCGCGGCGGCGTCACCGAAGTCGCGGCCGCGCACCTGCAGGAGCAGCGCACCGGCAGACTCGGCCAGATCGCGGGCAAGGTCGTGGTCACTGCGGGGGGGCATGCGTCTTCCGTCCAGATCGGGTGACACCCATCCTGACGGCTGCAGCTACGAGGCATCCCCGAATCCGGGGGTACCTCATCCCATGGGGCCAGCTACGGGCGAGGCAGCACTCCAGGCGCCGAACAGTGATTCCGCCGGCAAGGGTGCTGTCACCGCGCCGTCGGATAGGGGACAGGGCGGGCCGGACGGCTGTGGCCGGTGTCCCACCGGGTACTGGCCAGTCGGCGCTCGGCGGAGGTGATCAGCTCGAACACGTCCATCGAGAGGTAGGCGCTGGTCCGTCCGTCGAGTCGACGGCGGGTGAGCACTCCCGCCTCGCTCAGCTCATCGAGCGCCCGGGCCGCGGCCCCACGGCTCACGTCGAAGAGCCGCACGACGCTGGAGGCCGTCAGCACGGGATGCTCCTGAAGGGTCTCGAGGATGCGTGCGGTCGCCGAATCGGCACGCGGCGTCTCCCGCCGGTCGTGGAGATACCGCCATGACGCGAGCGCCTCGTCCCAGTGGCCCCGCAACTCGTCGAGGCGCGCGGCGAAGTCTTCTGCCTGGCTGACCGATATCGCGACAGCCTGGAGGAACACCCGCAACCACGCAGAGACCGCTGCCGTCGCCTCCGCTCCTGCGGCGTCGCCGCTGTGGCGGTAGGCGGTGAGCCCGTCCACGTACTCCTGTGAGCGGGTGAGCAGCACGGGGCTGATCGGAAGAACCGCATGCGTCGTGAGCCCGCGGCGGACGAGAACCGTGTGGATCAGCGCGCGGCCGACGCGGCCATTGCCGTCGCGGAAGGGGTGGATTGTCTCGAACTGGGCGTGGGCCATACCCGCCTGGACGAGCGGAGCATGAGCCCCGTGGTTGAGGTAGTCCACCAGATCTTCCATCAGCCCGTCGACGTGACGCGGGGCCGGCGGGACGAACTCCGCGCTCAGGGGGTGGTACGCCGAACCTCCGATCCAGTTCTGCTCGTCGCGAACGCCGTGCAACTCCGGCTCGTCGGCAAGAAGAAGCGCCTGGAGTTCGCTGACACCCGCCAGCGTGACCGCCGGGCCGCCCGCCAATTCGTGCGTCGCTCGCCGGAGTGCGTAGATGTTGGCCGCCACTCGTCGTGCGGTCTGGTTCACGCCCTGGGCGGTGACCGCCTCCTCGTCCGCGATCTCGGCCAGACCGACCTGCTGCGGTGACACCTGGAGGCCTTCTATTCGCGAGGAGGCGATGGCCTCGGAGCGGAGCAGGAACCGGGCAAGGCCTTCGAGGCCTCGCGCGCCGGGACGGTTGCCCAATCCTCGGACAGCAGCCTCTGCTTCCCAGGCCAGCGCCGACACGTCGGGCTCGAGGACGAGTGGGCGGGGCACGAGAAGATCGGGAACGTAGGAGCGGTAGGAGCCCGATGCCCGGTCGGCGAAGCTCGGTGCGTTGGCAACGCCGCGCCACGTCCGGTCCTCCCAGCCGGCCATTCGCGCCTCCGCTTCCCCTCGAAGGTGCGACATCCCCACCCGTCATGACACCTTAGCTCCATAAAGTGTCATGACGAACCACTAATCGACAGGAAAGGTCAGAAGGTGACCTGACGGTCGACAGCCGTGCGGTCAGCCGGCGCGACGCCCCAGGGCGCGGTAGCTCCAGCCGGCGGCCGTCCACGCCTCGCGGTCGAGGGCGTTGCGACCGTCGAGCACGCGCTTCTGCTTGACGACCTCCCCGAACGCGACCGGGTCCAGTTCGCGGTACTGCTTCCACTCGGTCAGCACCAGGACGGCGTCGGCGCCCTGCGCAGCCTCCTCGGCCGTGTCGGCGTAGTCCAGCTGCGGCCACTGCCGGCGGCTGTTATCCACGGCGGCCGGGTCGGTGACCCGGACGACGGCGCCCTGCAACTGCAGCTGGGCGGCGACGTTGAGCGCCGGGGAGTCGCGGATGTCGTCGCTGTCGGGCTTGAAGGCCGCACCGAGGACAGCGACCCGCTTGCCCAGCAGCGACCCGTCGCACACCTCGCGGGCCAGGTCGACCATGCGGATGCGCCGGCGCATGTTGATGTTGTCGACCTCCTTGAGGAAGGTCAGCGCCTGGTCGGCACCCAGCTCGCCGGCGCGGGCCATGAAGGCGCGGATGTCCTTGGGCAGGCAGCCACCGCCGAACCCGAGGCCGGCGTTGAGGAACTTGCGGCCGATCCGGTCGTCGAAGCCGATGGCGTCGGCCAGCAGCTTCACGTCGGCACCGGTGGCCTCGCACAGCTCCGCCATCGCGTTGATGAAGGAGATCTTGGTGGCGAGGAACGAGTTCGCCGCGGTCTTCACCATCTCCGCGGTCGCGTAGTCACTCTCGACCTTCGGGGTGCCCCGTTCGACGATCGGCGCGTACACCTCGTCGAGCAGCGCCCGGGCGGTGTCGGCGTCGGGGCCGGCCGGCAGGCCGTAGACCAGCCGGTCGGGGTGCAGCGTGTCCTGCACGGCGAAGCCCTCACGCAGGAACTCCGGGTTCCAGGCCAGGAGCGCGCCGGGCACCTTGCCCGCGACCAGCTCGGCGAGGAACCCCGCGGTGCCGACCGGGACGGTCGACTTGCCGACGACGAGGTCACCGGCGGCGAGGACGTCGAGCAGCGACTCCACCGCGCCCTGCACGTAGCGCATGTCCGCGGCGTACTCACCGCGCTTCTGCGGGGTCCCCACGCAGACGAAGTGGACCTGCGAACCGGCCGCGTCGGCGAAGTCGGTGGAGAACCGCAGCCGCCCCGTCGCCAGAGTGCGGGCCAGCAGCTCCTCGAAGCCAGGCTCGTAGAACGGCGCCTTTCCCTGCGACAGCGCGGCCACCTTGCGCTCGTCGACGTCGATGCCCACGACATCGTGACCGAGCTCCGCCATCGACGCCGCATGCACGGCCCCGAGATAGCCACAACCGATGACCGACAGTTTCATACGAAGCTCCACATCGGAGAGAAGAGTACAAGGGGAACGGGAAAGCGCCGGAACGGCGCCGCCAATACGCACGGTAAGCGACGACGGGCTGCCTTGGCGAGTGGAACTGGCCACGTTTCGACCTCAACCTGGGCATTTACCCTGAGTAACCTTACGTGCCCGTAGAGCGACTTCACTGAGAGTTAATGCATTCGAGGTGGCGAACCGCCGAATTGGCACCCATGATCGGTCCAGCGCCCCACCGACGGGTGGGTGCGCCGGTGCGGAAGCGTCGTCCCCGAAGCCGTGGACGTCGTCTCGCCTGCACCGGCGCAGGTCGAACTGGCCACACACCCGTCGCGCCGGTCCCCGCGTCGCGGGGCCGACGACCTGTCCGACGCCCGCCCGACGATCCACTTGTCCGACCTCGACCCACCGGGCCACCCCGATGCGCCGCATCGAGTGGCGCCGCCATTCCACTCGCACACGGCAGGTGACTCCTTGCCGTGCCCGAGAACGGGACATTCCGGTTCTCGGCGCATTTTCGCCGAATCGGCACGCCGCTTTCAGCCATGCCCTTGTACTGCTCACTGCTGCATTCATCTCGGGGAGAACGTCTAGATGTCCGACCTCTTGTCCGTGGTCGCCCGCGACTGGCACCTGCTGGTTCCGCTCGGCGTCGTGGGGGCCCTCTCGTGGTCGATCTGGCTGATCCGCAAGGTCTTGTCGGCCCGGTACCGGCCGACGGTCAACGACTACCGGACCACGACCTCGGTCGTCGTGCCGTCGTTCCGGGAGGACCCGGACGTGCTGGAGCGGTGCCTGGACACCTGGCTGGCGCAGGGCCCCACCGAGGTGATCGTGGTGCTGGACGTCGAGGACGACGAGGCCTTCCGTCGGCTGACCGCGCGGGACGAGCCGCGACTGACGGTGCTCTCCTTCGCGCACGAAGGGAAGCGCTCGGCCCTGGGCGTCGGCATCAGGGAGGCCAAGGGCGAGGTGCTGGTGCTCTGCGACTCGGACACCAACTGGCGTCCGGGCCTGCTCGATGCCGTGCAGATGCCCTTCGTCGACCCGACGGTCGGCGCTGTGGGCACCCGGCAGAACGTGCACCTGCCGATGTCGAGCATCTGGCGGCGCGTGGCCGACTGGATCATCGACCTGCGCTACCTGGACTACGTCCCGGCGACCGGCCGCGCCGGTGCCGTGGTGTGCGTGTCGGGCCGGACGGCGGCCTACCGGCGGAGCGCCGTGCTGCCGGTGCTGGAGAACCTCGAGCACGAGTTCTTCCTGGGCCGGCGCTGCATCGCCGGTGACGACGGCCGGTTGACGTGGCTGGTGCTCGCCAGCGGGTACAAGACCGTGCACCAGGACACCGCACGGGCGATGTCGATGTTCCCCGGCACCTTCAAGGCTTTCTGCAAGCAGCGGGTGCGGTGGAGCCGCAACAGCTACCGCTGCTACCTCACTGCCGCCTGGAAGGGCTGGCTGTGGCACGTGCCGCTGGTCAGCCAGATCACGGTGCTGCAGATCCTCTTCACCCCGGTGACCATGTTCGCCGCGGTCTACTACGTGATCGCAGCCGGCCTGACCGGCGCGGGCTGGTGGGGGCTGGGGCTCGCGGTGACCTGGCTGTTCCTCGGCCGGGCCATCCGCAGCGTCAGTCATCTCCGCCGCCGCCCCTCCGACCTGCTCATCCTGCCGCTGGTGACGCTCGTGATCGTCATGGTGGCCCTCCCGATCAAGACCTATGCGCTGGTGACCATGAACAAGCAGGGCTGGCTGACCCGCCGCGCCGACCTCACCGGCGGCGAGGGCCAGAACGAGGCGAGCCTGGCCGCGCCGGCTGCCGCCACGGCCGTTCCGGCTCCGACAGGGGCGCCGGCATGAGCGCGCGCCCCGGACGACGGGTGACCGCCGGGCGGCTCTTCGCCGGCTTCCTGCTGACCGCCGCCGTGCTGGGCGCGGTCGCGCTGCGGCCTTTCGAGGAGGAACCGGTCCCGATGCCTCTGGCACCGGCACTGGTGGCCGCCCAGTCGCGCAGCGTCGATGACTCAGCTCGGCAGCAACGGCAGCTGCTGCTGGACGAGGACGACAGGCTGCTGCGCCTGGTGGCCGGCCTCCGCCCCGGCTCGGCCCCGTATGTCGTGACCGTCGACGGCATCGACACCCTCGTGCTCACCCCGCGCGGCCTCGACTACGGGCTGGGCGACCTGATCTCGAACGGCGTCGCGGAGGAGCTGCCGGGCGGTGCCGTGCTGCTGACCGAGCACGTCCTGGTGGCGCCGGGTGCACGGCTCAGCGTCACAGCTCCGGGGACGACGCTGCGCCTCCGCAGTGACGCGACCGGCATCGCTTCGCTGGTCGCCTGGAAGGCCGACCTCGAGCTGGCCGGCGACGACGGCGAGGCGCTCACCGTCACCAGCTGGGATGCGCAGCTGCGGCAGCCCGACGACGAGGTGGCCGACGGGCGGGCCTACATCCGCACGGTCAGCGGAGACGTGGAGTTCAGCCACGTGCACGCCGCCGGCCTGGGCTTCTGGGCCGGCCGCACCGGCGGTGTCGCCCTGACCGGCGGGTCGAGCGGCCCGTCGAGCGGCACCATCATCGACTCCTCCTTCGAGGACGGTCACTACGGGCTCTTCGCCTCCGAGGCGGAGGACCTGGAGGTGTCCGGGTCACGCTTCACCGCGAACGCCGTCGACGGGCTCGCGCTGCACCGGCACACCGTCGGCACCTCGGTCATCGACTCACTGGTGAACGAGAACGGCCGGCACGGCATCGCCGCCGACCAGGCCTCGGAGGAGGTCGCGCTGACCGACGTCACCGCGTCGGGGAACACCGAGTACGGCGTCTACTTCAGCGGGTCGCCGCTGTCGGACGGGCCGTCGGCCGGGGGCGCCTCACTGCGCGCCTACGGCGACCTCGCGATCACCGGCGGGCAGCTGCGCGACAACGGGAAGGGCGGCGTCCGGGTGGTCGACGCCAACCACGTGGCCATCGTCGGCACCGAGGTCGCGAACAATCGGGACGGCATCGTCCTGGTGAACACCGCGGCCCCGGCGACGGTGGCAGGCACGACCGTCACGGGCGACCATCGGTTCGGCATCTCGGCAACCGGTGGTGCGGCCACGATCAGCGACAACCGCGTCACCGGTGGGGAGACCGCGATCCGGGTGCGGACCGCCAGCGCCGCCGTCACCGGGAACACCGTCGAGGGCGCCACGAACCACGGCATCTCGGTGGTCGGCGCCGCAGTGGCGTCCTCCGTCGTCGACAACACGGTGGCCGGCCGCGGGCCCAGCGGCCTGGACCTGCACCGCCTCGCCCCCGGCGTGGTGATCGAGCAGTCGGGCAACGACCTCGACGGGTGGGTCCGGGACCGCGACAATTGGGTCTACTGGTCCACCTTCGTACCGAACCACCCCATGCTGGTGCTGTGGGTCGTGATCCTCGGTGCGCCCCTGGCACTGGGGCTGCGGGCCCGCCGCAACCGGCTGACGGTCGGCAGCGCGCCCTACGGGGACCAAATCCGGCGGGACCGTCCCGCCCCACGACGGGTCGATCTCGGCCGACCGATGCCTTCAGGAGGCCACGCATGACCCGCACACCGACCAGCCTCTCGCGGGCTCGCGCCGGCCGGATCGGGCTCGGGACGCGAGTCCTGCTGCCGGCCGCCGTCGCGCTGCTGGCGCTGACCGCGTGCGGATCGGGCTCGACCGACCCGTCCTCGGCCTCGCCGACCTCCTCGGCCGTGCCACTGCCGAGCACTGCCTCGCCGACCACCGCCCCACCCACGGCGGAGGAGAACGCCGGCGGCACGGCAGCGCTGCCCGAGGACTGCGCTGCCCCCGACGCCGTGGAGGTGCAGAACGCGGACGGACTGCAGGCCGCGCTCGAGGAGGCTCAGCCGGGACAGGTCATCCGCCTGGCCGACGGCACGTACGAGGGAAACTTCGTAGCCACCACGCAGGCGACGCCGGACGCGCCGATCCTGCTGTGCGGAAGTCGCGACGCCGTGCTAGACGGGGGCGACATCGACGGCGACTACACCCTCCACCTGCAGGGTGCGTCGTCCTGGCACCTGCTGGGGTTCACCGTGACCGGTGGCAAGAAGGGCGTCATGGTCGACGCCGGCACCGGTCACCGGATCGAGGGTCTGCTCGTGACCTCGATGGGTGACGAGGCGATCCACCTGCGGACGAACAGCTCCGACAACGTCGTCGTGGGCAACACGGTCCGCGACACCGGGCTGCGCAAGCCCAAGTACGGCGAGGGCATCTACATCGGCAGCGCGGAGAGCAACTGGTGCCGGCAGACCGACTGCGAGCCCGACCGCAGCGACCGAAACCTCATCATGGGCAACGACATCGCGGGTACCACGGCCGAGGCCGTGGACATCAAGGAGGGCACGACCGGCGGGGTCCTGCGGGACAACACGTTCGACGGCTCGGCCATGGTGGAAGCCGACTCGTGGGTGGACGTCAAGGGCAACGACTGGCTGATCGAGGGCAACCGCGGCACCAACTCGCCGACCGACGGCTACCAGGTGCACGACGTGGCCGACGGCTGGGGCAGGGGCAACGTGTTCACGGGCAACCAGGCCAGCGGCATCACTGAGCTGGCCATCAACGCCGCGGGCAACCGGGACCTCCGCGAGAGCACCACCGTCGCGTGCGACAACTCCGGTGACGGTGGGACCGCCCTCAGCAACGTGCCCTGCTCCGACATCTGAGCATCGTCGGGCTCCGCCGGAGACCTGGCTGCGTCGGCCGGGGACCGAGGTGCTCAGCCGGCGCGTCGGCCCAGGGCGCGGTAGCTCCAGCCGGCGGAGGTCCAGGCGTCCCGGTCGAGGGCGTTGCGGCCGTCCAGCACCCGCTTCTGCTTCACGATGCGGCCGAAGGCGACCGGGTCGAGCTCGCGGTACTGCTTCCACTCCGTCAGCACCAGGACGGCGTCGGCACGCTCGGCGGCCTCCTCGGCGGTGTCGGCGTAGTCCAGCTGCGGCCACTGCCGGCGGCTGTTCTCCACGGCGGCCGGGTCGGTGACCCGCACGACGGCGCCCTGCAGCTGCAGCTGGGCGGCCACGTTGAGGGCCGGGCTGTCGCGGATGTCGTCGCTGTCGGGCTTGAACGCCGCGCCGAGGACGGCGACCCGCTTGCCCAGCAGCGAACCGTCGCAGACCTCGCGGGCCAGCTCGACCATGCGGATGCGCCGGCGCATGTTGATGTTGTCCACCTCGCGCAGGAACGTCAGCGCCTGGTCGGCGCCCAGCTCGCCGGCGCGGGCCATGAAGGCGCGGATGTCCTTGGGCAGGCAGCCGCCGCCGAATCCGAGACCGGCGTTGAGGAACTTGCGGCCGATCCGGTCGTCGAAGCCGATCGCGTCGGCCAGCAGCTTCACGTCGGCGCCGGTGGCCTCGCACAGCTCGGCCATCGCGTTGATGAAGCTGATCTTGGTGGCGAGGAACGAGTTCGCCGCGGTCTTCACCATCTCCGCGGTGGCGTAGTCGCTCTCGACCTTCGGGGTGCCCCGCTCCACGATCGGTGCGTACACCTCGTCGAGCAGCGCCCGGGCGGTGTCACCGTCGGGGCCGGCGGGGAGGCCGTAGACCAGCCGGTCGGGGTGGAGGGTGTCCTGCACGGCGAAGCCCTCGCGCAGGAACTCGGGGTTCCAGGCGAGCAGGGCCCCGGGCACCTTCGCGGCGACCAGGTCGGCGAGAGCGGCCGCCGTCCCGACGGGCACCGTGGACTTCCCGACGACGAGATCGCCTGGCGCGAGGACGTCGAGCAGCGACTCCACCGCGCCCTGCACGTAGCGCATGTCCGCGGCGTACTCGCCCCGCTTCTGCGGGGTGCCCACGCAGACGAAATGGACGGCGGCCCCGGCCGCGTCGGCGAAATCGGTGGAGAACCGCAGCCGCCCCGTCGCCAGAGTGCGGGCCAGTAGCTCCTCGAAACCCGGCTCGAAGAACGGCGCCTTCGCCTGCGCCAGCGTCGCGATCTTGGCCTCGTCGACGTCGATCCCGACGACGTCGTGACCGAGCTCCGCCATCGAGGCTGCGTGGACGGCTCCCAGGTAGCCGCAGCCGATGACCGAGATCTTCATATGCCCTGCTCCCATTCAAAGGACAGCAGGCCGGCGCTTACTGCCGCCCCCGCTGGTCGCCTCGGACGGTAGAGCTTCACCCAGGGCTTTTGCCAGGGCTGCATCCGACGGATGAGGAGAGCGATGCGACCTCGCGCCGTCCAGGTCATGCACGCACGCATGGAATTCACCCGAGAGGGGTACAAGCTGGCGAAGTGCTGACCGCGTCCGGTTTCCGTGGACCCGGCCCTCCTCGAAAGAAGGGCACATGAGCTGGCTCTTGGCTGTCGGCATCGTCTGGCTGTTGACGGGTGCGGGACTCGCACTCGTGCTCGGCAGGTCGATCACGCTCGGCGATGCGCGGGACCCGCGGTGCCGGCGCATCGACGTGCAGGCCGCCGCCCCGGACGTCGATGCGGGCTACCTGTCAGGATGGCTGGCCGGGGCCCGCTGAGGGCGATCAGGCGTCACAGGTATGCCTAGGGAGCCGGTGATGGTCCGAGATCCGACTGGGGGGCTCCCCCTTTCGCCTGCCCGGCTGTTGAGGCAAGCGATCGAGAACGCGCCGAAGCGCCACGTGCACTGGTTCCGTTGGTCAGGGCACGAGCCGTTCGGCAACGGCTCGCTCTACACGTGCCGCTGCGGAACCGTCCGACCGAGTCCCTGACCTGCGACTTCCTCTCCCTCGACAGGGTGAGGACAGGTCGGCAGCAGCCGAACAGCTCCGTACCGTCGGACCCCACGTGTACCGACGGGGGTCAGGATGAGCGCCGACGAGGCGAGCGCACAGGCCACCGCAACGCCGGGGGCGGGCGGGCCCGGTGAGCCGTCGACCGGCAACGGGGCGGCCATCTCGGGGGAGCGTCGCAGGGCCAGCAGGCTGCTGATCAGCCTCGGCGTCCTGGGGCTGGTTCTCGCCCTGGTCTTGGGCGGTGGACTCTGGTTCCTGGTCGACCGCTACGCCGGCAACATCGACCGCGTCTCCGACGTCTTCACGGGCCTGGACGACACCGCACGTCCGGCTCACGCCACGCCGGCGCGGGCCACCGACGAGGAGCCGGTGACATTCCTCCTCGTCGGCTCCGACACCCGAGCGGATCCGGAACCCGGCGAGACGCCGGACGGACGGTCCGACGCCATCATGCTGGCGCGGTTCACCGCCGACCGGCGGCATGCGCAGCTGATCTCCATCCCCCGCGACTCCTGGGTCGACATCCCCGGGCACGGCATGAACAAGATCAACGCGAGCTACGCGTTCGGCGGGCCGACGTTGCTCATCCAGACCGTCGAGCAGCTCACCCGGGTGCGCATCAACCACTACGTGACGATCGACTTCGACGGGCTCATCCAGGTCACCGACGACCTGGGCGGTGTGGACGTCGTCGTCGCGGAGACGACCAGCAACGGGCCGTACACGTTCCCGGCCGGGGTCAACCACCTGGACGGTGACATGGCCCGCTGGTATCTCGGCCAGCGGTACGGGCTGCCCGGGGGCGACTTCGACCGCGTGAGGCGCCAGCAGCAGTACCTGCAGTCGCTGTTCGGCAAGTTGTTCAGCGCCAACACCTTCGGCGAGCCCGGACGGCTGGACGCGGTCCTGCTGGCGGTGACCAGCGCGGTCACCGTCGACGACACCCTCGGCAACGGTGAACTGCTGGCGTTGGCCTACTCGCTGCGCAACGTGACCCCGGAGAGCATCGACTTCTTCACCGCACCGGTGCTCGGCACCGGCAGGGAGGGGCCGGCGAGCGTCGTCTACCTGGACGCCGTCGCGTGCGAGCGGATGTGGGCCTATCTGCGCAGCGACTCGCTGGCGCCGAACGCCGCGGAGTTCGAGAAGAGCGCGCTTCCCGCCGTCCCGCGCTGACGCATCCGCACGGTCAGTGCCGGGCGGCGCCGTCCGCGGTCGCACGGCCCGGCACTGCCTCGGGGAGTTCCAGGGTGTGCGCGTCCGCCGAGCGGCGCAGAGCCCAGGCGGCAGGCAGGACCAGCCGGGGGGCGACACCGACGAGCACAGCCACGAGGAACCCGACGCCGGCGAGGGCCTCCCCGGACTCCTCGACGAAGGTGGCGGCCGCAGCCCCCGTGCTGATCCGGCCGAACTCCTCCGCGACGGCGCCGGACACGGCGGACAGGCCCACGGAGGCGCCTGCGTAGAGCGCCAGCACGCTGAGGATCCGGCGGCGGTCACGTCGCTCGGTACGGCTGAGGAACCACAGGGTTCCGACGACGGCGGTGGCGGCCAGGGCGCTCAGGGCGAAAGCGCCCTCGGCCCCCACGGCGCGGATGACAGGCTGGAGGGCCGTCGCATGCACGGTGCTGCCGGCCTTGACCGCGGCGATCCCGCCGGCCACGGCGCCGACGGCCAGCCACCAGGTACGACGGCCGGGAATGCTGCCGGCCCCGGCAAGAGCGGCGAAGGCCGCGGCGGCGAACAAGGCCGCGACGTACATGCGCGGCAGGGAGAACGGCGCGTCCATCGAGAGCAACCGGGCCGTCTCCCCGGTGGCACCGGTCAGGCGGACCACGTAGCCGGTCGTCTCCAGGGCGACCGCGATGGCGAACAGGGCGACGCCCAGAGCCGGCACGGGGACGGCGCGGCGGCGCTCACGCACGGCCGCCGGTCGGCGCACGGCTCGGGGTTCCGCCTGCGGAAGGGTCGCGCCCAGCGCGGCCCCGGCCGCGCGACGGTCAGCCAGCCGGATGCTCCTGCCGATCACGACCGCGACGACGAGGGCGATGGCCAACCACGCAGCCAGCCCGCCGAGGACCCACATCACCCACACATGTGAGTCATCGGCAGAACCGCGCGCGACTGTGACCACGCGGTCACACTGTCGCCCTTACGGGTGAGACGACCCGCAACGCGCCGCCTGCGGGCGCTTAGTGGATCTTGAAAACGCCCCCCCGTCACGCCCGCCACATCCGGCACGGACAGGGACCGACGTGCGGCCTAGTAGGCGCCCGACCCGCGGAACACGGCACCGACCGTCTTCCACAGGATCATGAAGTCGAACGTCAGCGACCAGTTCTCGACGTACCGGACGTCGATCCGCACGGAGTCGTCCCAGGACAGGTCCGACCGCCCGCTGACCTGCCAGAGGCCGGTGAGCCCCGGCTTCACGAGAAAGCGCCGGTGCATGTCGAACCCGTAGCGCTCGACCTCGGTGGGCAGCGGCGGCCGCGGTCCGACCAGGGACATCTCACCCCGGAGGACGTTGAACAACTGCGGCAGCTCGTCGAGGGAGTAGCGCCGGAGCAGCCGGCCCACGCGGGTGATCCGCGGGTCGTTCTTCTTCTTGAAGAGGACGCCGTTGCCATCGCTGGTCGTCTGCAGCTGCTGGACCATGCGGTCGGCCCCGGTGACCATGCTGCGGAACTTCAGCATGGAGAAGGTCCGACCGTCCCGGCCCACCCGCTCCTGCCGGAAGAAGACCGGCCCATGGCTGGTGACCTTGACGGCGAGCGCGATGCCCAGCAGGACCGGCAGCAGCAAGAGCACGCCCATCCCTGCAGCGGTCTTGTCGAAGAGGGCCTTGGTCAGCCGGCGGACGCCCTTGAGTTCGGGGCGCTCCATGTGCAGCAGCGGCAGGCCGCAGACGGGGCGGATCCGCACGCGTGGGCCGACGATCTCGGTGACGGCGGGGGCGAGCAGCAGCTCGGCCCGGGTCTTCTCGAGGTCCCAGCCGAGCCGGCGCAGGGCCGGGCCGTCGAGCTCCGGGCAGGGCAGGACGGCCACGGTGTCGACCTCGTACTTGGCCACGACCTCGGCCACCTGGCTCAGATCGCCCAGGACGGGCAGACCGTTGAAGGCGTCCGCGGCGGGGTGGTACTGGTCGGCCGGCAGGCAGCATCCGATGACGCGGTAGCCGTGGTAGGCCTCGCGCTCCATCTGCTCGTCGAGCGCCGCGACGGCGTTCCGGTGACCGACGAGAATCGTGGTCTGGAGGTGCTCACCGCGGCTGCGGGACCGGTGCAGCAGCTGCCGCCGCACGTAGCGCTGCCCGAGGGTGAGCGCGGTGGCCAGCGGGAGGGCGATCACGACGAAGCCGCGAGCGACCTCCAGGTGCAGGCCCCAGGAAACCGTCGCGACGGTCGCGAGCGTGGTGACGGCGGCGAAGAAGACGCGGCGGAACTCCTCGGGCCCCACCCAGAGAAAGCGTTCTTCGTAGCTGCGGGCAACGAGCATGGCCCCGACCCAGAACAGCGGGAGGAGGAGGATGACCCAGGGCGACGCGTGCACCGGCGCGACGGGTGCGTCCGGGTCGACCGGACCGAACCGCACGAGATAGGCGACGAGCGCGGCCACAGCGGCACACAGCGCGTCGGCCAGCACGGTGCGGCGCACGTACTCGGTACGCCATGCGCGACGGGCCACCGTGCCTTCGCCACGGAACCTGGCTGCGTACGAGTACCAGCCTCGGCTGGTTGATCGTTCTCCGTGGCGAACCTCGCCGTCACGGACATCGAGCATGGAAATGCGGCACCCCCGTGCGCCTACAACCGGGCGTTGCCGCCCTCGATGGCCCCCATGAGCAGGAACTTCATCGTTCAACTGCGCGGCGCACCGTACCTCTTCCCAAGGGGCTAGCGGGAGGGGTCGAGGGATGTTTGTGAGCCGTTGCATCAATACCGGTCGGGCGCGACACGATACGTTCGAGATGATTCCGGAGAGTCACCGGGGTGGCGAGGCCGGCGGACTGCACATACGGTCACGGTCCCCGTACTATGAGCTATCTACAGAGAGCCTGAAGTCAACGCAAAGGCTGCACCCCCTTTTCACCAACCGCCCTGCCAGGCCACACGCTCCTTCCACACTGCGCCACCACACCGCGCAGGGCACGGACCCCGGCCGGGGTCGGTGCTGCACGGTCCACCTCATCGGAGATGAACGGGATCCGAGCACGGTTGCGCTCGACACGGTGGCTGCCTCATGGCCTACTGCAGCGAGCGGCACAGCGGCACAGCGGCACAGCGGCACACGAGTGAAGTCGTCACGGAGTTTGAGCACACCGCAGCTTGTTCGCTCGCGAATCCGTCCCGATCACCACACCGGTGTCGGCCCACACGTTGTTCGGCTCCCATGTGACGGGTGGGTCGACCCCTTGGACGGGGCCGTACATGCAATTGCGGCCGAACACGTTGTCACGAAAGACGTAATCCGTGATGAGGGGTCCGTCTCGAGGACCGCTCCCACCTCGCACCGTGTACGAACCGCCGTCCAGATAGTTGCCTTCGACCAGCATCCCGACCAGAGGGCTGTGCAGTCGCCCGGTCTGGATAGCACCGTTCATGGGGTCGTCCGTGCGCTGGTTGTAGGCGAGAAGGGTGTTGCCGACGATCCGGATACCACTGCCGCCGATGGTTTGCACCGTGTCGTTGTGCGACTCGGGCAGCCTGCTGAGATCGTGAATGTACGAGTCCTCCACGGAGGTATTGCTGGCCATACGGAGCCCGTCGACTGCACTGTGCACGTCGATTCTTCGCGCCGACCAGTTGCTGCCCAGGACGGCCACTCGGGCACGACCTAATCCGTCGATCTCCGTGTCTTCTATACGCAACCCTGTGAAGCCGTCGATGATACGAATGGGGAACGGCGTCGTGGGCCCACCCCCACATCGAATGCGACTGTCACGAATGACGACGTCATCGGCGCGCACAACGATGCAGCCACGCAGATCGACACCTTGGATGACTGTTCCATCGGTCTTCACGTAGACGTCGCCCTCCATCGACCGAAGAGCTACACCCACTGGCACCCCAGTCGTGTCGGCAGTTGGGAACCCGCTAGGGACAGCATTTCCGCCTCCCCTGTCCTCACCCTCTCTTGCAGACGTCGGCGGCGGATCGGCCTGCGACGACGCCACACTGGCCTCTCCTCTGGTGCTCGTCGCAGAAGTCGGCTCGCCCCACCACCCTTGGGCCTGTCCTAGAAGGAGCGCGGTCAGCACGACCGTTGCCGCTCCTAGAGACCCGATGAGTGCAACACGCCGAGAGCCGATCGAGCGATGCGCCATGGCTATGCATGCTGGCACCTGGAAAGGCGACACGGCGGGATCCCCGGGTGATCATGTGGTCGAATTCCACCGTGACCTCAGTCGATCGTCCTCGTGCGTCGGTCATCATCCCGGCGCATCAGGAGGAAGCGGTCATCGAGCGGTGCCTCGATGCCCTCCTCGACGGCGCTGAGCCAGACGAGTGGGACATCGTCGTCGTGGCCAACGGCTGCACGGACAGCACCAGCGATCGCGTGCGCCGGTACGAGGGGCGCGTCCGGCTCATCGAACTGGAGGTCGGGTCCAAGACTGGAGCTCTCAACGCCGGCGACTCGGCGGCCCGCAGCTATCCGCGCATCTATGCCGACGCCGACGTCGCCTTGTCGGTCGACGCGTTGAGGTCGGTCGTCGATGTGCTTGACGACGAAGGCCCCCTGATCGCGTCGCCTCGCCGTGAACTCCAGCTGCAGAACGCCACGTTTGCCACACGCTGGTACTTCTCGGCCTGGGAAGCGCTGCAGCGTGCCCGAGGGGAGATCATCGGCACTGGCGTCTACGCACTGAACGAGGCAGGCCGCCAGAGGTTCGGGACGTTCCCCGACCTGATCGGTGACGACAGGTACGTACACAGCCTCTTCCGCGCCCACGAGCGCCGGCTCGTCGAGCCGCCCGTCAAGGTGTGGCCGGCGCAGCATATGTCAGAGGTGATCGCGGTACGCACGCGTGTCGCCGTTGGCAACCTCACGGCCACGCCCTCATCGCCGAGTGTCGACCGGCCGTCGCGACGGGCTCAGGTCCATCGGATGCTCAGCGAACCGAAGGCCGTACTGGCGCTTCCCTTCTACACCATCGTGACGCTCATCATCCGCAGAAGGGCGAAAGGCCGGGTTAGATCGGGAGACATGTCGTGGTCGCGTGCAGAGCGGATGCCTCACGATGCCTGAGCTTTCCGTCCTCCTTGTCACCTACAACAGTGGCCGCCATATCGACGCCTGCCTCGAGTCACTCCTGCAGGCACTCGACGGCATCGACAGCGAGATCCTGGTGCACGACAACGGCTCCACCGATGACACCCTCGATCGTCTCCGTCGCTATCCCCAAGCGGCGGTGGAGGAGGGCACAACGAACCTGGGATTCGCGGCCGCATGCAACCTGCTGGGTCAGCGCAGCCGTGGCCGCTACCTCTGGTTCCTGAATCCCGACACGAAGGTTCACGCAGCGGCGGCCAGGAGACTCGTCGAAGCGGCCGACCAGCGACCGGATGCTGGCCTCTACGGAGCCCGGACGATCACACCCGGGGGGCGGACCGTGATGGCGAGTGCTCAAGGTCGGATGACACTCTGGTCGCTGATGTGCTTTGCCACCGGGATGACGACCCTTGCGCCCTCTCGGCGCTGGTCGGACCCGGAGAGCATGCCGGGGTGGGATCGGCTGACATCGCGCCCCGTCCCGGCGCTTAGTGGCGGCGCGCTGATGGTCGGGCGCGATGCTTGGCTGCGTCTCGGCGGCTTCGATAGCCGATACTTCATGTATGCCGAGGACATCGACCTGTGCCAGCGAGCACGGCGAGCAGGTTTCCTCCCATACTTCGTGTCGGAAGCCATCGTGGAGCACGAAGTCGGTGGCTCCTCTTCCGCCGGCGGCAAGCTGGTGTTGCTCCACCGGGGCAAGGTCACATTTCTAAAAAAGCTGTGGCCGCCGTGGCAGGCGTACATCGGAGTTCACCTACTGCTCGCCGGAGTTGCTCTACGGGCCGCAGCAAGTCGTGTCGGCCTCTTCCCCGAGTCACCCGGCCGTTCTTCGGGATCGGCCTGGCAGGAGGCTTGGCGTCGCCGTGATGAGTGGCGCCTGGGCTGGGAGGGCGCGGCAGAGTAGCCATTCTCCGAGCGCGAGTCCAAAGCCGTGATAATATCGCCCTTTGCGAGACGATGCCGATGCTCTGCCAACGCTCAGTATGCAGAGGCTCGCTCGCGAAGACCGCCTCCATGACGACATGGGAACTCGGTTTCCTCCGAGCGACCTACATCGACCATATTGGCATATATGCACTGGAGCGGGCGGTCGAACATGAACAGACTTCCCGAGATTGAAGCCGAAGGGCGGTGTGCTATCAATGATTGGGCCTTGGATTAAATCAATTCAAGATGTCGCAGAGAAGCACTTGTGTGAAGGTTGCGGGACATGTGCATTCGTCCAACCGGACGTGATTTCCATGGTCGACGTTCCGGACCAGGGCCGGCGCCCACTCGTCCTGCATGTCAATGGCCGGCCGGCCGACACTCGCGAGGCCCTGGCCTGCTGCTCTGGCGTCGGCTACGGGCACTCCGGGATGCCTACGTCGGGCGTGATCCCGGAGCTCGCGGCAGGCTGGGGGCCGGTCCTGGAACTGTGGGAGGGGTATGCATCAGACCCCGACATCAGGCTCGCCGGCTCGAGCGGCGGAGTCGCGACGGCCCTCGCGCTGCACGCTGTCGAACAGGAAGGCATGTCCGGAGTCCTGCACATCACCGCCCGTAAGGATGCTCCGCACCTGAACGAGACGGTGTACAGCAGCACGCGCGAAGAACTCATGGCAGCCACCGGATCGCGGTACGCGCCGGCAAGCCCCTGCGAACGCCTGGACCTGGTGGAGGCAGCGCCCTCCCCGAGTGTCTTGATCGGGAAACCGTGCGACATCGGAGGAGCCGCGCTTGCCCGAGCACGGCGCCCCCTTCTCGACGAGAAGCTGGGCCTGACCATCGCGATCTTCTGCGCCGGTACGCCCAGCACAAGGGGAACCCTTGAGATGATCCGCGCGGCCGGGGTGACCGATCTCGACGCCGTCACAGGTGTGCGTTATCGAGGAAACGGCTGGCCAGGCGCTGCCGAGGTGCGTTCTCGCACTGACCGCCACGACGAGAACGTCCAATCCTTCACCTACGACGAGAGCTGGGGGGCGATTCTGCAGAAGCATCGTCAATGGCGCTGTCACGTCTGCGCCGATCACACTGGTGAGATGGCGGACGTGGCCGTAGGTGACCCCTGGTATCGCCCGACCGGAGGGGACCCTGGACGATCCCTGGTGCTCGCGCGAACGGAGCGTGGGCGCGCAGCCGTTCGACGGGCCGTGCAGGCGGGCGCGTTGACCCTCGAGAAGGTCGAGGCGGGCACGCTGCCCGCCTCGCAGATGAACCTTCTGCGAACGCGGGGATCAGTCTGGGGCCGCTCACTCGTCCTGCGGACAGCGCTGCTGCCCGCCCCCCGCTTCCGCGGCATGCCGGCTTTCCGCTTCTGGTGGCGAGAGTTGAGCATGGAGGCGAAAGGGCAGTCGACCATCGGCACGTTTCGGCGCATCCGGAAGAAGCGTCTCGGCACGCGTGCTTTGGTCATGCCCGCCGGCCGAGCCGACGACGGGCCGCCACCGGGCGATGGCGATTAGCCACTCCGGCACTCGGGGGAAGGCTGTCGAACGCCTGCTGATCGCTTGCGTTCGCGAGCACGATTGGCACCAGCCTCCTCCGGAGGCCGCATCCTTGTCGCAGGTCGACCAGGACCGACTGCTCGAACTAGCGAACCGTCACCGTGTCGCGGCGGCGGTTGGTGCAAGTCTCCGAGGATGCGGAGACCTGCGTGCCGAGGTCCGTGCAAAACTCAACCTCGCCAGCCGAGCCGTTGCCGTACGGCAACTCCTCCTAGAGAGCGAGCTGGGGAGAATTGATTCAACCCTGAGGCAGGTCCCCTGGCTGGTGGTAAAGGGGCCTGCGCTTGCCCGGGGCTACTACCGCCGTCCGGAACTGCGGAGCTACGTCGACCTCGACGTCCTCGTTCGCCCGACTCTGCTCCACGAGGCACTCCGACTCCTCGAGGAGAAGGGGTACGTCCTTCTGGACCGGAACTGGACACTGCTGGTACAACGGTTGTCGGGCGAGCTCCATCTGCGCTCTCCGCGCGGCGCGATGATCGACTTGCACTGGGACTTGTTCAACGATCGGGCAACGCGGGACAGCTACGCGATGGTCACCGATACCTTTTTCCAGCGCGCGACCAGTCTGACACTGGCCGGGGGCCTTCAGGTGCAGACACTGGACGTCTTGGACACGATCGTTCACACGGCAGTACATGCTGCCAGGTCCGGCGGTGATCGGCTGGTCTGGTTGAAGGACCTGGAGCAGCTGGTCCTGGCCGGGGGGTTCTCGTGGGACGAGCTGGCCGAGCGCAGCGCGCAACACCATGCTGAACTGGCCGTCTCCGTCATGCTCCATCGGATGCGAGCCACTTTCGGAAGCCCCGAGATCCCGGACGAGGTGCTCCGCCAGATCGGAGGACGTGGATCATGGCGCGTGCTGGGACGCGTGGTCGACCGCGTCGCTCCGGTCACGCGAGCTGGGCCAGACGGCTCGCTCACGCGTATGTTCGCCCGAGCCACGAGGGCCGACGGCCGCTCCGCGGCCGTCGAGCTGGGCCACAGGCTCATCGCACGCGCCCGACGCGGTGGCTGGGCCGAGCCCGATCACACGTGGGACGCTGCCCACCCGCACTCGGTGCTATACGAATCGGGCGGCGCTAGTGCGAAAGCGGCCTTCTTCGACGCCGTCGGCGCACGGCGGCCTGGGGTGCACCACTCCCAATAGTGGGCTTTCCACCCCCCGACGGGGACGGCAGTCGCATGAGTTCCTTGTAGCGCAGCGACTCGGGGTCGAAGCCGTAGCCGGCGAGCCAGGCGTGGGCTGCAAACTCCTCGCCGGGTGCGCTGACTCCGATCACGACCTCCGTGGGGTGCCCCTGCGAGGCGAGCCAGCGCTGGAGGATGAGGCTTCGCTCGAGGCAGGTCGCTCCGCGGCGGCGGAGGACCGCCCTGATCCCTTCCATCCCTGAAGGCAGGACCAGGCGTGGCCGGACGACGACGGCGGAGATTCCACGCTGGGGGAGCTCGCGCCGCAGTCGATTCAGGGCCACGTAGGCCCAGGCTCCAGCCAGCATGTTGCCTGGGTCGCTGCGGCGGAGGACGCGCTTCCACGCAGCCCGCAACGACCTCGGGTAGCGCCGAACCTCAGGCACCCAACAGTTCCCTGTCCCGCAGCATGGTCACGAATGCGTCGACATCGCGGCCGGCCTGCTCGACCGGGATTGCGTAGCGATCGACCAGTGCTCCCACAAGATCCTCGCGCGTGGCGCCTTCCACGACCTGCGGCCACAGCACCGCCCCGCTGCCCTTGACCGCTAGGTAGACAGACGAGCGCAGGTCGAGAACCACGACTTCACCCTCGATGCTCTGCCACACGATCTCTTCGCCCCGCAACTTGATCATGCGACCTCCTTCGACTCGGCAAACGTACCCGCGCGAAGAGGAGCACAGGGGACGAGTCACTCTTAGGGGCCACACCCGCTGAAACGTCGCCCTCGATCTCCGTATGCTGCTGCGGATCGCCCGGGCATTCTTCGAGCGCGAGGGAGTTACCGTCGGCGTGGCGCGAACATCACGAAACTTCGATCTCGACCAAGTGCTGCGGCCCGTTCGGCTGAGGTCCGCCCGAAGCCTGCCGCGTCTCCTCCGCGAAGCGTTCGCCCTGACCTTCGATGCCGCCCCGAGAACGGCAACTGTCTTCGCGTTCATCCAGGTCTTCATTGGGCTCGGAGTGGCTGCCCAACTGCTGGCTGTGCGATCCCTGCTCCAGGCTCTGCTGGGGGATCAAGTGGAGGTCGGCACGCTTGTTCCGCACGTCATCGCGCTTTCGACCATATCCGCTGTCGTCGGTGCAGCGAACGCGGTGCGGACGGAGCAGCAGCGTCTCCTCGGCGAAGTCGTCAGCATCCATGCCACCGGAAAGGTGATCGATGTAGGAACGTCCGTCGACCTTCTGGCCTTCGAGGACCCAGCCTTCCACGACAGCCTGCAGCGCGCTCGGTTGAATGCAGTCGTCCGCCCCGTCCAGATGACCACGGGAGCACTGGGAATCCTCAGCGCGAGTTTCGCCGTCGTCGGCATCGGTGCCGCTCTCTTCCTCGTGCAGCCCCTGTTTGTGCTGTTCGTCGCTGTGGCGTACGCACCCGCGTGGTTGGCGGCAACTCGCAGCGGATCCGCCGCATACGACTTCTCGCGCAACCAGACACCTCGCGAACGGCTCCGCAACTATTTCTTCCAGCTGCTCACGGACAAGCCTTACGCGACGGAGTTGCGAGCCTTCGGGCTGAAGAGTGCCCTTCGGGACCGTCACGACGAATTGGCGCAACGGCGCCTCGCTGACTTCCGGATGCTCGTCCGACAGCGCCTCAAAGCAGGACTCATCTCCAGCCTGCTGGCAGCCGGGCTGATCGCCGCCACTCTCGTCGTAATGATCCTTCTCGTGTCCACCGGCAGGATGACCATCGCGGATGCTGGAACGGCCGCCGCTGCTCTCGTACTTCTCGGGCAACGCCTTCAGTCGCTCGCGTCCGGCGTCGGGGCGGTCTACGAGTCGTCACTGTTCCTGGAGGACGTTACGTCCTTCTCCGCGGAAGCTCATGGACGATCGAGACCCCAGCCTATCGAGGCGGTCCCCGCGGATTGGTCCCGCCTGCGCGCCGAGGACGTCCACTTCTCCTATCCGAGCCGGATGGCCTCGACGCTGTCAGGGGTGACCCTCGAGATCCGTCGAGGTGAAATCATCGCGCTGGTAGGGGAGAACGGCTCTGGGAAGTCCACCCTCGCAAAATTGCTCGCTGGCCTGTACCAGCCCAGCGACGGTCGAGTGCTCCTCGACGACACCGATCTGGCCCGCTGCGCGCCGGACGACGTCGCCCGCCAGATTGGCATGGTCTTGCAGGATTTCGTCCGCTACCGCCTGAGCGCCAGGGACAACATCGCTTTCGGGGCGCCTCAACGCCCAGCGGATGACGCCTCCGTCACGGACGCTGCCCGCCGGGCCGATGCACACGAATTCATCGCGTCATTGCCGGACGCGTACGAGACCCCGCTCGGCCCGGAGTTCCTCGGTGGCAGCGATCTCTCCGGCGGACAGTGGCAACGACTAGCACTTGCCCGAGCCTTCTTCAGAGACGCGCCTGTTCTCATCCTCGACGAGCCGACCGCGGCACTGGATGCTCGAGCGGAGGCCGACCTGTTCGATCGCATCCGAGATCTGCAGCGAGGCAGAACCGTGGTCTTGATCAGCCACCGGTTTTCCACAGTGCGGTCGGCCGACCGAATCCACGTGCTGCACGAGGGCCAGATCGTCGAGAGTGGGACACACAAAGACCTCATGGCACTCGCCGGGCGATACGCCGCCCTGTACACGTTGCAGGCCTCGGCCTACGCAGATCAGGAGAAACATTGAGTGACCGGATGCCGAGGGCGTACCTCCGGCTGAATCATGGCTTGACACAGGCATTCCAGCTCATCCGCGGACTTGTGGACGGACTGTGGCTCGGGCTCGCGTCCCGACGGGTCCTCTACGGGATCGACGCAGCCTTCTACGCCTCGCAGGGGCAGTACGTAGCCGAGGAGTACACCCGCAGCGGCCTGACCGACTGGGAGAACGCTGCCGTCAGCGAGTACTTCCAGCACTGCACGGACATCGTCGTAACCGGCGCGGGGGGAGGACGCGAAGTGCTCGCACTCGCCGGTAACGGAAGGCGCGTCACGGGTTTTGAGCCGAACGAAGGAATGGTGACCTTCGGCCGTACCATTCTCGAAGGTCGCTCTGACGCATCCCTGCTCGTCGCGCCCCGTGATGGTTGGCCGGCGCTCGACGCCACCTTCGATGGCGCAGTCATTGGCTGGGGTTCATACACCCACATCGCTGGCCGCCGACGCCGTGTGGACTTCCTGCGCCAGACTCGCAGTCATCTCGTCGCGGGCTCTCCGCTCCTGGTCTCCGTCTACACCCGGCCGTCGAGAACCCGATATCACCGAGCCGTTCGGTGGGTCGCTCAACCGCTGCGCGCCCTGCGTCGAGGCGCGCCGATTGACCTCGGCGACGGATTTGCACCGATGTACGCACACCACTTCACTCGCGAGGAACTTGCCGCCGAGCTTGCCGACGCTGGCTTTCGCCTCGAGGTCTGGCGGCCGAGACCGTTCGCCCATGCTGTCGCTGTCGCCGTCGACCCGCTTGAATGACCTCGACGCCCAACGCCAGGAGGTACACGTGACGGCGGAAGGTGAGCTCCGGGTGCGTCGTGACGCCGCGGTCTGGCGCGAGATCGACGGCGAGACGGTGGTTCTCGACGTGGCGTCAGGTAGCTACCTCGGACTTAATGCCACCGGCTCGCAGCTCTGGGGCGCGCTTGTGGAGGGCGCCAGCCGGGCGGACCTGGTGTCCCTGCTGGTGCAGCACTTCGCTGTGACCCCTGAGGAAGCCGGCCGGGACGTCGACCAGTTCCTCGACACCTGCCGCGCGCGGGGACTGGTGGAGTGACCCGACCTCCCCGTCCACCGCGCCTGAGTGTCCAGGACTACCACCCGCTCGAGATCGCCAGTGGCTTTCTCCGTGGCAACGAGCGGGTGGAACCGCTCTCGGTCGAACCGACCACCAGCATGCGCAGGGCCTTGGAGAGCGCTGTGCTTCGGGCCCTCCTGCGCCCTCCCTGCGTAGTCAGCTTCTCGGGGGGCAGGGACTCATCCGCCGTCTTGGCCATCGCCAATTCCGTCGCGGTTCGGGAGGGCCTACCACGGCCTGTTCCGGTGACACTGCGCTTTCCCAAGGATCCTGCATCGCACGAGGGGGAGTGGCAGGAAGCCCTGATCCGGCACCTCCGCCTCGAGGAATGGCAGCGCGTCGACCTCGAGACAGAGGTCGATGTGGTTGGGCCGTACGCGGACAGCGTTCTACACCGTCACGGCCTTCTCTACCCGCTCAACACCCACTTCCACGTGCCGGTCCTGCACCATGCACGTGGCGGATCGCTCCTGACCGGAATCGGCGGCGACGAGGTCCTGTCCCCCCCTCGATTCCGGCGTCTCAACGCCGTCCTGCGCGGACAGGAACACCCACGACCCCGCGATCTGCTCTCTCTCGCGGCTGCCTACGGGCCGCGGTGGCTGGCCGCTACGGGGGTGGCGCGGCGCGAGCCGTATCACCTGGACTGGCTGACACCGGTGGCGAACCGCGAGCTGGGCCGTTGGAGAGCGCGGTCCATCGCGGCGCAGGATGTGCGGTGGGATCGCTGGATCAGCCATGCATGGTGGACGGACCGGGCCAGGGTGATGGGAGAACGCAGCATCGAAGCGGTCGCGGACGACGTCGGCGCCACGGCCATCCACCCCTTCTCCGATCCCACGTTTCTCGTGACCGCGGCCCGGGAACGAGGCGCGCTCGGCTTCAAGAGCCGGCGAGAGGCGCTCGACGTCCTTGCCGGCGACCTTCTGCCGGCAGGACAGAGCGGACGCATCAGCAAGGCATCTTTCAACCACAGTTTTTTCGGCCCGCGGAGCCGAGCACTGGCTGCCGCGTGGGACGGCACCGGTCTGGACGAGACGATAGTCGACCCGCGCGCACTGCGTCTGGCTTGGGAACAGCCGCGGGTGGACGCGCGGTCTCAGTGGCTGTTGCAGGTGCTACGGCTGCGCCAGCTCGGGACGGTCGACGAAGGTCCAGAGGACGTCTAGAGCTTCGTCCGCGACATTCCAGTCGCAAGGTCGAGTCAGCCGCAGGAAAGGCTTCGACAGGTAGCTCATGACCCGGGCGAACGACGGCGGGGGCAGTCGGAGGGCCAGATTGCCGAGTAGCGCCGGGAGACGCTGGTCGACGGGCACCTCTTCGACGCTCAGTTGGTCCCCCCATCCCAGGACGACCCACCCCTTCAGAGGAACGACACCGGGCGCTTCGCCGAGTCGGAGTCGAGCACGGTGCCGCGCTCCAACGATGCCGAGGTCCTCGCCGCACGACAAGCGCTGGGCCGCGTCCGCGCGGAGGTCGATGCAGCGCGGCCCGCGGTGGACCTTCCCGTCGTCGAGGACTACGAGGTCATCGCTCAGCACTTCTGCACCTCGCAGTGCCAAGAGCGCAAGCAGGGAACTCTTGCCCTGCCCCTTGTCACCCAGCACGGCCCACGCCCCGCCGTCACGCACGACCGCGCCGGCGTGGAAGGCGTCACGCCCCTGCCAACGACTCATGACCGCTACGGAGGTGGAGAGGAACGGGTGTACGAGATGCTCGTGCGGCACCGCGTCGGCATCATCCATCCTGAGATGGGCCGTGCCGGAGACGCGGTCGACAAACGCCGCTCCCCCGCCCTGAAGGCGAAAGTGTGCAACGTCAGGAGATACCTTCTCGGCCGTGACCTCTACGGCTGGTGCCGACACCCGCACCGACAGCCGCGGAGTGCCCCGCGGCACGGGTCGAAGGAGGGACGCCGCCCCGGGAACCCCCTCGAACCCAAGGCCGTAACAACCACGCACCCGCCACCCCCGTCATCTCGCGCTTGTGCAGATGTTGTCCGCCCGAACCTCGGATCGCATCCCCCTGCACCCCTAGGGGTTACTGCCTATGGGCCAGTGACCAGCCGGTTTCCTATCCTATGGCGAACGCCGAAGATGGTTCGGCCACAGGTCAGGAGAAGGCATGGAGAATTATGAGGCGCCCCAGATCGTCGAGATCGGCTCACTGCACGAGCTGACGCTGCAGGACAAGGACTTCAGCGGCAACGATGGCTTCACTCTGATGGGGCAGGCCATCGGCAACGCTTCCTGACCAAAGGCGAACGGCGGTTCCCACTCGGGGAGCCGTCGTTCGCTGTCTTAGGAACCAACTTCGTGATTCGGTAGGAGCCCCTGCCGAATCGCGATGCTGACCGCTTCCGCCTGATTACGCGCACCAAGCTTGGCGAAGATGCGCGCCTTGTGGTTCTCCACGGTCCTCGCGGACAAGTTGAGCCGCCGAGCGACCGCCTGGTTTGTCAGCCCGTCAGCGGCCGCCGACAAGATCTCCACTTCTCTAGTACTGAGCCCACTGCGGGACTTGGGCTGGTCGAGGCTTCGCATGGCGCGCCATTGGCTGAGTACCGCTGCCGCGACGTCCGGGTGCAGCGCCGCGCTTCCCTCGGCGACCTGACGAACGGCCCTCAAGAACCGTTGCGGTGATGTCGTCCACAATTGGACCTGGCCGGAAGCGCCGGCCAGCAAGCCCGCGAGCACTTGTTCCCTCGATGCGCCGTCGGCGATGAGCAACGCCCTCGCGCCACTCTCGAGCGCGGAGAGAACCGTGCGTTCCACGGCCTCTGGGGAGGGTTCTCGGCTCACATCCAGCAGAACAACATCCGCCCGGACCCGTCGCGCGGCTGCTGCCAGCGACTCGTCACGGGGGCAGAGGAAGGCCTCACACCCTCCCGTCTTCAGCACGTCCGCCGCGAGATCCCGCGTCAGGGGGTCGTGGTCGCCGAGAAGCACTCGGACGGATTCAGGCACCGCGTCGGTCCGCCTGGATGAGCCCCCGCCGCACGGCCATCGCAGCCGCTTGCGCCTGACTCTGCACACCCAACTTGGCGTAGATCCTCGCCTTGTGGTTCTCGACCGTCTTCGCACTGATGCCGAGCCGCTCGGCGATTCCCCGCGAGCTGTCGCCATCGACGAGCGCCCGGAGCACGTGCAGTTCTCTGTGGGTCAGCATCGGGCCGCTGTCGCCGAGGACATGAACTGATGGCGCCGCTACTGGATCATCATCCCCGCTCAGGATGCGGAGCAAGCGGTCGAGAGTCATCGCCTCTCGTGCCACCGTCATGGGCGGCCCCCCCGGAGGATGCAGTTCCACCGACCGCTCTGACCGCCCTGGCTCCGACAAGATCACCAACCAGTCCCACGGCCGGGTGTCTGACGGGTATTCAGGTGCGACAGCGAAGGACTCCACACGTATCCCGCGCCGTTGGAGCAGCTGAGTCATGGCAGAACGGGTGAACCGGCATGGGTCGACCACGCATACCTGCCGGGCCATCGACACCTACGCCCTCCCTTAGTATCCCTAGAACGCTAACAGCGGGAACTCGCCGGGACGACCGACCCCACTCCTCGGGGGGGTGCAACTCGGCCAGCGGACGGAGTGCGAATGACCACCCTGCTCGTCGCAGCAACCGGCGGTCACCTCGCCCAGCTGTATCAGTTGCGGCCGCGGCTGGTCGTTCCGGGCTCTCCCGTGGTGTGGGTCACGTTCGACTCGCCTCAGAGCCGCTCCATGCTGGAGCAGGAGGTCGTCGAGTTCGTCCCGTACACACCGCCACGCGGCTACTGGAGCGTGGTTACGAACACCTTCCGGGCCATCCGCATTCTCCGCCGGTATCGAGTAAGGAGAGTGATCAGCACCGGATCCGGGATCGCCCTCGCCTTTCTCCCCATCGCCAGGGCGATGGGCAGGGATGCGCACTACATCGAGAGCGCCGCCCGGAGCGACGGCCCTTCGACGACGGGGCGCATGCTGCAGCGCTTTCCAGGAATCAAGCTCTCGGCGCAATATTCCTCCTGGGCCAAGCCACCTTGGAACCTGAACGTCTCCGTCTTCGACGACTTCCAGGCTGTCCAACGAGCGGAACCACGCGGGGATGTGCGATCGGTGGTCGTGACGCTCGGGACGATCGAGGGCTACGGATTCCGCAGCCTGCTGGAGCGGCTCGTCGAGATCATCCCCGAAGGAGTCGAGGTCCTCTGGCAGACGGGAGTCACCGACGTCAGCGGCCTCGCGTTGACTGCCCGACCGTCGATGCCGCAGCACGAGCTCCAGGCTGCGATCGCCACATCTGATGCGGTGGTCGCCCACGCCGGCATCGGCAGCGCCTTGGGCTCACTGAACGCTGGCCGGCGACCGGTTCTCGTCCCTCGCCGCAGCTCACGCGGGGAGCACGTCGACGACCACCAGTTGCAGATCGCCAAGGAGTTGGACGGCCGAGACCTGTCGATCAGCCGCGAGGTCGACGAGCTGATGTGGGCCGACATCGAGGAAGCCGCTCGATGGCACGTCAGCCGCAGCTCCGTCACTCAGTGACTTCCGCGGACTCCTCCCCGGTCGTCGTCTCGGGCCTGGGAAGCAGCGGGACGCGGGTCGTCGCCCAGATACTGCAGGAGCTGGGTATCCATATGGGGGACGACCTCAACCGAGCACTCGACAATCTCCTGTTTACGCTTCTCCTGAAGCGGCCGCGCGAACTGGCCGCCCCGTCGCTCGGTCAACGCATGAACAGGGCGGCAGACCTGGTGCATGTCTTCGGTCGATTGTGTCGCTCCCCCGGCAGCGTGACCGAACCCGGCATCGCCCGAGAGCTCCTCCGCGCCTCGGCCGACCATATCCGCTACGGGATCGAGAGGCCTACCCCCGCACGACGAACGGTATGGACAGGCCGCCGGCTGAGAACCGCATGGAGGAGCAGGCGCCATGCACCAGGCGAGCGCTGGGGGTTCAAGGAGCCCACCGCGCACCTCTTCCTTCCAGCCATGGTTCAGGAGTTCCCGCGCATGAGCTACGTGCACGTCATGCGTGATCCCCGAGACTACGCAGTTGTGCCACACAACCAGTTCGCCATCTGGTCGAGGGCCTTCCCCGACCTGAGCCTGCATGGACACGGCAGCCGGGCGGCCGCCCAACTGCACTGGTGGACGGAGATGAATGAACGAGCCGTGATGTACGCAAGGGATCGCCGTATTCGCTTCCTGGCCGTGCGGCTCGAAGACCTCATCCTGCACCCCGACCACGGCATTCAACAGCTCGCCGACTTCATTGGCCATCCGAGGAATGACGGGATCCCCCCCGGGCTCAAGAGCTTCATCAGGACGCCGGCCTCACTGGGCCGTGGTTACGCACTGGACGTCTCCACCCTCGGCGGTCCATCACTGGTCGCACGGATCGCTGACATGGGTTACGACTGTTAACGCTGAACCATGCCAACCCAGCGGTACCGTGCGTCAGCGAATACAAATCCATCGGTCCCACTCAGTAGCCTCGCATGCCAGGGAGACGGGCTTCCCCGCCCGTGACCCCGTGTGCCGTCGCCGGACTAGACTCCCGGAAGCAGTAGGCAGTCGCTCAGTGGCGGATCCAGGCGGTTCCTCCACCCGCCCTCGAGCCCCAGCAGCGAGCAAGTAGTGCACCACGCCGATCGCCGATAGGGCACGCCTCCCTCGGCTGGGTGAGAGAGAAATCTCCCTTCGTGTTCATCTGTATGCTTCACCCCGGCCGTATGAAGGGATTGTAGTGGACGTATTGCAGGTGTGGCGAGCGCTCGTGCGGCGTTGGCGCTTGGCGCTGCCTCTAGTTTTTCTTGCATTGGCTACAGCGTTATTTGTGCGCGGAGGCGTAGAACCCGGCTATACGGCCAACGCTAGCGTCATCGTCCTGCCGCCCAGCGAGGCCCGAATAAATACGGAATCTGGCGTGCAGACGGTTCCGGTGAACCCCCTCCTGGGGTCTTCGTCATCGACGCAACTCGCCGCGCAGGTGTTGGCCATTTTGGCCCAGGAGCCTGAGTTTCGACAGCAGGCGATGGCCGACGAGTCCCTCGCGGCCTATTCCGTTGAGACCGCCACCCGCAGTCCGATTCTCAACATATCGATCGAGTCGAAGGATCCATTAGAAGCTACCGGCGCAACACAACGTGTCATCGAACAGATGTCCGCCAACCTTGATAAGCAACAGGAAGCAGTTCAGGCCGATCAACGCCTCGGGATACAGGTTCTCTCACAGCCCGCAATCTCCAGTGTAGACAACTCTCAGCTGCGCGCCTTCGTGGCGACTCTAGCAATCGGACTGCTTCTCACGGTCGCGGTCACGGTTCTCTTCGATGGCGTCACTGGTCGCCGCAAGCGGCATGCGGATCAAAGGGTCAGAGGCAGCCAGTAGAATGAGGATCCGACGAGCCCGCGGGATTTTGACGCATCCCCCAAGCAGGCCAGCGCAAGCGACGGTTTCAGCACCCACCCACCCACGCTCGTGAGATAGCCAGATGACAAACGCGTTGGCCGCACCTAATGAGCAAGAACGACCGACTAACGGCCCGCGACACCTCCGCAGGAGCACCCGCGAGGTCATCGCGGCGACTCTCTTTCTTCTTTATCTGGTACTTCTACTCTTGGTGCCGGCTCGTTTGGTGCTCCCAGGTATGGGAGCCGCGGGGAGACCTGCTGTAGCAGCTGGCTTGGGTCTGCTGGCGTGGTGGATTGCCACACGGCTCCACCCGCGCCTCGCCACGCGATCTTCGCATCCCGTCACATGGATCGTTCTCATCCTGATTGTCACGGTGCTCATCTCTTACGCACTTGGGTACGATCGCGGTTTGCTTCCACCGGAGTCAAGTGGGGCGGACAGATACCTCATAGTTCTGGCGTCGTGGGTTGGCGTAGCCCTCGTCGCTGCCGACGGGCTGCGCACGCGACGGGACCTTGACCGCGTCATAGGCGCGATGGTTACTCTTTCCGCCGTTAGCGCGGCAGTCGGCTGGCTGCAGTTCTACGGCATTGATTTAGCACCGTACTTTCGACCGCCCGGATTCGTGTACAACGCCGATCTCGTAGGGGTTGGACTCCGGGGCGGACCTGGCTTAAGTCGTGTTTACGGCACGCAGCAGCACTATATTGAGTTCGGGGTCGTCCTCGCGATGGTCCTTCCCTTCGCTATACACAGAGCCCTTGCGACATCCAACAGAAGGACATCCTATTTGCGCTGGACCACAGTGGCGCTCATCGCCGGAGCAATCCCTTTGGCCATCTCCCGTGCGGGATTTCTTGGACTCATCACGGGGCTAGTGGTCTTAGGGCTTGCTTGGCCGAACCGCATGAAGTTGTGGGGATTCCTTGGCCTTGTGGTTGGTATGGCCGCATTCCGAACAGCGATTCCGGGCGTTCTTGGCACGATCAAGTCTGCGTTCCTGAACTACGACGCGGACCCGAGCATCCAAGCTCGACTCGCCGACTTCGCCGCCACATCTGCCTACATACGGGACCGACCTTGGTTCGGTCGAGGGCCAGGAACATATGTCCCGGAACTCTACCGAGTGCTCGACAATCAGTTCCTTGGGTCCTTCCTTGCGGTGGGCTTCATCGGGACCTTAGCCCTGTCATCCGTGTTCTTCACCGCCATCATCATCGGACGACATGTCCGGAGGAATGCGACATGGGACGTCGACCGCCATCTCGGCCAGACCGTGACCGCCAGCGCGGCGGTTGCCCTCATAACTTCCCTCACTTTCGATTCTTTGGCGTTTCCCACTTTTGCCGGCATTATCTTTTTTGTCTTCGGCATGAGCGGCGCCCTCTGGCGCCTGCGAGACACGCATGAACCTGCGCCGCCTGGAGTTCCGTCATTGACGTCTCCTCTACGCGCCGAACATCCTCGCGAGGAGATGGCGTGATGCGCACCGTTGCAGATCAGCTCGCGGACCCCTGCGCATCCCATTCCGATACTTATTCATATGATAGACGCGCCACACGATCCGAAGAGCGCAATGGCACGACCGCTCGTCTGTTCACACAACGACAGGAACCCGTCGGCGACTGGAGCGGCCCAGCCACTACGACAACGCTTGGCAGCGCAAGTGCGCATGTCGGCTCGCCCATCGACGGGGAACGCGTTCGGATTTCCCCCTGTAGGGGCTGGCGTGGACGACCATCTTAAGCCCTTAGGGAATAAGGCCACAGCCCCAGCGACCTTGCCCAAAGAGGCCGGTGCCGCAAACGTCCCCGCTGGCCTCGGCCGCCGGGCGCGCAGCGGAGTTGCATGGACGGGATTAGGCCGCCTGGTAAGCGCCGTCGTCCAACTCGGCATGTCAATCGCGCTAGCCCGACTGCTCGCGCCCGAAGACTTCGGCCTCGTAGCGCTCGTTATGGCAGTAACGGGTTTTGCCGTTCTCTTTGTCGACTCCGGTATATCGTCCGCCATCGTCCGAAGTGAGCACGACGATGATGAACTGTTCTCCACCGCCTTCTGGATGAACATGGTACTGGGCGCGGCCGTGACAATAGTCGTCTTGGCGGCCGCCCCCATCGTGGCCGGCTATTTCAATCAGCCGTCCGTCACGCTCCTGCTTTCGCTCGCGGGGCTCTCGTTCACGTTGTCGTTTGGAGTTGTGCATGGCGCTCTGTTGCAGCGGCAACTGGAGTTTAAGACGCTGTCTACCATCACAGTAGTAAGCACCATCGCCAATGCCTCCACTGCTATCACACTCGCCGCCCTCGGATTGGGTGCCGCTTCTTTAGTCTTAGGATCTCTTGCGGCCACGGTAGCAACATCGGTACAGTGCTGGATCCATACGCGATGGCGGCCACGATTTCGAGCATCGTGGCGGAGCGCCGCAGCTCTGTGGCGATACACGCGTGGTTTGCTCGGCTTCAATGTGGTGAATTACTGGGCGAGGAATGCAGATAGCTTGCTCATCGGCGCGTTCCTTGGCGTTAGCGCCTTGGGCTACTATAGCCGCGCCTACAACCTGATGATTACACCTATCGGACAGATCCGCGCGATTCTCTACACTGTCCTGTTTCCGACTCTCGCACGGGTGCAGCAGAATCGAGAGCGGACTACTACCGTTTGGCTTGCCGGAAACAAGGCTTCATGGCTAGTGGGAGCTCCTATCGCGGCGGTGCTAGTAGCGACCTCGCCTGCGCTCGTGGAGACTCTTTTCGGCAGTCGCTGGCTACCCATGGCCCCGGTACTTGCCCTTCTCTCGGGATCTATCCCGGCCCAACTTATGATCTTGAATTGCGGCGCACTGTTCCAGACTTTTGGTAGGACCGGCCTTCAATTTCGATTAGGACTCGTGACCAGCATGGCGGCGGTTGGGGGAATAGTCGTAGGACTCTCCCACGGCATCGTGGGCGTGGCCGCAGGGCTACTAATCGCCAATTGGATCTCAGTGTGGTTCTTTGTGGTCCCGGCATTGCGTCTGGCCGCGATCCGCTTGCAGGTCATGGTCCGGTCAGTGGCCTTCGTTACGCTGGCAGCGATCTTGTCCATGGGCGCCGCACTGGTTCCCCGGTTCACCCTTTACCAGAGTCACTCCGCCATCGTGCTAGCCGCTCAACTGGGGGCCTCAGCGTTGGTTTATCTTATATTGATCTGGTTCGGGGAACGTGACTATCTGATTATGGCTCGAGGGAAGCGATCCCTCACATGATGCTTGCCGGCCAGGTGCTGTCATCGACCGAACACCCCGGCCCAACCCGACCGTGGGGTATGGATCAGACAGACAAGTGGGCCAGCACCTCAGGGCCGAGGGGTACGTCGCTTAACGAGCTCGAGAACAGGGAGATTTGCGTTGGTGGACAGGGATGACGGATCACGCAGCGATGGCGACCGCAACAGGATACTTGGAGTGGTCCTCCTAGCTCTATTGGCCGGGGCGCTCTTCACTGCGGGCTTCTGGTTGATTGCGATTCTGGACTGACCGAGTTCGTTGGCTCGAGGTATCTGGCGGATCAGTCCTAGCCGGGAAGCCTTGTCAACGGAACTTGCGGCCAGCAAACAAACCCTTCTCCGGACTCCATCGCCGCTCGGGCACCCCCGGGGCCCGTATAGTCGGAAACCGTGACTAGGAGCACCGTGGCGAGCGGGAGACGGATGTACGCATCGATTGCTGGGCGGCTTGTCCTTCGCTGGTACAGGCGCCTACCATTAAGGGGCGCGATACTCCGACGAGTGCTTAGGCGTGAAGGCGGGCAGCTCACATCGGCGACGCTTCGAGGCGTTCTTGATCGATATTATGGCGTGGAAGTCGGCCCCTTCAGTTACGGTTCACTTCTAGAGCCTGGCCGAGCGGATCCTGGTACATCTATCGGTGCATTTGTGTCCATTGGTCCAGACGTTCGGCGACTCGGTGCCGACCACCCGACCTCTCGCCTGAGTATGAGTCCTTACGTCTACAACCCTGCACTCGGCCTGGTCTCAGCCGACAGGGATGTCCCGCGTACGACCTGCAGAATAGAGCACGACGCATGGATCGGCGCGGGCTCCTTGATCCTCAGCGGTTGTTCGCGCATCGGTTTGGGCGCCGTGGTGGGCGCCGGAGCCGTGGTGACGCGGGACGTACCCGACTTCGCCATCGTGGTCGGCAATCCAGCAAGGGTCATTCGCACACGACTGACCGAAGAACAGCAGCAGTTGGTACGAGAGCTGGATTTCGAGAGCTTAGAGCCCCGTGCTCTGGTCGCGCTTGTTAGCAATCACGAGGCTATGGGCACTCCCAATCGTCTTCAGGCGGACTGGGCTCTTGGACTAGAGTCCTGAGCTCATCAGATTGCTCAACCCGTCGCATAGCCAGACGGGCCCTGTGCCGGGGCCCCACACGGCCCAACCTTACTGTCCATGCACGAAGCCCTGCCCGCACCATGAGAACTTGATGCAGCAGCCGAAGTGGCTGCATTTCCATCGTATCGGTCTGAGCGGTCATCCGTCTCTAGCGAATCAGTCGCTAGACAGCGGACTGTGCAACTATCTGATCCATCTGAACCTCTGCTTGTGTAAGGACATCAGGAAGCTTCGACTCAAGGCGCGTCCGAATCTCTTCGCGCTCCTCGTACGAGGAGATGAGGCTGTTTAGGGCGGCTTCCGTCGTTAACACGCGCCCATCTACTACCTGATCTTCTTGACCACAGGATGCGAAGATTCCGCGAACCTTGCCGCTATAAGCGATGGCCGCGGTCGGTACCCCAGATGAGATTGCCGCGATGGTGGCATGCATTCGTGCACCGCAGAACCAATCCAACTTTGAGATGAGCCACTTTCTTTCGCCGGCGCCTAGCTCCGACGGGACTGTGTGTACTCGCTCCGGATAGCTCTCACGCAGTCTCTGCGCCAATGCGTCGGTGACATCCTCATCTCCCTCCAGCGGCCCCCACCCACGGACATGGGGTACAAGCACAAGGACCACGCCCCGCGCTAGCAGGGCTCTTGCGAGATCTTCCAGCAGCTGCTGGTAATTCACCCTCAGGTTGTAGCGCCCAGCAGGGTCAGGCTCTTTGAGAAGCAGGCCACTGACATTCAGGCCAACGACAGGTGATCCATCAGCGCCGTCAAGCCTGGCCTGCACTGCCTGACGAAGACTTTCATGTGGTTCTGCCGGCGGCAGTCCAAACGCTAGGTCCACGCCAAGACGGTGTCGTTCTACGTCGAAGTCGGCTCCGAGGAGCTCCTGAAGCGAATTGAAACTGTCAACATCTCGCGCCCACGCGGACAGTGTCTTCCTCAATACTCCGGTAGCCCGTCGCTGTAATGTTGAATCCTTGAATGGCCCATAGGTCTGCGGAAGGAGAATGAGCGGCTTGCCCCTTGATAGGGCAAGCTCTTTGGGCAGCGTGACAGAGTGGAAACGGGCTGCGCCGTACAAGTCAGAGAAGCTGTCGCCACCGCTGACGTCCCAGACTGCCGAACTTTCGTTCACTATCTGCATTCCTGCGTTGCGCAGCCCAAGACGGGCAGATGTTCGCATATGTGCGTAACTCTCTGGTCGGTAGATGCGTCGGGAGTTACGGACGCCACATAACTGATAGTGATGGTCCGCTCCGTCGATGGTGATACTGGCCGGCCGCACGCCCCACCCGTCGTCGAATATCGTCAGCAAGGAATCGGGGCGGCGGCTCAGCAGCCCAATCGTCGCCGATTCCCGAAGAGCTGCGACGCCAAGGTTCCACTCAGACCCGGGGGCGCCAAATAGGCTGACACATGACCTCAAGGATGGAAACATTCGTTGGTGTCCCTTCGCGTACTGGATATCGCGATCGCGCAAACCGTAGCTCATGGCAACCAAAGCCTAACGTCCGGTCGCCGTCGGCGCCTCTGATGCAGCCAAGCGCCGAAGGGTCCAAGCTGTGACCGGTCCGCGAAGGGCAATCTGAGCCACCGCCGACAGATCCTAAGCGCAGGATCACCTGCCGTACTGTGGGTCCTTCTGCCGTCGTCCACATAACAACTTGATTACGTGTTCGGGCTTAGCCGCTCACTACTGTCCTATCTCGCGACCGCTCGTGTTCGGTAATGGCGTAACCTCGTAGCCGTTCGGAGCCTGAATTCCTAACGAATGTAGTAGGCGAGCACTCACCGCAGCCCAAGTGAATAGACGCGCCCGTCGTGAGGCCCGGGCTCCCACTTCCGCCGCTCGCGCTGGCTCAAGCATTTCACGCACCGCTGTCTCAATCGCGCGGCTATCGGTAGGGTTGACCACCACCCCGGCGTCGCCGATGAGATCTCTCGACCCTCCGATGGCTCCGCCTACGCTTGGCAGCCCCGCAGCCAATGCCTCCGTGAAGACGATGCCGGCCGGCTCGAACAGGGAAGGCATCACGAAACAGGTTGCCTGAGCGAACAGTTGCTCCAAGGCGCGCCGACCCTCAACCGAGTTCCTAGGTAGCACACCGTGGCCGCGGACCCCTGGTTCCTCCACGGGTGGATGACGGCCCACTATGTCCAGCGTGGCTTCTGGATAGTCATGCCGGAGACGACGAAAAGCGTCCAGGACGCGGGCGCCATTTTTCCTCTCCCAATCTAACCCCACGAACAACAACCTCGGAGTCGACCAGTCGCGTCCTGCAGTCTCTGGGCGCCAGTCGGTTCCGGTGCCCACTACGGAGATCCGCTCCTCCGGCACAAAGAAGCCATCGGAAATTGCCGCCGCTGCCCAGGAGGATTCTGTGCAGCATGCAGCGGCGGACCGATAGACGTCGCCCTGCAACCGAGCACGGCGGCGGACCAGCGCCTCGGGTAGATCAGCCCAATTACCATAAGAATATTGCCGGGCCTGCAACACGGTCATGTCATCGTAAACTGCGATGGGCTCGTCTACTTGAAGGCGATAGCCGCCTCCAAGTTGGACCCAGGCGTCAACGTCGACATGGTTTGCACGATGGGTGCCGACTCTGCTACGTAGCCAGGCGGTCGTTGTCGATTGCAGACCACGTGAGCCCCTGGCGCGCATTCGGGCAGCAATGGACGTGCCGCGGGTTTTGGTATCCGGCGCTGCGCCTGTCGTCACGGCGACCGCCTTCTCTACTAGGGGCGAAGTGCTCACCGGGACTGCGGTCACCTCCACGCCAAGCTGTCGCAGGCCGGAGACGATTCCATGGGGTGTGCCAGAACGCTCGGCCGGGTCTCCGAGGTCTCCGGGGTATGTCACCCCGATCCGAACTTCAGTCACGAAGGCTCCCTCATGGCCCGCTCCATCATCGCGGCGGACCGCCGCAGTTCGGCCTGGTGGTGTTTCACCACGCCGCTGAGTCGATCACGCTCGTGGCTGGCGTTAAGCTCGTTCGTGACCATGCGGCTTAGAACTTCGGTATCGACTTCCGATGTTTTGAGTACTTGACCGCCTCGCCCGATTGACAGCTGGAAGTCCCGACACTTTGGACGGTACTCAAGGGCGACAGTAGGAATAGCGAATCGTGCAGCGAGTACCAAGGCGTGGAGTTTCTCAGCTACCACGATGTCACAATCCTGCAAAGCTGCGTCCAGCGCCGGGAGAGTGACCTTGTTGGGGCCTCGAACTGTTGTGCCTTGGCGCGCCAATTCAGTGGAGATCTCCCTAAGGTGCGCATGGTCCTGCAAAGTCGTGGCAAGTAGCACTACGTCATGTCCGTCGTCCACGAGGCGCCTAACGGTGGCCACCATCGCCGCTCTGAAGGCGGAGTGGTTGCCGCCCCACATGTCATCCGTGACGCCGAAATTTACTCCGACACGTGCGCGGGCCTCAGTGGTCGATTCAGCGGATACCAGTGCCGTCGGTAATGCCAGAGCTGGGTCCCCGACAACCACACTCTGCAAGCCCGCGAGTCGCAGCGCCTCCTGACTCAGTGGCCCCCGGACCCGGATAGACTCGAATTCGGAGAGCAGCGGTCGCCACCGCTGCACTTCGGTGGTCACGCCTGCTCGACGCCCCTCCCGGTAATCCAAGTCCTCCGCGCCTACACTTAGCATCACTCTGGGCGCGTCCGGGGCAGCTCGCATCAGTGTCTCGAGCGTCCTGCGGAAGTGGCCATTGAAGATGAGCGTCCCACCGCCTAGGCAGATTGCCGCCACACGCCTCAGCAGTGGTGCGGTCATGCGCTCTATGCCTGGAGGATTAGGCACCTGAAGAATGTCCCACTCGGGCAGCAGGCTTCGGTGCGCTGCAAGCATTGCCTCGTCTCCGAGATTTCCGTTCCCTGACCACCCGACGTAGGCGACTCGTCGGGTCGACGTCCTAGCGCTGGGAGGAAAGTTCGACAGCACCGACAGGGTGCGGCGAGTGGAGGTGATTGCCGCTCGGCGGTTCACGGGCATGTGCCGCTCATTTCGGGGGGCGAGGATCTGTCGCACGGAGGACGAAACGTCCCTGTCTCGACGTAGACATCGGCCTACTCATTCGGTTCGGCGGTCACGGCCGAGAAAACTATCAGGCTCGGCTGCGAACGTCTGTCGCTCAACGAGGGATCCACTTGGCGTTGCAGGGGCGCTACGGGACGGTAGGGGCGCCCCGTGGGTCCCAAGGCTCTTGGGTCGCCCATGCATCGCCTCGTCGCGGTCGTGCGCTGATGGACGGGCGGCCTCGTCGCACGTGGAGGGGAACGCCCGCGCGATGGCCCAAGGCGGACCAGCGCAGCTGTACTCGGGACCAGGAAACGAGGTGGGCAATTTTCACCGACCTGCGGTGTGTCGGCAGGCCCTCGACTCAGTGGCCCTCGCGCTACCGGTGTGCAGCGACTTGAAAGCTTCCCGTCACGGCGCTGTCCCTCCGGCGAGTGGAACGGCGGCCCGCCACCGGTGTCTAGGCTAAATCGGCGCTCGTCGTTGCGTCGGCGGTCCACGCGGTCACCAGCGTCATGCGGTTGATCCTCGAGACTGAGAAGGCCGGGTCGAGGCCTGCCAGATCGCGGGAGCCGAACAGCCAGTAATACGTGGTGTTCCAGGTCGGCTTTCCGGCGCGAGCGAAAGCTGCAGCCTGCCTGTCCCGGGGCAGCCAGTGGAGCAGCGGGACCTGCGTGTGCGTCTCGACGGGAAACCACCGGTCCGGTGTCGTGTGGAAGGCGCCTCTGCGGGCGACACGTCGGCTTTCGGTGAGCATCGTGCGCGCCCTCTCCGGGCCACCGACGTGCTCGATCACTGCATTGCTCACGACGTAATCGAACGACGAGTCAGCGAACGGCAGCGCGCAGGCGTCACCGGCACTGTGGGGGCACCCCAATTGCGGATTACCTCCCCCGTACACCAGCGCGTGCGCGCGGGTGAACGAGGCCACGCCCCTCTCGACCAGGTTGTTAGTTCCCGCCCCCCCGCCGCCGTAGGCGCTGGCTCCGACGAGGAGGACGCTGGTTCCCGGCTCGATCCGCTGCCGGAGCCACACGACCTTGGACTCCCTCGATCGACGAGACAGCTCCGTTGCTAAGCGCCGTCGCACAGGCCCCCCAGTCGCACGCGTCAGTTGAATACCCTAGCGCTTCCAGGACACGGGTCGAGGTGACAGGTGGGGCCGTCGGCTGCGCTATCGTCAGGCAGCTTGGCACAGGGCGTTGCGGGCAGTGATCGCGTCGAGGACTTGTCGGGGGTTGCGGCCTCTCATGTAGTCACCGTGGTTGCGACGGCGGGTGTTGTAGTCGGTGACCCAGGTCTGCAGCGCAGCGTCGAGATCGGCGATCCGGTCCACGCGTCCGCGGTGGAAGAACGGCCGGTAGAACTCCTGCAGCACGGTGCCTTGGACGCGTTCACAGACGCTGTTGTGGTTGGGGCTGCGCGGGCGGAATCCGGCGGTGGGCGGCGCCGATGTCGGTGACGTGGTCGCGGAAGGCGCGGCCGGTGAACTCCGGGCCGTTGTCGGTGAGGACCCCGGCCAGCTCGACGTCGATCTCGCCGAACGCGGCCTGGACCTGGTCGAGGAAGCCGGCGGCGACCTGCGCGCTCTTGTCCCCGACGATCAGTCGCACGACCAGCCAGCGCGTGGCCACGTCGATGGCGGTGAGCTGGTAGACCGCGCCGACGCCTTTGAGCTTGCCGACGTAGAAGGTGTCCAGGCAGACCAGTTGTCCGGGGTCGGTGGCGGCCAGGCAGAACCCGAACGGCCCTTCCATCGCCGCGTCGGTCAGGTGCCCGGACTCGGTGGCGGTCAGCGACGCCAGCGCCGCGATCCGCTGCCGGCGCGTGGCGAGGTTGTGGCGCCGCAGCACTTTCTGGATGCCGCTGGCCGAGCGGTGCACCCCGGCAGCGGCGACGTGGTCGACCAACTGCCGGGCGCCCAGGGTGGCCTTGGCGACCGCGATCGCTAGAATCGTGCTGACCTCCTCGGCGGTCATCGCGTTCGGCATCATCGGCGGGCGGCGGTCCTTGGGCATCAGCGCCGACAGGCCGCACTTCTCGGCCTTGGCCACCCATTTGTAGTAGCTGGTGCGCGAGACGCCGGCGGCCCGGCAGGCGGCGCTCACATCAGTCAGCGCGGCCTGGTCCAGCACATGGGCACGCCGGGCATGGATGATCTGGTCAGGGGTCACGGGGAAGGTCTCCTTCTGGTCACCGAAGCAGGGCCTGTCAAATCTTCTGTGTAAGCGGGCGTAGCCGTTCTGTGATGGATGCTGGTCAGAGGGGTAGGCGGTCGGGGAACTGGAGGGCGAAGGCGTTGAGGGCGTTCTTCCAGCCGTGGGTGCCGGTGCCGGCTTCACCTCCTCTCTGGTCGCTGATGTTGCGTAGCGCGAGGTAGAGGATCTTCATCGCGGCTTCGTCGGTGGGGAATGAGCCGCGGGCCTTGGTGACCTTGCGGAGCTGGAAGTTGATCGACTCGATCAGGTTCGTGGTGTAGATGACCTTGCGGATCTCCGGGGCGAAGGCCAGGAACGGGGTGAATTCCTCCCAGGCCCGTTCCCAGGCCGCGACCGCGCCGGCTGCCCGGGTGCTCCACTCGTCCTGGTGCCGGCGGCCGAGCAGGCCGGGCGCCTGCGGCCGCAGACCGACCGGGTGCTCGAACTGGCGCTCGCGACGGCCGCTCGCTGGTGGCCCGACCGCGAGGTGCCGGTATCGGTCAACCTGTCGGCGGCCAACGTCACCGACCTCGACCTCGCCTGCAAGGTCGCCGCCGCGCTGCACCGGCACGGCCTGCCCGCGCGGGCGCTCACGCTGGAGCTGGTGGAGGACACCCTCATGGCCGACCCCGAGCGCGGCCGTACGGTGCTCGCCGACCTGCGGCGGTCGGGGGTCCGCACGTCGATCGACGACTACGGCACGGGGTACAGCTCGCTGGCCTACCTGCGACACCTGCCGGCCGACGAGCTCAAGCTCGATCGCAGTCTGACCGCCGACGTCGACCGCGACCCCCGGGTGGCGGCCATCGGGCAGAGCACCGTCGCGCTGGCCCCCGCCCTGGGACTGAGCCTTGTCGCCGAAGGAGTCGAGACCCTGGCGATGAGCGCCACGCTCGCCCGCCTGGGCTACGACGTGGCCCAGGGGTACGCCATCGCCCGCCCGATGCCGGTCGACGACTTCCTGCCCTGGCTGGCCGCCTCGGACTCCGGCCTCGTCGACGAAGCACTGATGCCCCAGCTCAACCAGGGCCCGGCCAGCGACTGAACTGCGAGGCACATCGCGCATGTGATCCGCGTGTCCGTCGCGACACGCCACGGCGCATGAGCACGGTGCGCGATCGACTGGGGACTATGGGCACGTGACGCCGTCCTCGCCCGCCCGAAAACTGCTCCACCGCCCCGTCGCCTGGCGCGACCTCGCGCCGGAGATCGTGCGGCAGCGACTGGTGATCGAGGGCATCCCGGCCCGGCCCGTGGACGACGTGCAGATCCGGGGGTACCTCTCGGCGCTGTCCCGCGAGGTGGACATGGTGCAAACTCCTCGAGCCGGTGACGCACCGCTCCGACTTGTACGGCTGGGCCGGGTGGATCCATTGGGAGACGTCGGGAGCGCACTTCTACGCCTGGGAGCAGCCGCGGCTGTTCGACTCGGTGGACATCTACACGTGCAAGGCGTTCGACCCGGACGTCGCCGTGGCCTTCACCGCCGACTTCTTCGCCGCCGGCACCATCGCCGCGAAGTCCTTCTGATGCACCTGCGGCTGATCGTGGCGCACTCCCCGCGGGACGCCGCACGGCGGGTCGAAGCGCAGGTCTTCCTGCAGGCGTTCGGCAACACGCCGGAGCTCATGGAGCAGGAGTACGGCCCCTACGAGTCCCGGTCGCGGTTCGTCACGGTGCTCGACGACGAGAACGGCTCCGCACTGGGCACCGCGCGGCTGATCGCCGCCGACGCCAGCCCGGTGAAGACCCTGTTCGACGTGGCGGGCGAGCCGTGGCACCTCTCCGTGGCGGACAGTCTGGAAGCGGTCGGCCTCGACCCCCGGACGGTGTGGGACGTGGCGAGCCTGGCGGTGGACCCCGGTACCGCGCCGGCGCTGCCGGTGCAGAGATCAGCGTCGCCCTGTGCCACGGCATCTGGCGGTACGCCCGCAACTGCGGCGTCCCCGGCCTGGTCACCATCCTCGACGACCGGGTGCGCCGGTTGGTATGCACGATGGGCCTGCCCTGGTACCCGATGGCGGGGCGACCTCCCGGCCCTACCTGGGCTCACCCGCCAGCACCCCGTGCGTCTTCGCCGTGCGGACGGCGGAGGAAGAGGTGTACGGGGCCCGTCCGGATCTGGCGCTGGCCCTGGGCCACGGCGTGTTCCGCTCGATCGACGTCGACCCCGCCGATCTGCTGGCGACCCGCGGCGCCGTCGTCCAGGACACCGTTGCGGCCGGCCGTCCACAACGGCCGTTGCCCCCGCGCCGCGACACCACCGGGTGGCGACCTCCGACATCCCGCCGCACGGACCTGTTCGCAAACCCGCCCAGCGCGTAGTCGTCCCGGCCGCCGACCCGTGCCCGCCCCGTCAGCGAACGACCGAGCGAGTCTCTCCGTCGCGGACGGCCTTGCCGGCTTCACGGGCGGCCATGCGCTCGCGCTGCGGAACGACCGTGTACTTCGGGTCCCGCGCGCTGGCCATGCCAGCGTCGAAGACGCCGAAGCGGGTGAGCAGCGAGCCGGCAGCCAGTAGCGTTCCTGACGCAATAGCGCCTAGCCGGTTGCGCCCGGCGACCACCGTCAGCCCGGCGCCCGCAGCGGTGCACGTGCGGGCCGCACGCATGAGCTTCCCAGCGCGTCCCTCGTGATAGGGCTCCGAGACGATGCTGTCGTCGTTCTCCACCTGGTGCACGACGGTCAGTTCGATGGCGGCACCTGCGACTGCCATCTTGCGTGCAGGCCCTGCCTCGTCGACGGGCGTGAACGCCATGCAGATCCCGCCCCCCGCCGCCATCGCCGAGCCGGCGAAGACGAACGGCAGCTTGCCGTGGAACTCGTGCCACGACGGCACAGCCGTGTTCGACAGCAGCACCGCGGTGTAGGTGGCCATCGGCCCGCCGAACACGGCAGCCACGATGCCGCCGAAGCGCTTGAGGCGCGGGAACCAGCCCAGCAGCTCCACGGCGGCCGTCGCGGCAGTCGCGGCGCTGAACGGCGACAGGATGTAGGTGCCCACCGACAGCGGCGACGTCGGCTTGAACACCCGCAGCATGTGCAGGAACCGCTCCGGACGGCCCAGGTCGTGGATCAGCCACCCGACCGACGCCATCGAGCCGACGCCGGCGGTCACCCGGGCGACCTTCGTCAGCGCCGGCCGGCCGGTGAGGTCGGCCATGGCACCCAGCACCGATGAGGTGCCGGCCGCTCCCCCGAGGAACAGGTACAGCGGCACGTCCGGCGTCTTCCACACCGGCGGCTTGATGATCGGCCGGTCGTAGTACGAGGTGAACTCGGCGTCGTCGACCATCGCGACCTCGCCGGCCGCCCGCCGGCCGCTGCGTCGGCCGTTCTTCTTCCGCTTCTGGCTGGTCCAGCCGTCCGCGCGGCGCCAGCCGGCCCCCGGGGTGGCGATTCCCTCGGTCATGCTCACTTCCTCCGCGAGCCGAGGATCGCCGTCAGCGCGACCCCGACGATCATCGCGGCGCCGGTGGCCGCCGCCTTCCACATGGCCGGCAGGTCCCGGGTGGTCACGATCGGGTCCGGCGGCAGGCCGTAGACCTCCGGCTCGTCGAGCAGCAGGAAGAAGGCCCCCGCTCCCCCGACGCCGTCGTTCTCGTCCCGGCCGTACAGCCGCGCCGTCTCCACGCCCTGCGACTGCAGGGTCGCCAGCCGGGCGTCGGCGCGTGCCTGCAGTTCGTCGAGGTCACCGAACTGGATGGACTGCGTGGGGCACGCGGTGGCGCACGCCGGCTGCAGGCCGTCGGTCAGCCGGTCGTAGCACATCGTGCACTTGAAGACCCGGCCGTCGTCCTTGCGCTGGTCGATGACCCCGTAGGGGCAAGCGGGCACGCAGTAGCCGCAGCCGTTGCAGATGTCCTGCTGCACCACGACGGTGCCGAACTCGGTGCGGAACAGCGCACCGGTCGGGCAGACGTCGAGACACCCGGCGTGGGTGCAGTGCTTGCAGACGTCCGAGGACATCAGCCAGCGGATCTCCCGGTCACCGGACTGCGACGTCTGGGGGTCGAACTCCGCGAGCGCCTCCGCGTTCAGCACGCTGGCCTGGGCCTTGGCCGTGCTGTCGGCGTCGGCGGGGTTCGGCAGCGGCATCTCCGGTCGCCCGGAAGCGCCGGGCAGGCCGACCGCGGGCATCGGCAGGTCGACGGTGCGCGCCTGCTCGACGAAGGCCACGTGCCGCCAGGAGTTGGCGCCGAGCATGCCGGTGTTGTCATACGACATCCCCGACAGCCCGAGGGCGTCGCGCGTGCCGTCCGCGTCGTCCATCGGGAGCGTGTTCCACTCCTTGCAGGCCACCTCGCAGGCCTTGCAGCCGATGCACACCGACGTGTCGGTGAAGAAGCCGACCCGCTTGGGGTGCTCCTCGGTGTAGCCGGCCTCGGCCGACACGTCGGGCAGCGGCCCGAACAGCCGGTTCTTCGGATCGTTGCCGCTCAGGGCCGGGCTGGCCGAGCTCACCGTGGTCATGCCCGCTCCTTGAACGCGTCGTCATACCCGGTCATACTTCTGGTCGTGAAGACAGCCATCTCCATCCCCGACGACACGTTCGCGGAGGTCGAGCGCCGCGCCAAAGAACTGGGGCTCAACCGTTCCCAGTTCTTCACGCGGGCAGTCCAGCGGTACCTCGCCGATCTCGAGTCCGAGTCGATCACAGCCCAGATCGACGCGGCCCTGGAGGCTGCCGGGGAAGACGACTCCAACGCCTGGGCCGCCGCCGCAGGACGGCGGATGCTTGCGCGCACGGACGACGACTGGTGATCGAACGGGGGGCCATCCACTGGGCCGACCTCGGTGAGCCGGTAGGCAGCCGACCGGCGGGTCGACGCCCGGTCGTGGTCGTGCAGGCAGACACCTACACCCGCACCCGGTTGTCCACCGTGGTGATCGCGGCCATCACGTCGAACCTCGGACTGGCGTCCGCGCGCGGCAACGTCTTTCTTCCGGCCTCGGAGAGCGGACTCGCTCGCGACTCCGTGGTCAACGTGACCGCGGTGGCAGCAATCGACCGTCGCGAGATCGAGGCACGCGTGGGCACCGTGCCGTTGTGGACGATGCAGAGAGTCGACGCGGGGCTGCGACTCGTGCTCGGACTCTGAGCGCATCAGGTCTCCACCGGGGCCCGGCCACCCACGGGCACCATGCCGGACTGCATGCCCGCCCGGGTGCGGTACCCCTCGAGGAACTCCACGAGCTCCGGCCCGCGCGGGCGCCGGCCGGGCCGGATGTCGCAGGTGGCGGCCTTGCTCTCCTGGATGTGGGTGTTGGAGTCCATCACCACGCCGAGCAGGTCGTTGGCCGAGTCGCCGGTGGAGATCCCGCGCTCACCCCAGTGGTACGGAATGCCGATCTGGTGGATGACCTTGCCGCCCTTGAGCTTCAGCGGCCGCATGCGCTCGGTCACCAGCACGCGCGCCTCCACGGCCGCCCGGCCGCTGACGACCGTCGCCCAGCCGCCGTTCTCCAGGCCGCGTTCGGCGGCCAGTTGCGGGCTGACCTCCACGAAGAACTCCGGCTGCAGCTCCGCGAGGTAGGGCAGCGTGCGGCTCATCCCGCCGGCGGTGTGGTGCTCGGTCAACCGGTAGGTGGTGAACACGTACGGGAAGACGTCGCTGGCCATGGTGTTCGCCCGGTTCCACGGCGCCCGGATCTCCTCGCGGGCCGGGTTGGCCTGCACGCCGTACAGCGCGTTCTCCACCGGGGACTCTCCCGGCTCGTAGTGCGTGGGCAGCGGCCCGTCGGTCAGCCCCTTGGGCGCGTACAGCCAGGCCTTGCCGTCGCTCTGCATGACGAACGGGTCGGCGCCGCCGATCGCAGCCTGCGCCTTGGCGCCGTCCGGGGGCACGTAGCTGGGCGGCTTGGTGGCCTCGAAGTCCGGCACGTCACCGGTCGACGTCCAGCGGCCAGCGGCTTCGTCCCACCAGACGTACTTCTTGCGCTCGCTCCACGGCTTGCCCTCGGGGTCGGCCGAGGCGCGGTTGTAGAGGACGCGCCGGTTCAGCGGCCACGCCCAGCCCCACTCGGGCGCCACCTCGTTCTGCTCCTGGCGCGGCTTGCGGCGACGGGCCTGGTTCACCCCGTCGGCGTAGACGCCGGTGTAGATCCAGCAGCCGCCGCTCGTCGAGCCGTCGTCCTTCATCTCCATGTAGCTCGACAGCAGCTCGCCGTCGGGGCCCACGCCGTTGATCTCGCGCAGGACCGCGTCGGCGCTGGGCTCGTCGTCGGGCCCGTGCGTCGGGTAGTCCCAGGTGAGGTCGAGCAGCGGCCGGTCGCGGGGGTCGGTGGAGTCCTTCAGCCGCTCCCGGAGCATCCGGCCGAGGTGGAAGTAGAACCACAGGTCGCTCTTGGCGTCGCCCGGCGGCTCGACCGCCTTGTCGCGCCACTGCAGCATCCGCTGGGTCTGGGTGAAGGTGCCTTCCTTCTCGACGTGCGTGGCGGCGGGCATGAAGAAGACCTCGGTGGCGATCTGGTCGGTGACCAGCTCGCCGGTCTCGATCTCCGGCCCGTCCTGCCAGAAGGTGGCCGACTCGATGAACTGCAGGTCGCGGACGACGAGCCACTCGAGGTTGGCCAGCCCGAAACGCTGCATGCGCCCGTTGGCGTGCCCGACCGTCGGGTTCTCCCCCACCAGGAAGTAACCGGGGACCTTGCCCTCGATCATGTCGCTGATCGTGCGGTAGGAGCTGTGGTCGCCGTTGATCCGCGGCAGGTAGTCGAAGGCGAAGTCGTTCTCCGCCGTCGCCGCGTCGCCCCACCAGGCCTTGAGCAGGCTGACCATGTAGGCGCGCTTGTTGCCCCAGAAGCCGCCGGCGCCCTCGGCGTCGGCGACGTAGTCGTGCAGCGTCGCGTGCTCGTCGGCGTGCGGCATCGGCAGGTAGCCGGGCAGCAGGTTGAACAGCGTCGGGATGTCGGTGGAGCCCTGGATGCTCGCGTGCCCGCGCAACGCCAGGATCCCGCCGCCGGGGCGGCCCATGTTGCCCAGCAGCGCCTGCAGGATCGACGCCGTCCGGATGTACTGCGCGCCGACGGTGTGCTGCGTCCAGCCGACCGAATACACCCAGGCCGTCGTCCGCTCGCGGTTGCTGTTCGCCGTCACCCACTCGGCGACCTTGAGGAACACCTCCGGTTCGATGCCGCAGACCTCGCTCACCATCTCCGGCGTGTAGCGGGAGTAGTGCCGCTTGAGGACCTGGAACACCGTCCGCGGGTCGTGCAGCGTCTCGTCGCGCTTGGGCTTGGCCGCCAGCGGCGGGCCACCGGAACCGGCGGCGTGGGCCTGGTCGGCGCGCTTCACCGACTCCTGCTGGGAGAGCTCCTCCTGCTCGTGGGCCTCGGCCGGGTCGTCCAGCGAGGTGGTCGACGGCTCGGTCTCGAACTGCCAGCTCTCCTGGTCGTAGATCCGGTTTTCCGGGTCGTAGCCGGAGAACAGGCCGTCGAGGTCCTCGGTGTCCTGGAAGTCCTCGCGCACCAGCGCCGCGGCGTTGGTGTAGGCGACCACGTACTCCTTGAAGTACAGATCGTTGTCCAGGACGTGCTTGATCAGCCCGCCGAGGAACGCGATGTCACTGCCCGCGCGCAGCGGCACGTGCAGGTCGGCGATCGCGCTGGTGCGGGTGAACCGCGGGTCGATGTGGATGACCTTCGCGCCGCGCGCCTTGGCCTCGGTCACCCACTGGAAGCCCACCGGGTGGCACTCGGCCATGTTCGAACCCTCGATGACGATGCAGTCGGAGTTCGCGAGGTCCTGCTGGGTGTTCGTGGCACCGCCACGACCGAACGAGGCGCCCAGACCGGGCACCGTGGAGGAGTGCTATATGCGGGCCTGGTTCTCGATCTGGATAGCGCCCATGGCGCTGTAGAGCTTCTTCATGAGGTAGTTCTCCTCGTTGTCGAGGGTCGCCCCTCCGAGGCTCGCTATCCCCATCGTGCGCTTGACGGACTTGCCGCCGTCCTCGTCCTGCCAGGTCTTGCGGCGGGCGTCGAGGACGCGGTCGGCGATCATCTCCATCGCCGTGTCGAGGTCGAGGTCCTCCCACTCCGTCCCGTACGGACGGCGGTACTTGACCGTGGTGACCCGGCTGGGGCTGGTGACCAGCTGCTTGCTGGCGCTGCCCTTGGGGCAGAGCCGGCCGCGGTTGACCGGTGAATCGGGGTTGCCCTCGATCTGGACGATCTTCTCGTCTTTCACGTAGACGTTCTGCGCGCAGCCGACGGCGCAGAACGGGCACACGCTCTTCACGACGCGGTCGGCGGTCGCGGTGCGGGACACGGTGGCATCGGTCGCCTTGCTGCGCGCGGCCTTGCCGCGGCCCAAGGGATCCGTGCCGGTCAGCTGCCGGTACACCGGCCAAGCGTCGAGCCAGGTCTTCACTCCCGGAACTCTGCCACCCGGAACCTTGTCTGGCACGACGGGGTTGCGCGCGTGTCCGGCAGGAACCGCCGGTCAGACCCGCACGCCGTTCTCCGTCCGGTGCTTTGCGCCGCAGTCCCGGCAGAGGTCGTGGGTCCTCGGCGCCGGATCGAACCGCGGGTTGACCCACGACGCGCCCCGGCGCACGGCCCGGGACGTCATGGCGACGACGTTCGCGCTGCCGCAGACGCCGCACGGCTGCTCGCTGACCCCGATCTGGCTGGCCCGCCGCTGACGCACGTCCACGGCCGTCATCCTGGCAGTCGCCCATGTCGAGCGGTAGCGATCAGCGCACCGCGGGCTGAGCCTCCGGCCGTGCGCGGATGCGCGGCGGCGCCATGAACCGGGCGGTACCGTCCCGAATATGGCAAGGGCGCCCGACGGGCCGGGCTTCTTCGCGCGCCTGCCTCTTCCCAGTCGCACCGAGGGCCTGGTCATCCTCGTCGTCCTGCTGGTGACGGCGATCGCCGTCGGCGCGTCCGCCTGGTACGCCGGCAACCGCACCCCGCCGGCCTTCGACCCGCCAGCGGACGCCGGCTCATCAGCCGAGGCGACAGCCGGGCCGACCGCCGGGACGACGGCCCGGACGACGGCCCCGACCACCGAGCGCGCACCGGTCCTGGCCGTCTACGGCGACTGGTACGTCTCCGGGACCGACCAGGGTGGAGTCGGACCGGCCGGCTGGCCGGCGATCGTCAGTCAGCGGATCGGCGCCGAGGCCACCGTTCCCCACGCAGCTCCCGCCGCCGGCTACGCCGCGGAGTCGGCCACGGGCGACACCTTCCTCACCCTCGCGCAGAACACACCGGAGCCCACCGCGGACGTGACGATCGTCTTCGGCAGCCGAAACGACTACCTGTCCACCCCGGCCGAGATCACCGCCGCGGCCACCCGCACGTTCGAGACGATCCGCGCCACCGCCCCGCAGACCGAACTGCTGGTGATCGGCCCGGCATGGACCGATGCCGCCGTGCCACCGGAGCTGCTGCCCGTCCGTGACGCCGTCCAGCAGGCTGCCGCGGCCGCCGGTGCGACCTTCGTCGATCCGATCGCCGAGCGCTGGTTCTTCGACGACACCGGCCTGATCAGCACCGACCTCATCAGCCCAACCGACGCGGGTCACGTCTACCTGGCCGACCGCATCGAACCCGTCGTCCGGCAACTCCTCGCCGAGGCGCCCGACCTCGACCCCGCCACGGCAGCGACTCCAAGCGACTGAGGGCGGCCTTGTCTCACCCGTCCAGCCCCCGACGGGCACCGCCGCGACAGACACGGCTGCGGTCCAGACAGCGCTGTCCGCCGCCGCGGCGGCCGGGGCAGCGAGGCGCTTCTCAGCAGCGGCACATACCTGATCGACGCCACGCTGATGATTGACAGCGGCGTCACCCTTCGCGGCCGGGGCTCCGCGGAGCTCAAGGCCGCTCCGGGCCTCAACGCCGCCGTCCTCAAGAACGCCAATCTCGCCGGTGGCAACACCCGCATCACCGTCGCCGGTCTGCCTCGACGGCGCGAAGGCCGATCCGACCGCCGGGTCCTGCGTCATCGACCTGACCAACGTCACCGACTCCCGTTTCGTCGACCTCGGCGTCCAGGGCGCCCTCAAGCTCGGCACCTTCGGTGTCGACGTCGAACTCGGCACCGGCGACGGCCTCGTCTTCCCCGATGGCGGCAACAACGAGGTGCTCGGCGGCCGCTACCACGACAACGAATACGACGGCGTCAAGTGTCGAGGCAGCAACCGCAGCCGGATCATCGGCGTGAGCTTCACCAACAACGGCCGGTCAGGGAGTGCAGCTTGCCTACCGCGACGGCGGTGTCGAGAGCCTCTACGACGATGGATCCAACTACGACGTCATCTCGGGCTGCACCGTCCTGCCCACCACAGGCATCTCCGACAGTGCCTCGCCGACCACGAGTCGCTTCTACTGTCACAGCGCGAGCCACAACACCTTCACGGCCCGCAACGTCTACGGCGTCCGCCAGGTGATCGGCTGCTACGGCGGGTCCAGCTTCAAACGCTTCGTCGGCATCTCCGCCGACTGGCGGGAGACCGAAAAGGCTGCGCTCGACCTGGCCGAGCCGTGCGGCTCGTAGGGCTGCACTGGCAACGAAGCCATGGGCTGCACCATCCGGGCCATCAGCGGCGACGCCGGCATGTGGGTCCGCATCGTCCACGGCACGAGCAACCGCTCCGTCGGCAATCGCTTCGTGCAGGAGGCGGGCGCGACCGGCACCTTTATCGTGTCCATCGGGCCGGGCGGGTCTGGCCTGGTCTTCGATGGCGGCTACGCGCTGGCGCACGTGGTGAACGCGGGAACGAGCAGCAGCATCGTGCTCGCGCCGCCGGGAAGCTCATCATGAAGGGGATCGGCGCCTACGATTCGGCCGCCGCCACGACCGTGGGCACCCTCGACCGCAAGATCGAGGTGTTTCGACGCCACCGGCACCTCGATCGGCTTCCTGCCGGTCTACGGGTCGATCACCTGACCAGCGCGGCCAGCCGCTGGCGAACCTCCTCAGCCAGCGGCACGCGCACCTCCGCGCTCCAGTTGCCCACGACGAAACAGGGCGTGCTCGACGCGGTCAGACAATGGCTTGTCCGTCGCGATGAGGGCGGCGGCCTGAACCTCTGCCGGGACTGCGGTCAGAGCTCGCTGAAACCGGGTCCGTCGATGGGGCGCCGCTGTCGCTGCTCTGGCGCAACCGCCGCACCATGGCCTTCGCCTTCTGCTGCCGCTGAGGATCCAGCCGGCGGTACAGCCGCTCAGGCGTGTTAACGACGGCGTTGCGCACAGGCCCGATCCGGAGACGCCAGCGAAGGGCGTCGGCCAGATCCGGGTCAGTTCCCCGCTCGTCCAACTGGCGCAGGACCTGCCGCGTGAACGTCTTCTGGGCGGTGTCCCGGAGAACCCCGAAGCGCACCTTGTTGAGGTTCAGAGGTCTGTCGAAGGTGCGGAACCGGTTCAACGCCCCCAGGGACCGCAGCGCGATCATGGTCCGGGTGCACTTCTCGCACTCGCAGCAATTGAACCGCCCGCCGCGGTTTTCCCAGCACACCCGTAGGTGCTCAGCGGGGATAGGTTGGTCGGCTAGGTAGGCGAGCTTGTCGAGCCGGGTGACGTGGGCTCCGTCGTGGACCATGGTCGTGGCCCCGCTCCACAGCGGGTCGGTCATGGGGTGGGAGCCCCAGGGAAACATGTCACGGTAGGTGTAGGTGGCGGGGATGTAGACCTTGCCGAGGTGCCCGCTCAGGGTGTGGGCGACCAACGCCATCGCTGCACCGTGGGTAAATCCCCAGTCGTTGCCGACTGGCCGGTAGTTGCGCAGATCGGTGCGAACCTCGATCAATTCCTTGCCCAGAGCTGCTGCTGCAGCGCGGGCGTGTCTAAGGGCCTCCTCGCCGAGGTCGTTGTCATCGACGGGGATGTCGAAGCCGTGTACGAAGATCAGCGCATCCAACTCGTCCAGGTGCGTGAGCGCCGTGTAGAAGCTGTCCACCCCACCGCTGAAGAATGCCCCCACGCCGTTGCAGTGAGGCAGCGGCTCCGGCGCCGGACCCTCAACGTGCACGGGATGACGGTCCAACCAGCTACCGAAGATCTCCTGGAGCTGCTGGAGCCGGTCGGAGAATCCCGTCGTCAAGGGGCGGTCAATCTGCACCGCCCTGCCAGCCCTCAGCGCGGGCACCAGGCCAAGCGCGACCTCCGCGTCCCCGACGGCCCGCGCCCCGCCGCGGCTGGCGGTGACGGTTACGTCCTGGCCCTCGACGGTGTAGACAACGGATCGTTCGGAGACTTCGCGAGCGGTTACAACCAGGGCGCTGCTCATGGCCGAGGACCGTAACCGACAGTCGTTCAGGTCGTCGCAATGATCAGCCATATGAGGAGCCCATACACGGCTCCGACGCTGCAGACGCCCGTTCGGGCGGCGCTCGCTGGCCACGGGATCACGGTCGAGCGCACGGCGACCTCGAGCACCGCGTGCTGCTCGATCAGTCGGCCGCCGTGGTCGCGAGCAGGCTGCTCGACCCGTCCAGTGCGGAGCGGCTCTGCGGCACGCTTGACAGGGACGCGGGCGGTCGTCGCGTCACCGCGCGACCTGCCGTCAAGCCTGTAGGTAGGCTCACGCCGCTCGGCGGTGGCGGGTCGACGCCCTTCGGGTCGCACCATGCAAGGGGGCGGTGGTCTCCGAAGTGAAAGTCGCGCATCTCCTTGAGCGAGGCACGGCGGCGCCGCCATGCGCGGAAGACCCGGCTCAGCCTGTTCATGGCTCGGACGGTGGCGGTTCCTCCGCCGCTATCAGGCGCGCCGGAGGAAGCCGACCAGGGTGTGGACGAGGGGGCGGTCGAGCAGCCAGAGAACCGCCGCATAGGCCGCCAGCCCGACTGCAGCAGCGATGGAGAGGGCGAGCCATCCCGACTGCGCCGGCATCACCAGCCAAATTCCGGCAGCCGACGCGAGGAGCCCCATACCACCCAAGAGCGGCGCCAACCACCCCCGGAGGTACGCCCACAGATCCAGCCGTAGCGCGATCCGCAGGATCGACAGGCGCAGCGGCACCATAAGCAGGGAACGGGCAGCGATCGCCACGGCGACGGCGAAGACGCTGGCTTGAGCTCCCAAGGCCGCCGCGGCAACCGTGACGACCGCGAGAGTCGCTATCGCGGCTATCTCCAAGCCGGGGCGGCCGGCGGCGAGAAGAACGCCCCGGTCGAAGTACGCCAGCGAGCTGACGACGCCCGTCACGCACAGCACCTGCAACATTTTGGCGCTGTCGTGCCACTGCGGTCCGAACAACAGAGGTACCAGGAACGGCGCGACGATCGCTAGCGAACCGAAAACGGGGACGCTAACGGCGAGGGAGGTCCGCGTCGCCTGGCGCAGGGCGGCTATGAGCCCTGGACGGTCGTTTTTCAGCCTCGCGAAGACCGGCAGCGACAAGGCCGACATGACGCCGGTGAAAGCATCGACCACGACGTTCAGCAGACGTCGCGCAATCACGTAGTAGCCGAGCGCCACCGGCCCTAATACCGCCCCCACGACGAGGTTGTCGCCCTGCCCGGCCGTCACGGTGAACAGGTCGATGGCGACGACCTTCCAGCCGAACCGCCACATTCGTCGCGCGGTCGTCATGGAGAAGCGGAACCGTGGCCGAAACCTCGTCGCCACCCACAGCAGCAGGGTTGAGACGGCCACCTGGCTGAGCACCTGCGCTACCAGTGCCCAGACCCCGGCGCCTGCTATCGCGCAGCCGATGCCGATCGCGGCGCCAACCGCGGCGGCGGTCACCGACCGAACGGCCAGCGCCTTGAACTGCAGCCGCCGCTGCGCCAGAGCGTCGGGAACAGATCCCAACGCCCGGAGGACCAGGACCAGACTCAACGCTCGCAGCACCGGGACGATCTCAGGGATCCCGAGCGCCATGGCGATCAGGGGCGCGAGGGCGGCCATGACGAGCGCAATGAGCAGACCGCTGCCGAGCGCGATCCAGAACGCTGTGCTGCGTGTCTCGTCGTCGTCCTGGTCGTCGACGATCACCGCCTGAGCGAGCCCCTGCTCGGCGAAAGTCATCGCCATCGCGACGGCTACCTGCGCCGCGGCCACCACCCCAAACTCAGCCGGCTCTAGCAAGTAGCCCAGCACTGCGAATGTAGCCAGGTTGAGCAGGCGCACGCCCCACTTGTCGATCACCGACCAGCGCGCGCCCGCCACGGCGAGCGAACGAAGCTCCATCCGATCGGTGTCGCCGCTCACCGGCGGACTGTAACCGGCACCGGTTCTCACCTCCTCGTCCGCTGGCACAGAGGGGCCGCTCCGTAACAAGCGGTCCGGCTGTCGCGCTCTCGCGACGGCGCTCAGAGGGCCTGGTCATCCTCGTCGTCCTGCTTCGACCACCGGCGGACGCCGGCTCATCAGCCGAGGCGACAGCCGGGCCGACCGCCGGGACAACGGCCCCGACGACGGCCCCCACCACCGAGCGGGCACCGGTCCTCGCCGTCTACGGCGACTGGTACGTCTGGGGAACCGCCCAGGGCGGACTCGGACCGGCCGGCTGGCCGGCGATCGTCAGCCAGCGGATCGGCGCCGAGGCCACCGTTCCCCACGCAGCTCCCGCCGCCGGCTACGTCGCGGAATCAGCCACGGGCGACACCTTCCTCACCCTCGCGCAGAACACACCGGAGCCCGCCGCGGACGTGACGATCGTCTTCGGCAGCCGGAACGACTACCTGTCCACCCCGGCCGAGATCACCGCCGCGGCCACCCGCACGTTCGAGACGATCCGCGCCACCGCCCCGCAGACCGAACTGCTGGTGATCGGCCCGGCATGGACCGATGCCGCCGTGCCACCGGAGCTGCTGCCCGTCCGTGACGCCGTCCAGCAGGCTGCCGCGGCCGCCGGTGCGACCTTCGTCGATCCGATCGACGAGCGCTGGTTCTTCGACGACACCGGCCTGATCAGCACCGACCTCATCAGCCCAACCGACGCGGGTCACGTCTACCTGGCCGACCGCATCGAACCCGTCGTCCGGCAACTCCTCGCCGAGGCGCCCGACCTCGACCCCGCCACGGCAGCGACTCCAAGCGACTGAGGGCCGCCTGCGCCGGTCGCCCGACGCAAGACCTGCTCCCGTGGAGCGCTACCCGGGCGGCTGAAGAACCGGTAGATCGGTGCGCCGGAAGTCATCGCCTACGCACAGGATCGGATGGCCGGACTGCTCGGCCAGCGCGTAGGTGCAGCAATCGCCGAAGTTCAGCGCTGCCGAGTGGCGGCCCTTACCGAAGCGGCGCCACGCATCCTGGGCTCGGTCGGCGAGTTCCTCGTCGAAGGGCACCACGACGATCCGCGCCTCACGCAATGTCCGCTTGGCGATGCCGACCGCAGCGGAAGCGCGAGCTTCCAGGACGATTCCGAGTTCCAGGGCCGTGGGGGCAGCGATGAACCGACCGGTCGCAGAGCTCAACTGATCCGCCAGCCAGCCCCGAGCCGGTTCGCCGGTCATGATCGCTACGAGCGCCGACGTGTCGACGACGACCACAGTCACGTAGGCAGACCGTCGACGTCATAGCCGATGATCTCGTCCGCGCTGCGCTCGTCGGCCAGTGGAAGCCGGGCGTACTCGGCAGTCAGTCGGTCGAGGCGAGGTCCGATCCCGCCGTGGCGCTCCTCGCGGACCCGGGCGAGCCGCTCCCGAAGAGCGATGGTCACGGCTTCGGTCAACGATTCCTGGGTCTCCGCCGCGAGTGCCCGAGCCAGCTGGTCCGCTTCGTCGGTCTTGATGCTCAACGCCATCCAGTCAGTCTAGACGAAGAGCGATTCTTCTAGAATCAGGCAACGGCCAGCAGACCGAGCCGTACCGCGACAGCTCCTGCGGCGTCCGCACGGCTTCCTACGACTTGGCGTCGGGCTCCAGGTCGAGCCCGAGAACGGCGGATGCTCCCGCAGCGAGCAGCCAGAACCCGACGGTGAAGCACTTGCGGACGGTGTCGACGTGGTGGTGGTCCGTGCGCCAGTTGCTGGCCATGGCTTCCCCTCTCGTCCGGAGGCACCGAAGCTACTGACGGGCGTGGCCGGGCGAACGACGGATGTGACTCGCGGGACGCACGGGACACGACGTCCGGCATCCGTTATGTGCGTACCGAGAGCGGCCGATAACTCGTCTCCCGCGCGCACGGTCAGCAGCTGTGCCCGGCCACCTCAGGACCGCAGCGCACCCCGAACGGTCTGCACCGTTCCCGGCCAGAGATCGGCGACCGATTCCAGCTCGCGGGGGTCCCACCAGCGGAACTCGAGCCCCTCACCACCCGCCACGACCGTCGGCTCCCCGGTCAGCGACACGGCGTACACGAGCGCGACAGAGTGCTGGCGGGGGTCGTAGCCCGCATCGAGCCCCGACTCGACCGACGCCGGCGAAGGGAAGTACTGGACGACGACGTCCGGCTGCGGATCCGGTGGCAGCTCGAGCCCGGCCTCCTCCACCGTCTCGGTCAGGTGCCGCAGCAGCGCCGCGCGCAGCGTCTCCCCCGCGACGGACGCGGCCACCGAGGTGGCACCACACGGGCTCGTCCCGCCCGGGCATGGCCCGGAGTACGAGACCCACCTCGACGCCGCCCGATGCACTGCTCCGCACGGGCACGAGGTCGACGCAGACGATGGGAACGGCCACCCGGGCCGCTTCCAGGTCGGCGGCCGACAGGTAGCCGCTCAGCGGCGGCGGGGTGGGAGACGGGGCTCGTGCGGGCCGGGTCGGTCCCACGTGCACGTGAAGGTGGAACAGGCGTAGGTCTCGGGCTCCCCCGGCTGGTTCACCGGCGTGTGAACCACGCGCCCCGCACCGCCGCAGCGGCAGAGGACGACGCGGTCGGCGTCGCGGTGAACTCGGTCCAGCACCTCGGCGTCACCGATCACGAGCGAAGCTTCCGCCTGCCCGAAGTGATCGGCAAGCACACCGAAGGCGAACACCGGGCAACCACGGGATCGGGCTAGGCGTGGCCGTCACGCAGGTCACCGCTGGGGGCGCATGGCCCTCAGCGCGAGCACCCCTGCGATCAGCGACACGATCAGCATCGCGGCGCCCGCGACGATCGTTCCGGTCGCGCCGAACCAGAAGAGCGCACCCGCGATCCCGAAGACGAGCACCAGCTCCACGATCACGACAACGGTCAGGAGAACTGCCAGGAACTTCCCCACGCGCCGGAGAGTGCCACACCCGGCCGGGGCCGTCAGCCCATCCACGGGTGGGCGGCGGGCGCCGCCGGCCGGCCTGTCAGCCGATCAGTGGGATAGCTGGACCGGGAGGGTCTCGGTGCCCTCGGGGGCCGGGAGGTCCGCCGGCCCCGGCAGCTCCTCGGCGACCGGCGCCGCTTCCTCGGTCACCGGCTCCGTAACGGGCTCCACGGCCTGACTCACCGGCTCCACTGCCTGGGTCACCGGCTCGGCGACGGGCTCCACCGCTTGTGTCACCGGCTCCACTGCCTGGGTCACCGGCTCGGTGACGGGCTCCACGGCTTGAGTCACCGGCTCCACTGCCTGGGTCACCGGCTCGGTGACGGGCTCCACGGCTTGGGTCACGGGCTCGGTTACGGGCTCCACAACCTCGGCCACCGGCTCGGCGACCGGCTCCTCCACTGCCTGGGTCACCGGCTCGGCGACCGGCTCCTCCACTGCCTGGGTCACCGGCTCGGCGACCGGCTCCACGACCTCGGCCACCGGCTCCGCAGCCTGGGCCACCGGCTCGGTCACGGGCTCCACGACCTCGGTCACCGGCTCGGTCACCGGCTCCACGACCTCGGCCACCGGCTCCACGGCCTGGGCCACCGGCTCGGTCACGGGCTCCACGACCTCGGTCACCGGCTCCGCAGCCTGGGCCACCGGCTCGGTCACGGGCTCCACGACCTCGGTCACCGGCTCGGTCACCGGCTCCACGACCTCGGCCACCGGCTCCACAACCTCGGCCACCGGCTCGCTCACCGGCTCCACAACCTCGCCCACCGGCTCGGTCACGGGCTCCACAACCTCGCCCACCGGCTCGGTCACGGGCTCCACAACCTCGGCCACCGGCTGCGTCACGGGCTCCACGACCTCGGCCACCGGCTGCGTCACGGGCTCCACGGCCTCGGCCACCGGCTCGGTCACCGGCTCGGTCACCGGCTCCACGGCCTCGCCCACCGGCTCCGTCACCGGCTCCACAACCTCGCCCACCGGCTGCGTCACGGGCTCCACAACCTCGCCCACCGGCTCCGTCACCGGCTCCACGGCCTCGCCCACCGGCTCCGTCACCGGCTCCACGGCCTCGCCCACCGGCTGCGTCACTGGCTCCACAACCTCGGCCACCGGCTCCGTCACCGGCTCCACGGCCTCGCCCACCGGCTCGACCACCGGCTCGACCACCGGCTCGGTCACCGGCTCCACGGCCTCGCCCACCGGCTCGACCACCGGCTCGGTCACCGGCTCCACGGCCTCGCCCACCGGCTCGACCACCGGCTCCGTCACCGGCTCCACAACCTCGGCCACCGGCTGCGTCACTGGCTCCACAACCTCGGCCACCGGCTCGGTCACGGGCTCCACGGCCTCGGCCACCGGCTGCGTCACGGGCTCCACAACCTCGGCCACCGGCTCGGTCACCGGCTCCACGGCCTCGCCCACCGGCTCGACCACCGGCTCCACGGCCTCGCCCACCGGCTCGACCACCGGCTCGGTCACCGGCTCCACGGCCTCGCCCACCGGCTCGGTCACGGGCTCCACGGCCTCGGCCACCGGCTCGGTCACCGGCTCCACGGCCTCGCCCACCGGCTCGGTCACCGGCTCCACGGCCTCGCCCACCGGCTCGACCACCGACTCGGTCACCGGCTCCACCGCCGGGGCGGTCGTCGGCGGCACCGCCCCCACCAACGGTTCCTCGCCGTCCGGCTGCGACCCGCTGCTGTCCTGCGACGGACCGTCCGATACCTGCGGCGACCCGCCGGAAGGCGCGGTAGTCGGCTGCCCGGACCCGGGCGCTACCGGCGCACCGGGCGACGGCTGCGCACCGGGCGCACCGGCCGACGACGGGGCAACGAGCGCACCACGCGACGGCTGCGACCTTGCCGTGAACTGGGCCACTGCACCACCGGACGGATCCTGCGGCGCCGACCGCGAGCCGCTCGCCGCCGCTGTGCTCATCAGCGCCGCCTCGAGCAGCGGCGCATCCCGGCCTCCCGCGGACCAGAAGCTGCCCATGCCACCGGCGATCGGGGGGAGCTGCCGGCCGACCGGCGTGACGGCGGGACCTCCCGCGTCCCCGTCGCCCGGCCTCTCCGGCCACGCCTCGGACGGCCCGTACGGCTGATCGGCGGTCCATCCGCCCGACTCCGGCTGCCCCACGACCAGGAGGACCGCCACGGCGGCAAGGGCCAGCGAACTGTTCGCACCCCACAGCGCCGGGATCGCCCGCTCCCGGAGGATCACTTCCCGCGCGTGGCCGTCCTCGGGAGCGCGATGCCGACCCGCGTGGGGCGCGCCACCCTGCCCGTCGGCGGGGGCCCGGTGCCGTCCACCCGGTCGGCTCATGGTCACCCCTCCCGCCGGGCTCGTGCGGCGTCAGCAATCCAAGGCTCGCTCCGGACGCGACACCCGGCGAAGGAACGGGGCGCGTCCGCTGCGGCATTACGGAACGAGACCCCCTGCTACCCCGGCCCCCGTCTGGACACACCCGATTCCGGCCGCGCCGAACCGGGGATCGGCGTCCGCGAACGATCGCGACGTCCCCCGAAGGGGTGACAGGCCGAGAACGGTGCTGCAGCACCCCCGGCGGGAGCCCGATCAGAGGCGTGTGACCACCGCCCCCGTCCCGGGGCAGCCAGCGGCTGCGTTCCCGGTCGCGTCCCCCAGCGGGCGCGCCGGACTCCTCGCCGTCCCCGTGGCCGTGGTCGCCGTCGCCGCGGTCGTGGTCGGCCTGCTGGCCGTGCCCACGGTTCTCGGCCTGGTCCTCGCCGGAACGGGGCTCGCCGTCCTGGTCTCCTTCCAGGCCACCCTGTGGACCCGCCAGCGCAGACTGACCGGGGCGCTGCAGCGCAGCCAGTCCTCGTTCCGGACGCTGGTGAAGAGCAGCGTCGACCCGGTCGTCATCCTCGACGACCGATTCCGCGTCACCTTCGCCTCCCAGGGCATCGCCGACCTGCTCGGGTTCGACGCCGCCGCCGTGGTCGGGCTGCCGCTGCTCCGCGCCGTCCACCCCGACGACCGCTCCGCCGTCTCCGGCATCCTGGACGCCGACCGCATCCGCCCCGAGGAACTCGCCGTCCGCACCGCGCGGATACGGCACGCCGACGGACGGTGGCGGCTGATCCAGGCCACCGTCCGCGATCTGCGCGCCGACCCCGACGTCGGCGCGTTCGTCCTGTTCTGCCGCGACGCCTCCTCCCGCGTCCCCGCGGCCGGCATCGACCCCGACCTGCACGAGTTCTCCCTCACCGACCCCGTCACCGGCCTGCCCAACCGCGCGGCGCTGGTCCGCAGCCTGGGCGCCGTGCAGCGCGAGGCGCACCGCCGGTCGTTCTCCCTCGCCCTCGTGCGGATCAGCGGCCTGGCCTCGGAGATCCTCGCGCCCGACACCGAGACCGCCGTCCTGCGATCGTTGACCGCCCGGCTCACCCGCGCCCTGCGCGGGGAGGACTGGCTGGCCCGCGGCAAGGACGGCGACTTCGTCGTCCTCGTCGACGGCAGCATCGCCGACGCCGAGATCGTGGCCGCCCGCCTGGTCGCCGCCGTCGGCCCCGTGCCGATCCCCGGCGGCTCGCTCCGGCTGTCCGCCGTCGCCGGCGTGGCCGCGCTGTTCGCCGACGTCGACACCGGGGAGGCCCTGCGCCGCGGCGAGCTCGCCCTGCGCAGCGCCGCCACGGCCGGGCCCGGCTCGGTCCACCGCTACGACGACGCCCTGCGCGTCGAGGAGGACCGCCGCGCCGCCCTGCGCACCGACCTCGACGGCGCGCTCGACCGCGGCGAGCTGCGGCTGGTCTTCCAGCCCGTCGTCGACATCGTCATGCACCGCACCGTCTCCGTCGAGGCGCTGCTGCGCTGGCGGCACCCCCTCTTCGGCGAGGTCTCCCCCACCGAATTCGTGCCCCTGGCCGAGGAGTCCCCGCTGATCACCGAGCTCGGCCGGTGGGTGCTGCGCGAGGCGTGCGCCACCATCGCCGCCCTCGGCGATGCCGACCTGGGCGTCGCGGTCAACGTGTCCGCCCGGCAGGTGCGCAGCGGCGAGCTCGTGCCCGACGTCATCAGCGCCCTGGAGACCAGCGGCCTGCCGTCCTCGCGCCTCATCGTCGAGATCACCGAGTCGGTGCTGCTCGACGACTCGCACGTCATCGAGGACCTCACCGTCCTGCGCCGGCTCGGCGTCCGCGTCGCCGTCGACGACTTCGGCACCGGCTGGTCGTCGCTGGCCTACCTGGTCGGCATGCCCGTCGACGTCCTCAAGATGGACCAGTACTTCCTCTCCGACGTCGAGCACGACCCTGCCCGGCGCGCCATGTGCCGGGCGGTGCTGCAGCTGGGCTCCAGCCTCGACCTGCCCGTCATCGTCGAGGGGGTCACGAACGAGGCCGTCCTCACCCTGCTCCGGGACATGGGGCACCGGTACCTCCAGGGCTACGTCTTCGCCCGGCCGCTCGAGGCCGGCCAGCTCGCCGCCGGCGAGTGGGACATGCGGAGCGCGCTGCCCGATGCCGTGACCCCGGCGCAGTCGTGATCGCGCTACGGAGCGTCCCCTGGGGCGTCCGGACGGCGGTGCCGCTGGCCCTGGTCGGCCTCGCGTTGGCCGTGCCGTTCAGCGCGCCCGACGGCACCGGCATGCAGTGGGACGAGCTGGTCCTCGGCTCGTTGGCGTCGATGGTGGCCTGGTCGATGTTCCGCCGGCTGCGCACGATGGACCGCGACGTCGCCCGCCCCTGGTACCCCACCGCGTTCGGGGCGGTGTTCTTCGCCCTCGCGCAGCTGCTGGCCGGGTCCTTCCCCGGCCCGGGGCTCGACGGGTTCGGGTTCGACGACGTCATCCTCTTCTTCGGTGCGACCTCGCCAGTGGTCACCGCCGGGATGCTGGCCCGCCGGGTCAGCCGCACCCGCTGGTCCGTGCTCGTCGTCGAAGGCGCGCTCATCACCACCGCGATGCTCGTCGTCACCGAGGTGCTGCACGCGGCGCTGATCGACCCGGTCGAGGCGCCGGATGCCCTCCGCACCCTCGTCTTCGCGTACGGCGCCTACGGGGCGCTCATGCTCGGCGGCATCGGCGCCCTCTGCACGGTCTCCACCGCCGCTCTGCGCAGCGCGTCCACCGTGCTCATCGTGGCCGTCACCTGCCAGTCGGCGGCCGCCGGGGCCGAGGCGATCGCCATCGTGTCGCCGGCGACGATGTGGACCGCGGTCTCCGACGCCTCCGTCGCCGCGGCCATGCTGGCCTCGACCCTGGCCGTGCACCTGGCCCCGTTGCGCCTCCCCGAGCGGGGGCCACGAGCCTCGGCGCCGGTCGTCAGCCCCGTGGGGCTGGCGATGATCACCAACTCCATGCTCACCCTGCCGGCCGCCCTCATCGGCGGGCTGCTGTGGGACGTGCCCTTCTCCGCCGGCGCCCAGCTCGGCTGTGCCCTCGTCTTCGGGCTCACCGCGCTCCGGTCGTTCATGCGCGTCCGCGACGACGGGCGGGTGATCGAGGACCTCGTGCGCAGCGAAGAGGACTTCCGCGAGCTCATCGAGGCCAGCTCCGACGGCATCGCGATCATGGACGGCGAGTTCCGCCTGCTGTTCACCTCGCCGGCGGCGCGCAGCCTCCTCGGCATCGATTCGAGCGCTCAGGACGCCGTCTCACTGCTCGACCTCGTCGACCCCGCCGACCGGGACACCGTCCGCGCCGCCACCCTCGACGTCCCCGCCGGGGAAGGCGCGCCCCTGCACTTCCGGGTCGTCCCGGCCGACGGCTCGCACAGCGAACTGGAGGCCACCTCCACCGAGCGCCCCGGCAGCGGGCGCCGGGTGCTCTACCTGCGCGACGTCACCACTCGCCGCCGCCGCGAACGCGAGCTCGAGCGCATGGCCTACACCGACCACCTCACCGGCCTGCCCAACCGCGCGACGCTGTTCCGGGAGCTGGCCACGCCGTCCGTCGACGACCGCTGCCTGCTGGTCCTCGACCTCGACGGGTTCAAGGCGGTCAACGACGTCGCCGGGCACGAGGCCGGCGACCACCTGCTGGTCGAGGTGGCCCGCCGGCTGCACACCGTCGTCCGCGAGGACGACCTGGTCGCCCGTCTCGGCGGCGACGAGTTCGCCGTCCTGGTCACCGGCACCCTCGCCGAGGCCCAGGACGTCGCCCAGCGCGTCGTCGACGTCCTCGGCATGCCCTACCGCACCGCCGACGGCGCCTTCGCCGTCGGCGCCAGCGTCGGCGTCGCCGCACTCGGCGCGGCCGGCGGACAGGTCGCCTTCAGGGAGGCCGACGCCGCCCTGCGCGCCGCCAAGCAGGCCGGCAAGGGCTGCGTGCGGACCGCCGACGCCCCGGCCCCCTCCCACGTCGAGGCCCATCCGGACTTCGCCGACGTCGTGGCCGAGGGCCTGTTCTCCGTCCGCATGGACGCCGCCTGCCACCCGGACGGCCGGATCGCACTGGTCCACGCGACGCCGAGCTGGAGCCACCCCGACCACCCCGCCGTCCAGAACCTGGAGCTGTGGGGCTTCGCCGGACGCCAGGGACGCGCCACCGAGCTGCGGACCTGGCTGCTGCACCAGGCCTGCCGGGAGGTCGCCGCGCTGCCCGACGAGCGGGTCGACGTCGCGGTCAGCCTCCCCGCCGGCTTCGTCCCCGCCGAGGGCCTGGCCGCCGAGATCGCCGCCGCCCTGGACGCGTCCGGCCTGGCCGCCTCCCGGCTGATGCTGTCGTTCACCGAGGAGACCCTGCTCACCGGCTCGGCCGCGCTCGTCCCGGAGCTGGAGGCCGTCCGCAGGAGCGGCGTGCGCCTCTGCCTGGACAACTACGGCATGGGCCACAGCCTCTTCGCCCTGCTGGCCCGCGTCCACCTCGACGCCGTCCGCCTGGACCTCAACGGCCTCTCCTCCCGCGACGACACCACCCGCGCCCTGCAGGTGCTGGCGGCCATCGTCCGGACCAACACCGGCTTCGGTCTGACCACCATCGCCGGCGGGGTGAGCACGCCCGAGGTGCGCGAGGCCGTCGTCGCCACGGGGGTGCAGCTGCTGCACGGCCGCAGCGAGCCGCACGACCTGACCGCCGCCGAGGTCGCCGCCCTGCTGACGGTCCCCGCCGTCTGAGTCGTGCGCGTCCCACCCGCCAAAGTGGCCACGATGGCGGAAACGGGGCTCGGGTCAGCGCCCTGGCCATAAACGCCGGACCCTGGGCTCAGGGTTTCCACCCATTTCCGGCGCCGGCACCCCCATACGGGCGCAAACGCCTTGGGACTGTCACTACCCCCGCGAATACTGACGCCGTGACCAGCCCGGTGCTGCACTTCCTGGGCCACTCGACCGTCCGCGTCGAGATGGCCGGACGCACCGTGCTCACCGATCCCGTGCTCGCCCCCACCGTGGGTCTGCTCCGCCGCGTCGTGTCCCTGCCCGACCCGGCGACGTGGGCCGGGGTCGACCTCGTCCTGATCAGCCATCTGCACGGCGACCACCTGCACATCCCCTCCCTGCGCACGGTCGGGCCCCGCACCCGGATCGTGGTGCCGCGCGGCGCCGGCGAGTGGCTGCGCGGCCGAGGGTTCCCCCGCGTCGACGAGCTCTCGGCCGGCGAGTCGCTGCCCGACGGCGAGCTGCGGATCACCGCCGTCCGCGCCGAGCACAGCGGCCACCGCTGGGGCCCCCGCTCCACGCACGGGCCCGACACCGAGGCGATCGGCTTCCTGCTCGAGGGCGGCGGCTCGTGCGTCTACGTCAGCGGCGACACCGGGGTCTTTCAGGGGATGGGCGTGCTGCGGGACCGGGACGTCGACGTCGCCCTGCTGCCTGTCTGGGGCTGGGGCCCGACCCTGGGTCCCGGCCACCTCGACCCGGTCGGCGCCGCGGACGCCGCCGCCCTGATCCGGCCGCGGATCGCCGTCCCGGTCCACTGGGGCACGCTCACCGTCGCGGGGATGACATCGGTCCCCTCCCCGCTGCGCGCCCGCATGCGGCGGCTGCTGGTCGACCCACCCCACGCGTTCGCCACCGAGGTCGCCGCGCGCGGTCTGCCGACCCGCGTCGTCGTCACCGCCCCCGGCTCCGCCGTCGACCTGTCGGTGGCCGAGACATGAACCTCGACGTGCTCACCAGCGCCTGGGACGGCGACACCGCCGTCGGCTATCCGCTGCTGTTCGGGCTGGTGCTGCTGGGCTCCGTCGTCCCGGTGGTGCCGACCGGCCTCGTCGTCGGCACGGCCGCGGCCTTCGCCATGACCACCGCCGGCCTCGGGCTGGCGCTGGTGCTCGCCGTGGCCACCCTCGCCGCGCTCACCGGCGACCTGGTCACCTTCGCGATCTGCCGGTTCGGCGGCCCGTCGGCGGTCCGGTGGGTCACCCGCGGCCAGCACGCCGACCGCCTCGACCAGGTGCGCGAGCAGTTCCGGCGGCACGGCTGGCAGATCATCGTGGCCGGACGGCTGCTGCCCGCCGGCCGCATCCCGGTCCTGGCCGCAGCGGGGGCGCTGACCTATCCCTGGCGCCGGCTGGTGCCGGCGTCCCTGCTCGCCGCCTTCCTGTGGGCGCTGGCCTACGCGCTGCTCGGCGTGGTCAGCGGCGGCATCTTCGACTCCCCGCTGGTCGCCATGCTGGTCGCCACCGTGCTGGTGCTCGCGGTCAGCGCGGTGCTGAACCTGATTGGCAACCGGCGCCGCCGAACCGTGCCGGCGGCCGCCGAGCCCGAACCCTGCGAGACCGTGTGAGTACCCCCGCCGCCCCCGGCCGGCTGCTGCGCACCGGCCGCACGCTCGCCCGCGTGCTGGTCACCTGGGGCGCGGTCACCGGCGCGCTGGTGGTCCTCAGCGCGCGGATGACCGGGTTCGAGCTGTCGTCGTGGTGGCAGGCGCCGGTCATGGCGCTGCTGCTCGGCGTCCTGGCGGCGGCGGCCTGGCCGCTGGTGATGCGGGTGGCCCTGCCGGTCGCGTTCTTCACGCTCGGGCTGGGCAGCTTCCTGCTCTTCGGCGCCGTCGTGCTCGCGGTCTCCTTCGCCGTGCCGGGCGTGGTGGTGGCGGACCTGCGCGTGGCCGTCGTCGTGGCAGTCGTCATCGCCGCCGTCTCCGGCGTGGTCAGCAGCCTGCTCGCCGTCGACGAGGACGAGATCTTCTTCCGCCGCGCACGCCGCCGGGCACGGGGGACGCCGGAGGACGCCGGGCGCCCACCGGGCGTGCTGTTCCTCCAGATCGACGCGCTCTCCCACGACACCGCCCGGCGGGCCGTCCGCGACGGCTGGATGCCGAACCTGGCCGCCTGGCTGCGCACCGGCAGCCACGCGATGACCTCCTGGCACACCGACTGGAGCTCCCAGACCGGCGCTGCGGTCAGCGGGATCCTGCACGGCTCCAACCACGACGTCCTCGGGTTCCGCTGGTACGAGAAGGAGCGCGACCACATCACCCGCGTCTCCCACCCCGCCGACGCCGTCGAGGTGGAGCGCCGGCACTCCGACGGGCGCGGGCTGCTCGCCCCGGACGGCGCCGGCCACGGCAACCTGTTCACCGGCGACGCCGCCCACGTCAGCCTGACGATGAGCTCGCTGTCGCACGTCGTCCCGGCCCGCGCCCGCCGGGCCCGGCGCACCCGCGAGCGCGTGGGCTCCGGCTACTACGCCTACTTCGCGAACCCGGTCAACGCGCTGCGCACCATCGGGGTCTCCCTGGTCGACATCTGCCGCGAGCTCGCCGCCGCCGCGCGGGAACGCCGGGACGACGTCCGGCCCCGGGTCAGCCGCGGCGGCATCTACCCGCTGGCCCGCCCCGGCGTCACCGTCATCTCCCGCGACGTCGTCGTCTTCGCGCTGCTCGAGGACATGCTGGCCGGCCGCCCGGTCGTGTACGCGGACTTCCTCGGCTACGACGAGGCCGCCCACCACGGCGGCCTGGAGCGGGCCGACAGCCTGGCCGTGCTGCGCAGCATCGACCAGCAGATCGGCCGGCTGCACCGGGCCGCGACGCTCGCGCCCCGCCGGTACCACCTCGTCGTCCTCTCCGACCACGGCCAGACCCAGGGCTGGGCGTTCGCCGACCGGTTCGGGGAGTCGATCGAGGAGCTGGTCGGCCGGCTCTGCGGCGGCACCCTCGGCTCCCGGCAGTCCACCGGCACCCGCGACAGCCGCCGTCCGGTGGAGAGCTGGCAGGTGACCGCCGCCCTGGCCGAGAGCGGTGGACCCATCGCGCGCCGGCTGCAGGAGCGCGTGGAACGTGCCGGGGCGGTCCGTCACGACCACGCCGTCGAGCCGGGGCCGGCCGGTGCGGTGCCGCGCGTGGCGCCGGGCGTCGTGTGCGTGGTCTCCGGCCACCAGGCGATGGTGTCCTTCCCCGACCTCCCGGGGCGGGCCGCGCTGGAGGAGATCGAGCGGCACTGGCCCGCCCTGCTGCCCGGCCTGGTCGACCACGACGGCGTCGGCTTCCTGCTGGTGCACTCCGAGGAGTTCGGGCCGGTCGTCCTCGGCCGGGACGGGCTGCACCGGCTCGCGACCGGCGTCGTCATCGGCACCGACCCGCTGCTGCCCTACGGCGAGCACGCCGCCGCCCTGGTCGCCCGCGTCTCGACGTTCCCGCACTGCCCCGACGTCGTGATCAACAGCCGCTACGACCCCGGCACCGACGAGGCCTCGCCGTTCGAGCCGCACGTCGGCTCGCACGGGGGCCTGGGCGGGCCGCAGCAGCATGCGCTGCTCGTCCACCCCCGCGAGTGGGCGGCGCCGGGCGAGATCGTCGGCGCCGAGCACCTGCACCGGGTGCTGCGCGGCTGGCTCACCGATCTCGGCCACCCGGAGCCGACCGGGGACGGCGCCGCGGTCGGCGAGCAGAGCCCGACGGCGCTGAGCCGCGTGCCGGCGGGCGCGGATGCTCTGTCCGGCCGTGCCCGCGGCCGGATGGGACGTGCCATGCCTCCCACCCCTCGCGCACCGACGTCCCGGCCCGCTGTTCAGGAGCCGTCGGCGACGGCACGCAGGGCCTCGAGGTGGCGTTTGTAGGTCACCCGCCCTGCGTTCTAGACGTATCGGCTCCACACCGCGTAGGTGGCCACCGCAGGCGCCCCGGCCACGGTGGCCAGGGAGAAGAACAGCTTCACCATCGTCGGCACGCCGGCGATAGTCGCCGCCGTTCCCACTGCCCGTGACCGTCCGCCCGTCCGATGTCCCCGCTCGGATGACACCGCTCCACCGACCGGGGGACCTCGGCTACGGGGCGTTCACACGCCGGGGCCTGCGGCCGCCGCACGTCGCTGCTCGAGGAGGACTGCGACGACCCGCTCCACCAGGTCGTAGGGCACCGGCCGGTCGTAGCGGAGCTGCATCGCGTCCTTCGCCCCCCGGTAGGGCTCGACCTGTGCGGCCAGCTCGGCGTCCATCGGCGGGAGCGGGTACAGCCCGAGGTGCTTCTTCCAGGCCGCGACGTGTACCAGCGGCTGCCCGTCGAGGGTGAACGTGGGCATCCGGTAGCTGATCGTCTCGCCGACGTCCGGCACCACCCGGCGGACGACGCGACGGACCTCCTCCAGCACCGACCGGACGTCCTCGGGCAGCGAGGCCGCGTAGTCGTCGACGGTGGCGAAGCGGGCGGTCATGGGCCGTTCCTACCGGGTGCTGACCGCCTGCGACAGCTCCACGGTCATGATGCCGGGGCCGACGTCGCCGTCGATGGGAGCGCCGGGGAGATCCCCGAATGCGCCGAGCCCCGCGAGGGCGAGAGTGCCGCCCAGGACCGCGGCGGCAGCAGTGAGGCGCGCACCGGTGACGCGGCGGGTCAGGGCTGCGTCGATGCGGATCATCTGCGTGTCTCCTCGGTCCGGGCGGCGGTTCCCCCTCGTGGTGCAGCACCGACTCTGGCCGCCCAACCGCAGGCGCACCGCTCGGGAACCGCAAGGAATGCACAAGATGCACCCGCTGTCCCCGGGCCGGCTTCCGGTGACGAACACGTGAACTGTGGGCGCCGTCCTGGTCAGGGGCGGCCGCCCTGCACGACAGTGAGGCGGTGAGACCCGACGCCCGCGCCTGGTTCGAGCACCGCACCACGTCTGCGGCCAGCCTGGCCGAGATCGACCCCGATGCCCTCGTGCGGGCCAAGCGCCGCGGCGGGCACCGCGTCAGCGTCGTCCTGCCCGCCCGGGACGAGGAGGCGACGGTCGGGCGCCTGGTCACCGACCTGCGGGAACGCTGGATGGCCCGGTTGCCGCTGATCGACGAACTGCTCGTCGTCGACTCCGACTCCACCGATGCCACCGCCCAGGTCGCCCGGGCCGCCGGCGCCGACGTCGTCGCCACCACCGACGTCCTGCCCGGGCACGGCACCCGGCGCGGAAAGGGTGAGGCGCTCTGGAAGTCGCTGGCCGCCACCACCGGCGACCTCGTCGTCTTCCTCGACGCCGACCTCCTCGGCGACGTCGCCCACTACGTGCCCGGCCTGCTCGGGCCGCTGCTCACCGACCCGCAGGTGCTCTACGTGAAGGGCTGCTACACGCGCCCCCTCGAGATCGACGGGCAGGCCCGGCCCGCCGGCGGGGGCCGGGTCACCGAGCTCACCGCCCGGCCGCTGCTCAACGCGCTCTGGCCGGAGCTGGCCGGGTTCGTCCAGCCGCTCGGGGGCGAGTACGCCGGACGCCGGTCGGCCCTGGAGCAGGTGCCGTTCGTCTCCGGCTACGGGGTGGAGGTCGGCCTGCTCGTCGACCTGCTGCGCCTGGGCGGGCTCTCCTCGCTGGCTCAGGTCGACCTCGGCGTCCGGCGGCACACCTCCCAGTCGCAGGAAGCGCTCGGCGCGATGGCCGGCGAGGTCGTCTCGACGGTGCTCGCCCGTGCCGAGTGCGGCCGCCCGGGGCACCAACCGCTCACCGCCAGCGGACTGCTCACCCAGTTCCGCCACGACGGCTCGGGATTCGTGCCCAGCAGCCGCGCGGTCGGCGTCGACGAGCGGCCCCCCATGGTGACCATCGCCGAGTACCGCACCGGGGACGCCGGCATGGCGGGCTGACCAGGGCACTTCCCACGCTCGGTCGCTGCTTGCACTTGGACCCTGTTGGCCGAGTGCCGTGCGTGTTGCCGTACACGCCGTCGCGTGGCCACGGTCGCGCACAGCAGGGGCGCCGGCGCGGCCGACAACGGCACGTCAAGCCGCCTCATCGGCCCTTGAGCCGCGCCCTGACCCGGCTCAACGTTCGGGCGCGCGGCTCAACCCGCTCGACGTCAGCGCCCCTGAGCGCCGTCTACCGCCGAAAAGACCAACAAGGTCACCCCGCAAGCAGAGGCCGTAGCTTCCCGACATGGCTTCCCGGCACGTGGAACGGGCGGCCACCCTGCCGCGCAGCCTCCGCCGCGACGGGAGAGAATCACCGCGTGCCGGTCGTTCCCCCCGCCTCGCCCCGGTGACCGCCCCCGAGGTCGTCGCCCACCGCGGCGCCACCGCCGGGGCGCCGGAACACACGCTCGCCGCCTACCGGCACGCCGCCGCCGTCGGGGCGGACGCGGTCGAGTGCGACGTCCGGCTGACCCGTGACGGCGTGCTGGTCTGCGTGCACGACCGGCAGATCAGGCGCACCTCCAACGGGCGCGGCATCGTCTCGGCGCTGCACCTGGAGGAGCTGGAGCAGTTCCAGTTCGGCGCCCGGAAGCCGAAGGGCCGCAGCCGCTGGGCGGACGACGAGATCCTGTCCGTCACCGACGAGCCCGACGTCGAGAACGGCCTGGTCCTCACCCTCGACCGGTTGCTGCAGTACATCACCGCGACGCCCGGCAGCCTGCGGCTGGCCATCGAGACCAAGCACCCGACCCGGCACACCCGCAGGGTCGAGGAGGCGCTGGTCGACTGCTTGCGCCGGTACGGGCTGCTCGGCAACGGGCGCCCGGTCGAGTGGGCCGGCAAGCCGGCCGTCCGGATGATGAGCTTCTCCCAGTTCGCCGTGCGCCGGATGGCCGAGCTCGCCCCCGGGGTGCCGACCGTGCAGCTGATCGGCAAGCGGCTGCGTCCCGTCCGCCGCGAGCTGCTGAGCGGCAGCGCCTCGGCGGTCGGCCCCGGCGTCGCGCTGCTCCGCTCGGACCCCGGCTTCGTCGCCGAAGCCCATGCCGCCGGCAAGGAGGTCCACGTCTGGACGGTCAACCGGCCCGCCGACATGGACCTGATGCGGGCCCTCGGTGTCGACGCGATCATCACCGACCGCCCCGACGAGCTGCTGCGCCGCCTCGGCCGCGATTCCGCCGCCTCCTGACCCCGCCGCCTCGTAGCTCCCACTCAAAGGCGACGTCTGCGGATACGGCACGTGATCGGTCGCCGGACTGTCCGACGTGAGGCATCCTGCGTGCACGGGGTCCAGCGCCGACGAGGGTGTCGGCGCCCGTCCTGGGGGCCCTATGCGAGCAGACGTCCGCCGCTGGCTGCACGACCGCACCTATCGCGTCACCTGCTGGGAGCCGGAACAGCTGCTGGCCGCGAAGCGCCGGCAGGGCGCCACCGTCAGCGTGGTGCTGCCCGCCCTCGACGAGGAGGGCACGGTGGGCGCCATCGTGACCGCGCTCCGCGGCGCCCTCGTCGAGCGGCATCCCGTGATCGACGAGCTCGTCGTCATGGACAGCGGGTCGTGCGACCGCACCGCCGCCGTGGCGCAGGAGGCCGGTGCCCGGGTGGTGCACGTCGACACCGTGCTCCCCGGGCACGGACGCGTGCCGGGCAAGGGGGAGGCGCTCTGGAAGTCCCTCCACGCCACCAGCGGTGACCTCGTCGTCTTCGTGGATGCCGATCTGGTCGCCTTCGACCCGCGCTTCGTCGTCGGTCTGCTCGGTCCACTCCTCACCGATCCGGCGGTCGGCTACGTCAAGGGCCTCTACGACCGCCCGCTCACCACCACGGAGGGGCTGGTCCCCTCGGGCGGCGGCCGGGTCACCGAGCTGCTCGCCCGCCCGCTGCTCAACGCGTTCTGGCCGGAGCTGTCCGGCTTCGTCCAGCCGCTGTCCGGCGAGTACGCCGGGCGCCGCGATCTCCTGGAGTCGGTGCCCTTCGCCTCGGGCTACGGCGTGGAGTTCGGGCTCCTGGTCGACCTCGCGCGGCTGGCCGGTGTCGACGCCCTCGCCCAGGCCGATCTCGGGACCCGTCAGCACGGCCACCAGTCCGACGCGGCGCTCGGCCGGATGGCCGGGCAGATCCTGCAGACCGCCATGGCCAGACTGCCCGGCCGGACGACGGCGTCCACGGAGCTCCTGCAGTTCGTGCGGACCGACGACGGCGTCGAAGCCGTCAGCTGGGACACCGGCACCATCGATCGTCCACCCATGCGAGAGGTACGCGCCCGGGCCGGCCATGGAGGACGCCGGCCGTGAAGGTGCTGATGGACGCCGGGCCATGGTTGCCCGTGCCCCCACGCGGCTACGGCGGGCTCGAGAACGTCGTCGCCACGCTGACCGGAGAGCTGCGCGCTCGCGGGCACACCGTCGTCCTGGCCAGCGTGGGGGACTCCGAACTGCCGGCCGACGGACGGGTCAGCGCCTTCCCCACCGGTCAGTTCGCGCAGCTCGCCGGCCCTTATCCGCAGGTCGTGGGCATCGCGCACGCGCACGAGCAGGCCGTCCTGCGGGCCGTCGAGGAGCACGCGGAGGCCGGCGTCCCCTTCGACGTCGTGCACACGCACGTGGAGGTGGTGGGGCCGGCGATCCTGGGGGCGATGCGCAGGGCCGGTCCGCCGGTGCTCGCCACGCTGCACTGGGACCTGGGTCGGAACTCCGCCTTCTACAGCGCCTTCGACGGGCACGGCCGGGTGTTCTTCGTCGGCGTCTCGGAGATCCAGCTGGCCGCGGCCCCTGACCGGCTCCGCCGGCAGGTGCTCGGTTCCGTTCCCCTGTCGGTTCCCGTGCCGCAGGAGCAGCCGCTGCCGGTCTCCGCACGGTCGCACTTCGTGCTGCTCCTCGCGCGGATCTGCGAGCTCAAGGGCACTGACACGGCGCTGCGTGCCTGCCGGGACGCCCGTCTCCCCCTGGTGCTGGCCGGCCCGGTGGCCGGGATGCCCGACGCCGCGGCGCTCGCGGACGCGCGCGCCGATCCGCGCCACCCGGTGCACACCCACCCCGATCTGCCCTGGTTCACCGAGCACGTCGAACCCCTGCTCGACGGCACGCACGCGCGCTGGATCGGGACGGTCGCGGGACCGGAGAAGGCCCGGCTGGTCCGGGAGGCACGCGCGGTCCTGTTCCCGATCCGCTGGGAGGAGCCGGGCGGGACGGCGGTCTGCGAGGCGCTCGCCGCCGGGACGCCGGTGGTCGCCATGGCCCGCGGGTGCCTCCCGTCGCTCGTCGACGACGGCCGGACCGGGTTCCTGGCCGACGACGAGGCGGGCTTCACCGCGGCCCTGGGGCGGCTGGCGGAGATCGATCCCACGGCGTGCGCCGCCGAGGCCCGCCGCCGGTTCGCCCCGGCGGTGATGGCGGAGCGCTACGAGGAGCTCTACGCCGAGGTCCTGCGCCGCACCGACCGGCTCACGCCGGCGGAACGGCCAGCGCCGCCGAGAGCACGTGACGCCGCCGTGCGCTGAGGTCGGCGAACAGCTGCGGCGCCTCGTCGAAGGGGACGACGTCGGACAGGAGGTGCTCCCGGACGGCGTCCCCGTGGGCAGCGAGCAGCCCGAGGGTCTCGGTGGACAGCCGGCGCCGGTCCCACAGTTGCGCCAGGCCGCGCGGCACCCGGCCGATCTGCGCGCAGCGGACCGACAGGCCGTTGTGGTGGACCTCCTCGCCGAGCCGGACCGCATCGGACCCCGAGGTGTAGAAGGCGAGGTCGACGACCGTCCCCTGGGGTCGGAGCCCACGCAGGGCTGCGGCGAGCGCGCCGGCCTGCCCCCGGCACTGGAACACCACGTCGGCCCCGTGGTCGGCCGGTCCGTGCCGCCACCGGGTCTTCAGCTCGCGGACGGCCTCCGGGGAGTCGTCGACCGCCTGGGGTCCTAGGCCCGCGGCCGCGGCCGCCGCTGCGGGGTGGGGTCGGCCACGACGACCTCCGCTGCCCCGGAGTGCCGCGCCAGCAGGCCCACGAGCAGCCCGATGGCCCCGCCGCCGGTGACCAGGACCAGCCGGCCGCGCACCCCGTCGTCAGGGCCGTGCCACCCACATCGGCCGCGGCGTGCAGCAGACCGTTGACGCAGATCGGTCCCAGGTGGGCCACGTAGATGCCGACCAGCGGATCCAGCTCCTCCGGCAGCCGGACGACGTGCTGGGCGAGCGGATCGCCGTGGTGGTCCGGACCGTGCTCATGCCGGCACCCGCACCGCGCTGCCGTTCCGCGCCGACTCGGCCACCGCGCAGGCCAGCCGGTGGGTGCGCAGCGCCTCGGCGTAGTCGACGACCCCGGGCGCGGCCGGTCGACCGCAGAGGACGTCGACGAAGGCCCGGTCCACCGCCAGGCGCCCGTCCACCGCCGGCTGCACCTCCTCGACGCCGCCCGCACCCGACACCCGCAACGAGGTCTCCGTCAGCTCGACGAGCACGCCGTCAGCGGCCACCTCGATACCGGCCCGGCCCTTCGCCGCGAGCGTGCACGTGACGGCGAGCGTGCCGAGCGCGCCGCAAGCGAAGGTCAGGACGGCCGTCGTCGCATCCGCGACGTCCCGTCCGGGATCCGACGAGGGCGCCGCGGCGGCACGGACCTCGACGACCTCACCCGCCAGCACCCGGGCGAGGTCCAGCACGTGCGTCGCCTGCTCGACGACCTGCCCGCCGGAGAGGCGGGTCGTGCGCCACCAGTCGGGGGGCGGCACCTTGTCCTGCCAGGTGAGGGACACCAGGCGCGGCGGGACACCGGCCAGGGCCTCGCGTGCCCGCGCCACCGTGTCCAGGTGCCGCCAGTGGTAGCCGGTCGCGGTGGGCAGGCCCGCCGCGGCGACGGATGCGGCCACCGTGTCGGCGGTGCCGAGGTCGGCAGCCAGCGGCTTCTCCACGAAGAACGGCAGGCCGGCCCGCACCACGGCCAGTTCGAGCTCGCCGTGCGCGAAGGGCGGGACGCAGAGCCAGACCGCGTCCAGCGCCCCGTGAAGGAGGCGGTCGAGGGTGTCCACGACCGGGACCCCGAGCTGCCCGGCCAGGGCATCGCAGGCGCCGGGAAGGGCGTCCACGATGCCGACGAGCTCGACGTCCTCCAGCCCGGCCAGCGTCCGGGCATGCCGGGCACCCACGCCACCCGCCCCGACCAGGCCCACCCGGATGCTCATGCCAGAGCGGTGTCGTCGAGGGCCGCCGCGAGGTCGGCTGGGGTGTCGTAGATGCCGACGGCGCCGGCGTCGCGCAGTTCGTCGTCCCCGAACCCTCCGGACCGGACGACGATCGCCGGCATCCCGGCGTTCTTCGCGGCCTCGACGTCGTACACGGAGTCGCCGACGACGACGCTCGGGGCGTCCACCGGCTCGCCCAGTTTCTTCAGCGCCACCTGCAGCAGGTCGGGCGCGGGCTTGCTCGACTCGACGTCGTCATTGGTGGTCCACGCCTCGGCGAGGTCGCGCACGTCGAGCAGGTCGAGGAAGTGGTCGACGTGCTTGGCCTTGCCCGAGCTGGCCAGCACCACCCGGTGCCCGCGCTCGCCGATCGCCACGATCAGCTCGCGGGCACCCGGCAGCGGGGCGACCTCGTCGATCAGCCGGTCGAACTCCTCCGTCCAGCGCTCGCGCGCCTCGTCCCCGATCCGCTGCTCGACGTCGTCGCCACCGAGTGCGGCCACCAGTCGGTCACCGCCCATGCCGATCAGCCGGTGGATCCGCCAGACCGGGTACGTCTCCCCCAGCGACCGGAAGGCCCGGTACCACGCCAGCGCGTGCTGGTAGTTGGTGTCGACGAGGGTGCCGTCGACATCCAGGACGGCGATGCGCGCGTTTCTCATGCGCCCGCCCCTGCCCACCCCGCGCGCCGACGAACCGACCGATCGGCCTGGGGCTTTCCGGTCAGGCGCGGGAGTGGTCGAGGAGGCCGCGGACGGTCTCGCCGGCCGCCTGGTCGCGATAGCCCTGGTTGACCTCGTCGAGCGCGTACCGGCGGGTGATCAGCCGGTCCAGCTCGAGCCGGCCCTCCTCGTGCAGGCGCAGGAGCATCGGGATGTCGCGGAAGGGATTGCACGAGCCGAACAGCGAGCCCTGGATGCGCTGCTCGAACACGGTGGCCAGCTGGCCACCGAGCTGCACGTTCCCGTCCTCGGGGCGGTCGGCCAGCGCGGTGAGCACCAGGGTCCCGCCCTTGCCCAGGGACGCCGCCGCGCCCGCGTACGCCTCGGCCGACATCTTCCCCACGGTGACGATCACGACGTCGGCGCCGGTGCCGCGCGACAGCTCGCGGGCCAGACCGGTGGCCTCGTCCGTGCCGGCGACGGTGCGCGTGGCACCCAGCGACTCGGCGAACTCGCGCTTCATCGCCACGGGGTCGACGCCGATCACGTGCAGCGCCCCCGCGTGCACGGCGCCCTGCACGGCGTTGACGCCCACGCCCCCGAGACCGACGACGACCACGGTGTCACCGGGCCGCACCCCACCGGAGTAGACCGCCGAGCCCCAGCCGGTCGGCACGCTGCAGGCGACCAGCGCCGCGGTGTCCAGGGCGATCCAGGGGTCGATCTTGACGCAGGAGAACTCGCTGAGCAGCGTGTGCCGGGCGAAGGCGCCGATCATGCAGAACCCGCCGAGCGGCTCGCCGTCCAGCCGGAACGGGTAGGTGCCGGTGGGCAGCTCGCCCTTGGCGATCGTGGCGCCCTTGTCGCACAGGTTGGACCGGCCCTGCGCGCAGAACCGGCAGTGCCCGCAGGCGGGCAGGAAGCTGGTGACGACGTGGTCGCCCGGCGCGACGGCGGTGACGCCCGGCCCCACGGCCAGGACGACGCCGGAGCCCTCGTGGCCGCCGACGATCGGGTAGCGCCCACCCGGGTTCGAGTGCCGCAGGTGCTCGTCGGAGTGGCACAGCCCGGCGTAGGCCATCTCGACCAGCACCTCGCCCGGCCCCGGATCGAGGACCTCGAGGTCGACGATCTCGTACTCGGACTCCGGCCGGCGCAGGACAGCAGCTCTGGTTCGCACGCCGGTCATGCTGCCTGGACCGGCACCCGGTGCCGCACGGGCCCCCTCCCCCGCCGTCGCGACCGCGGGGCCTCCCCGGGTGCGGCACCATCGAGGAGTGCTCCCCGACGACGCGCCCCGATCCACCGAGATCTGCCCCGGGTGCGGCGCCGTTCTCGCCCCGGCCGACGGCGGGCCGGCCCACCCCGGCGCCTCGGCCTCCTGCGCCCGGCTGTTCGAGGTCACCCTCCGCGGCCTGCGGGAGGACGGCGGATCGCACCCGGTCACGGCGACGGTCGTGCGGCTCGCCGACGCCGCCTACGACGCCCAGCACCCGATGACCGGCGACGACGGCCGGCTGCGCGATGCCCTGGACCGCCTCGGCGCCCCCGCGGACGTGGACGTGAGCCGGACCCCGCCGGCGTGGCGGACGACGATCGCCGACGTCGCCGCGGACCTCGACGTCATCGACCTGCCGGTCCTCGTCGAGTCATGGGCGAGAGCGGTCCGGGCGGACTGGACCGCCGCACCGGTGCGACCGGAGTAACGAGACGCGCACCGTCACGTTGACGAGCGGTCTGCACGTTCTGTGCTTATGCTGCCACGGTGAGTGAGATCATGGACCGGCGGGCACTGAAGAAGGCTCGCACGCGCGACCGCGTCCGCACGGTGGCGCAGCGGATGTTCGCCGAGGGCGACTTCGACTCGGTGACGATCGCCGACATCGCCCGCGAGGCCGACGTCGCCGTCCAGACGGTCTTCAACCACTTCACCACCAAGGAAGAGCTGTTCTTCGACGGCCGCACCCCCTGGGTGGCCGGTCCGGCAGACGCGGTCCGGGATCGCATGCCGTCGATGCCGCCGCTCACCGCGCTGCGCGAGTACCTGGTCGGCACCGTGCGCGACCTGGTGTCCTCGCTGGGCCAGCCCGACCGTCGCTGCTACGTGGGCACCCTCGAGGCGTCGGACGCCCTGCGCGCCCACGAGCGCGAACTCGTGCACGAGACGGAGCTCCGGCTGCGCAGCGCCCTGGTCGACGCCTGGTCGGCCGACGCGTCACCGGCCGCTCCGGCCGATCCCGAGACCGCGGCTACCCTGGTCGCGGCCTCGTGGCTGTCGACGGCCCGCACGCTGGTGGTGACCCAGCGCACGGCGATGATGGACGACGCGGATCCCGCCGTGCTGGCGGACAGGGTGCTCGACATGGCCGACCGCCTGTTCCGGCACTTCGAGGCCGGCGTAGCGGTCGTCCACGGACGTGGACAGGGATCGACGTACGGCGACACCGGCTGGCCGCCGGTGGCCATGCGCCGGGCCGGCTGACCGAGCCCGGCGCTCAGACGGTCGCGGGCGCCGGTCGCCGCGACGCACACCCCGGCGCCGCGGCCGGCAGGAGGACGTCGTCGACCACGCGCTCCACCGCCTCGACGCTCATGGCGCCGTCCCCGGCAGCCGTGTACCGCTGCCACCAGAAGGCCTGCAGCACCGAGCCCAGCAGGGCCAGCCGTCCCGGTGGGATCGGGGCACCGCGTGCGGCGGACCGCTCCCCGAGCTCGGCGACGACCGCGGCCAGCGGGCGCACCAGCGCGTCGTCCAAACCGGCGCGCAGCTGCTCCTCGTGGCGGGCGGCGCCCACGATGCTGGCGACCGCACGCTCCTCGCGGTCCAGCGGTCGGCTCCACGCGGCGGCGAGGGAGACGAGGTCGGCACGCAGCGAGCCGCCGTCCTCCGGAAGGGAGACGAGGCGGAACCGGCCGACGGCGTGGCGGGCGAGGGCGGCCATGGTGGGCCAACGGCGGTAAATCCCCGCCTTCCCGGCCCGGGCACGGGCGGCGACCCGGTCGCTGTTGAGCCGGCCCCACCCTTCCTCGGCGAGGATGTCCACCGCCACCGAGAGCAGTTGCTCGGAGAGTTCCGGGCTGAGCGGCCGCCCCGGCGTACCGCTCATGACGGGAGTACGTGACGCGACGTCATAGGCACCGCGACATCCTGGCCTGTTGAAAGCGTTACCACAATGCCCTGGACAGGAGAAGTGCGGACGATGTCAGACGCTTGAATGTTGTTGCACCGCCGCACGGCCTTCGCGCAGGTGCGCGCGACGGCTCGGATCAGGCCCCGGCGGCGCTCTCCACGTGGACCTGCAGACCGGACCCGTCCTCGGAGAGCCACCCCTTGCTGCGGGCGTGCGCGATCATCTCGTCCCAGCGAGCCTGCCAGTCCGGTGCCGTCGCTCGCGGCTCGGCGGCGGCCCGCAGGGCGGCCACGTCGAGGACGGCGGTCTCGCTGTCGCGGAACCGCCCGAGGCCGGCCCGCTCCAGCACCTCCGCGGCCTCGTCGTCGGTCACCTGACCCAGGGCCAGGTGCAGCCGGCCGAGGTCGTCGATGTCGACGACCCGCGCCTCCGGACGTTCGTCGGCGCCCGTCACCACCTCCACGATCACGTGGACCTCCTCGCTCGGGGACTCATCCCGCATTTATGGCCATAAACGCCACTACACATGCCAGGGGAAGCCGGTGAAATCGGGGTCGCGCTTCTCGAGGAAGGCATCGCGGCCCTCGACCGCCTCCTCGGCCATGTAGGCCAGGCGGGTGGTCTCCCCCGCGAACAGCTGCTGGCCGACCAAGCCGTCGTCGATCAGGTTGAACGAGTACTTGAGCATCCGCTGCGCGGTCGGGCTCTTGGCGACGATGCGCCTGCCCCAGTCCAGCGCCGTCGCCTCGAGCTCGGCGTGGGGGACGACGCGGTTGACCATGCCCATCGCGTGAGCGTCCTGCGCCGAGTACTCCTCGCCCAGGAAGAAGATCTCGCGGGCGAACTTCTGCCCCACCTGGCGGGCGAGGTAGGCCGAGCCGAAGCCGCCGTCGAAGCTGCCGACGTCGGCGTCGGTCTGCTTGAACCGGGCGTGCTCGGCACTGGCCAGGGTCAGGTCCGAGACGACGTGCAGGCTGTGCCCGCCGCCCGCGGCCCAGCCGGGGACGACGCAGATGACCACCTTGGGCATGAAGCGGATCAGCCGCTGCGCCTCGAGGACGTGCAGCCGGCCCAGTCCTCCCCCGCCCGCACCACCCCCAGCAGCACGCGCCCCTGCCTCGTGCTCGTAGCCGTACTTCCCGCGCACCCGCTGGTCGCCGCCCGAGCAGAACGCCCAGCCGCCGTCCTTGGGGCTCGGGCCGTTGCCGGTGAGGATGACGCAGCCGACGTCGGTGGACAGCCGCGCGTGCTCCAGCGCGGCGATCAGCTCGTCGACGCTCTGCGGGCGGAAGGCGTTGCGCACCTCGGGCCGGTCGAACGCGATGCGGACGACGCCGGCGTCCACGGCCCGGTGGTAGGTGATGTCCTCGAAGTCGAACCCGTCGACCGGCCGCCACGCGGTGCTGTCGAAGATCTCGGAGACGTCGTCGCGGGCGCTCATGCGCTCGAACCTAACGCGGGCGCCCGGAGCCGGTACCGCCCCGTCACGGGGCGAGCAGCCCGCCGACCGGGTCGGTGACCCCGTCGATGATGTCCGTCACCGGATCTGTCGCCGGGTCCAGCGTCTCGCAGAGGCAGTCCTCGGGGTCCGGTGCGGGTTCCGGTGTGGGCTGCTCCTTTGCGGGTTCTTCCTGTGCGGGTTGCTGGTTGCCGCCCCCGCCGGGTCGCTGGGGGGCCGGCGCGGGGGATCCCCCGCCGGACGGTGCTCCGCCGGACGGCGCTCCGCCGGCGCCACCCGCGGGGGCCGGCGCCCCGGCCGCGGTCTGCCCCGGGCTGCCGCCGCCCTGACCGCCGCCGGAACCGGTCCCCGCCGCGCCCGCCGTCCCCGCCGCGCCCGCCGCCCCCGCCGTCCCTGGCAGGGGGCTGTCCCCGCCGACACCGGTCAGATCCGCGCCGTCGGCGGTGGCCGCGTCACCGGCCGTGTCCACCGGCGGCAGACCGGGCGCCGGCGAGCGGGCGGAATCCGTCGCCACGCCGGTCCCGCCGCCATCGGCGCCGGAGCCGCCCGGGGTGCCGGTTCCCGGTTCGCCGGTGAAGACCCCGTCGGGGTCACGGGAGTTCCCGCCCCCGCCGTCGGGACCGCCGGCCAGGAACAGTGCGAGAGGAGCCGCGACCAGCAGGGCGCCGCAGGCCATGCCCAGGACCAGGACGATCCGGGCGCGGCTGCGCTGGAGAGCCAGACGTGCGGTCGCGAGCCGGGCAGCGCCCGATGATGCGGCGCCCGGGGCGCGGTGGCGGCGGGACAGGTCCGGCTCCTTCGGTGATCGGGAAGAACTGTGACCGCCTACCCACGCACTGCGACCTCATGCGCGGACACGCGGAGCTACCGGCGTGCGTCCTCCAGCAGCGGTCGCAGCCGCGCCAGCGACGCGGCGAGCCCCGGATGCAGGTCCACGCCGTCCAGCCCCGCCACCGGCACCCACGCGACCCCGGTGCTCTCGCCGTCCAGCTGCAGGTCGTCGGGCTCGATGGGCCGCGCCGGGCGGGCCAGCACGGTCGTGTACGACCAGCCGCCGTGGTCGTCGACCGACCGGACGCCGAGCACGAGGTCCGCCGCGGTGAGGCCGAGCTCCTCCCGGACCTCGCGCAGCGCGCCGTCGTCGACGGATTCGCCGTGGTGGAGCGCGCCGCCCGGCGTCCCCCAGGTGCCGCCGTGGTGGGACCACCAGGCCCGGTGCTGCAGCAGGACCTCGGGGCCCTCGGCGCCGTCCCGGTGCAGCAGCAGGCCGGCGGCGCCGGCACGACCCCAGTGGCGGTGGCCCTGGGCGCAGGTGGTCCAGCCGTCGGTCGAGGCGAGCACCCGCCCAGTGAACCTGGTCCGCCGCCGGGATGCCGGGGAGAGCCTCCGCGGAAGCTTGTGCTCTGCTTCCACTGGTAAGCAGAGCACAAGGTTCCGCAGACACCCGTCCATCGGAGGACGCACGCATGACCACCACGACGACCATGGCCGAGGTCCCCGGACTCGTCGGCACCGACCTCGGCAGCAGCGACTGGCACGAGGTCACCCAGGACCACGTCAACCAGTTCGCCGAGGCGACCGGCGACCACCAGTGGATCCACGTCGACGTCGAGCGCGCCAAGGCCGAGAGCCCCTTCGGCGGCCCGATCGCCCACGGCTACCTGACGCTGTCGCTGCTGGCGCCGCTGTCCTCCCAGGTCCTCGTGGTCACCGACACGGTCATGGGCGTCAACTACGGCCTGAACAAGGTGCGGTTCCCCTCCCCCGTCCCGGTCGGCGCCAAGGTGCGGCTGACGGCGAGCCTCCAGTCGGTCGAGGAGGTCACCGGCGGCCTGCAGCTGACGCTGTCCGCCGTCATCGAGCGCGAGGGCGGGGACAAGCCGGTCTGCATCGCCGAGCCGGTCTACCGCTACTACGGCGGCTGACGGCCGCGTGCGGATCGCGGTCTTCACCGGGTCGCACGCCGGGCCGCCGTCCCACGCCGACGCCGCCGCGGCCTTCGCCCGCGACCTCGCCGAGGCCGGCGTCGGCATCGTCTACGGCGGCGGGCACGTCGGGATGATGGGCGTCGTCGCCGACGCGGCGCTGGCCGCCGGCGGCGAGGTCGTCGGCGTGATCCCGCAGCACCTGGTCGACGACGAGGTGGCCCATCCCGGCCTGCCCCGGCTCGAGGTCGTGCAGTCGATGCACGAGCGCAAGGCGGTCATGGCCGACCTCGCCGACGCGTTCGTCGCCCTCCCGGGGGCGGCCGGCACGCTGGAGGAACTCTTCGAGGCCTGGACCTGGGGGATGCTCGGCCTGCACGCCAAGCCCACCGCGCTCTTCGACGTCGACGGGTTCTGGCAGCCGCTGCTCACCCAGCTGCAGCGCATGGTGGACGACGGCTACCTCGACGCGGCCCGGCTGGACGCCCTCGGCGTCGTGTCCGACGCGAAGGCCCTCCTGGCGTTCGTCGAGTGCTACCGGCACCCGCCCCGCAAGTGGACCGCCCCGCCGCCGCGCCGCTGACCAGGACGCCTCGCCCGCCCCGTCGCGCGTTGAGCGGGCGACCTGCCTAGCGTCGTCACCGTGAAGCACTGGGACGTCGTCGTCGTGGGGGGCGGGCCGGCCGGCGCCGCCTGCGCCGCGGCGGCCCGTCGCGCCGACCCGTCGGCACGGGTGCTGGTGCTCGACCGGGCCGACTTCCCCCGCGACAAGGTGTGCGGCGACGGCATCGCCCCCGAGGCGCTCGACGTCCTGGCCGGTCTCGGCATCGATCCCGCCGGGCTCACCGAGGGCTACGCCGTCGTCCCCCGCCTGCGGCTGCGCTCCCCCGGCGGGACGACGGTCGACCGCACGATGCACCGCCCGGCGCGGGTCGTCCCGCGCGCGGTGCTCGACGCCCGGCTGCTCACCGCGGCGCTCGCGTCGGGCGCGGAGTTCCGCAGGCACGTCGTCCGGCGGATCGCGGTGCACCCGACGCACGTCGAGGTCGACGGCGTGCTCACCGCCGGGGTCGTGGTGGGTGCCGACGGCGCGGAGTCCGTCGTCCGCCGGGCGCTCGGGATCGGCCCGAACCCGCCGAGCCGGCTGGCGATCGCGCTCCGCGGCTACGCACCCGTCCCCGCCGGCCTCGAGGACGTCCAGCTGATCGCCACCACCGAGCAGCGGTGGCCGGCCTACGCGTGGTCCTTCCCGCTCGGGAACGGGCGGGCCAACGTGGGCTACGGGGAGCTCGTCTCCGGCGGGGTGAACCGGGAGGGGCTGCTCGCGGGCCTGGGCCGGCTGCTGCCCGGCGTGGAGGCCGCGGAGCTCAAGGCGCACCGGCTGCCGCTGTCGACCGGCCGGCCCCGCCAGCCCGACGGCCGGGTGCTGCTGGCCGGCGACGCCGCCTCGCTGATCAACCCGCTGACCGGGGAGGGGATCTTCTACGCCGTCCTCTCCGGCGCCCTCGCCGGCGCCGCCGCGGTGCACGGCTCGGCGGCGGGGACGGCGTACCGGGCAGCGCTGCGCCGGCGGCTGGGCCGGCACCTGCTGCACTCCTCGACGGCGTCCTGGGCCAGCCGGTGGCCGCGGGTGATGGACGCCGTCTTCCGGGCCGCCGCCGACGACCAACGGGTGTTCGACGACGTCGTCGACCTGGGCCTCGCCGACGGCCGGCTCACCGCCCGCACCCTCACCGCCGCCGCCCGCCGACTGCGCTGACAGGGGCTGTTCCCGCTGACGCCGCGTCGTCGTCACGTCCCCGTCATCGCCGTCCCCGACGCTGACCCGCGTCAGGGCCGGCCCCCGGCCCTCCGGCCCGAGGAGCGCCGTGACCGCCGCCCCGCCCCGTCCCGCCGTCGTCCCCCCGTCCCGACCTTCCGCCCTCCCCCCGTCCCCCCGCGCGACGCCCGCCACCCAGCAGCAGCGCCGGCTGCGGTACGGCGCCGCGCTGGCCGCGCTCCGCGCCCGCGCCGCCGTGACACCCACCGGATCGGTGCAGCGGCGTCAGACGCTGCAGCTGTGCGGGGCGGCCAACCTGCTCACCGCGCTGGGCATCCGGGTCGATGTCGTCCAGCCGACCGTTCCCTGGCCCCGTGACCGCAGGCACCGGCTGCAGGTCGAGAACTCCGCGGGCCTGCTGGGCGACCTGGCGCTCCTGGTCGGCGCACCGAGGACGGCGGAGGGCTGGGCGGACGTCGCCGACCGGGTGCTGCCGGTGCGGACGGCGTCCCGCGGACCGCTGCGGGACGCGGCCGACGCCGTCACCTGCCCGGTGACCGTTCAGTACCGGACGGACGACGGACCCCTGCTCGTCCCGCCGCGCAGCCTGTACGACGTGGTGGCGATCCGCGGCCTGGTCGTGGAGGTGCGGCTGCTGGCGGTGGGATCCGAGGTGTCGCGTGCGGCCTGATCCGGTGGCGCCCGGGCATGTTCGGCGGGATCCCGCTGTTGCCCTCCGTAGGGTCCGCGACAGCTGGCACCGCCGCGACGTGCGCCGACCCGCCCCGACCTCCGCCGACCAAAGGCTTGTTCCCCCCTGTGAGCGTTCCCCCGCAGCACCCCGCCCGTCGCCCTGACCCCCGGCGCCGGAACCGCGCCACCGCCCGCGAGGGCCGGGCGCGCGACGACGACCGCGCCGCCGCGCGCGTCGAGAAGCTCGCCCAGCAGAGCTGGGTGGACGGCGCCGAGCCCGAGCTCCCGGTCCGCACGACCCGGCCCGAGGACGTCGTCTTCCACCTGGGGCCGACCAACTCCGGCAAGACCTACGAGTCCCTCCTCGCCCTCGAGAAGAACGGCCGCGGCGTCTACGCGGCGCCGCTGCGCCAGCTGGCCCACGAGGCGTACGCCCGGCTGTCGGCCCAGCTGCCCCCGGGCACCGTCGGCCTCTCCACCGGCGAGGAGGAGATCGACCCCGACGCCCCGATCGTCTGCTGCACCGTGGAGAAGGCGCCGATGCGCGGCGACCTCCTGGTGCTCGACGAGTCGCACTGGGTGGCCGACCCCGACCGCGGCCACCACTGGGCGCGCCTGGTCCTGACCGGCGACTACCGCGAGATGCACCTGATCTCCGCTGCCGAGGCCTACCTGCTGCTCAAGCCGCTGGTCTCCGACGCGAAGAAGATCACCGTCGTCAACCACAAGCGGCTGTCGCGGCTCGACGTCTTGCGCACGCCGGTCCGCCCGGACGTCGTCCGGCCGCAGACGCTGGTCGTGGCGTTCTCCCGCAAGGCCGTCTACGCCGTCGCCGCGGCGCTGGACCCGCAGCGGCCCGGCAAGGTCGGCGTCCTCTACGGCGCGCTCCCCCCGGCCACCCGCCGCGAGGTCATCGACCGGTTCACCCGCGGCGAGACCGAGGTGCTGGTGACCACCGACGTCATCGGGCACGGCATCAACGTGCCGGCCACCACCGTGCTGTTCGCCGAGACCACCAAGTTCGACGGGTTCGAGCGCCGGCCGCTGCGCACCTGGGAGACCGCGCAGATCGCCGGCCGGGCCGGGCGGTACGGGCTGACCGGGCACGGCACCGTCGGTGTCCTCGCCGGGGTCACCGGCCTGCGCGCCGACGCCGGACTGCTCAAGGCCGGTGCCGAGGTGGCCCGCGGCGACGCGATGAGCGACCTGCCCAAGCGGTCACCGCGGCTGCGCCCGGAGCTCGACGACCTCGGTGCCTTCGAGCCCGTCGACCTGCCCGAGGCGCTCACCCGCTGGATGGCGTGGGCACGGGCGGCGACCCGCGACCAGGCGATGACCGCCGACGACGTCACCAGCCTGATCGTCCGGGTGCACGCGCTGCTGCCGTTGCTGCGCGGCCCGCTCGGCACCGCCGGCGACCTCTGGACGGTGTGGCGGCTGATCAACCTGCCGATCGACTACAACCCGCCGCGGCGCACCCGCTGGCTGGTGCTGGCCAAGGCCGCGCTCCAGCAGGCCGCCGGGCAGTCCGTCGCGCCCGAGACGGTGCTCGAGCCGATGCCCGCCAAGGGCACCGTCGAGGACTACGAGCAGGCGGCGGCGGCCGCGCGCGACGCCCAGACGCTGCTGCGCTCCTTCCCCGGCGTCGCGGGGCTCACCAGCGAGGACGCCGCCGAGGTCGAGGAGGCCTGCGCCGACCGCATCACCGAGCTGCTGCCCGACGCGATCGCGCTGACCGCCTCCGGTCGCTGCTCCGCCTGCGGCGCCGGCATCGCCCCCTGGTTCAGCACCTGCCGCGACTGCTCGGTGGGCAGCGCCGGCCGCGGACCGGGACGGGACCAGCACCGGGGGACGCAGCACCACGACGGATACGGCCGGCATCCGCGCCCGGCGCGCACCGGCGGCCGGGCGACCGGCGGCGGCCGCGCGACCGGCGGGGGCCGGGCAGCGGCGTCCGAGGGCGGCGGACGGCGGGGTAGCGGGGCGTCGTCCCGGGGAACCGGTGGCCGGCCCGGCACGGGACGGTCCGGCCGCTCCCGCTGAGGTGGCGTCCTGCCGCGCTCGCCGTCCTCACCGCAGAACCGCCGGCCTCGCGCTGCACCCTGAGTTCGGCGGTCCGTCGGTGAGGTCGGGAACCACCGCTGCCGCCTCATTCCGCCGACCAGAAGGGGAGATCCTGGCCGGCTGACCCCTACCCGCCACGAGGCGACTCGGTGCCGACGGCCGCCTGCGTGGCGTCACGCACCTCACCCACGAGTTCCTCCAGCACGTCTTCGAGGGCCACCACGCCGACCAGTCGCCCGTCTCCGTCCCGCACGGACCCCAGGTGGGCGCCCGCCCGCTGCATCGAGGCGAGGACGCTCCGCAGCAACTGGTCGGTGGTCGTGTCGGCCAGCGGCCGGATGTGCACCGGATCCACCGGCTCGTCGCGGCGGTCGGCCGGAGTGGCGAGCAGATCCTTGAGGTGCACGTAGCCGACCAGGGTTCCGTCGTCGACGACAGGGAACCGCGAGAACCCGGTCGCGGCGGTGCATGCCTCCAGCTCGGCGACGGTCGCACCGCGCGGGACGGTGACCAGCTCGGCCATGGGTATGGCGACATCGGCCGCCCGCCGCTCGTCGAACTGCAGGGCACCGGTCAGCAGCGTGTGCTCCTGCTCGTCGAGCAGACCCTCCCGGTGCGACTCCCCGATCAGCCCGGAGACCTCCTCGCGGGTGAACGTGGAGTTCACCTCCTCCTTCGGGTCCACCTTCAGCGCACGGAGCACGAGGTTGGCCACCTGGTTGAGCAGCCAGATGAGCGGCCGGAGGATGTAGACGATCGCGTACAGCGGCGGCCCCAGGGCGAGGGCGGACCGCTCCGGCCCGGCCAGGGCGATGTTCTTCGGCACCATCTCACCGAGGACCATGTGCAGGAAGACGACGATCGCCAGCGCGATCGCGAAGGCCGCGGGGTGCAGCAGCGCGTCCGGCAGCCCGGCTGCTGCGAACGGCCTCTCGAGCAGGTGCGCCACCGCCGGTTCACCGACCGCGCCGAGGCCGAGCGAGCAGACGGTGATGCCCAGCTGGGCACCGGCCATCATGAGCGACACCCGTTCCATCGCCCGCAGCGTCACCCGAGCCATGCGCGACCCCGTGGCGGCCCTGGGCTCGATCTGGGTGCGCCGGGCCGAGATCAGCGCGAACTCGGCGCCGACGAAGAATGCGTTCCCGGCCAGCAGGGCGAGCCCGACCAGCAGCGCGACGCCGTCGCTCACGGGCGGGCCTCCGTCGTGTCCGAGGCGTCGGCGGTGTCTGGCATCCGCCGGGCGGCGGTCGCGCCGCCGTTGCGACGCAGCCGGAGCCGGTCCACCCGGCGCCCGTCGAGCCGGGTGACGGTGACCTGCACCTCGGTCCGGGTGGGCAGTCCGTCGTCGTCGGTGCGCTCGAGGTCACGGGCGGACAGCAGGACGGCGTCCCCCACGTCGGGCAGACGCCCGAGGCGCTCGGTGAGCAGCCCGCCCAGCGTGTCGGACTCCTCGGCCTCGGGCAGGTCGAGGCCGACCAGCGCCCCGGCCTCGTCGGGGCGCAGCAGGCCGGAGAGGATCCACGAGCCGTCCGCGGCTCGGTGTTGCCGCCTGGCGGGCGCATCCTGCTCGTCGGCGATCTCGCCGACGATCTCCTCGATGAGGTCCTCCAGCGTCACGATGCCGGCGGTACCGCCGTACTCGTCCACCACGACCGCCATCTGCAGACCTTCACGGAGAACGCCCAGCAGCGGGTCGAGCTCCATGGTCGCCGGCACCGCCGCGGCGGGCACCATCACATCGGCCACGGTCGTCTCACCACGGCGGGCCGGCTCGACGCCGAGCGCGTGCTTGAAGTGCACGAACCCGACGATGTCGTCGACGCTCTCGCCCTGGACGGGGAACCGGGCGTGCCCGGAGGAGGCGGCTGCGGCGATCAGGTCGGCGACCGGCTGGCCGGACATGAGAAAGCGGACTCTCGGTCGCGGGGTCATCGCGTCGGCAGCGGTCCGGTCGCCGAAGGCGATCGAGCGGGCGACGAGTTCCGCGGTCGCGGCGTCGAGCGTGCCCGCCCGGCCCGACCGGCTGACCAGCGAGACCAGTTCCTGGGGCGCGCGGGCCGACGCCAGCTCCTCGGTCGGGGTGATGCCGAACAGCCGCAGAATCGCGTTCGCGGTTCCGTTCAAGAAGCTGATCAGCGGTCGCGTGGCCGCGGTGAACGCCCGCTGCGGGCCGGCCACCACCCGGCCGACCCGCATCGGCTCGGCGATGGCCCAGTTCTTGGGCACCAGCTCCCCGAACACCATCTGGAGGCAGGTGGCGACGAGGAGGGCCAGGCCCACGGAGATGCCGACGACCGCGCCGTCCGGCAGCCCGGTGAGGCCCAGGGGACCCCGGAACAGGGTGGCCAGCGACGGTTCGGCGATGAAGCCGACCACGAGGCTGGTCACCGTGATGCCGAGCTGGCAACCGGAGAGCTGGGTGGACAGCGTGCGCATGGCCGCCTGCAGGCTGCCGGCCCGGCCGTCGCCGCTCTCGGCGGCACGGTCCACGGTTGCCCGGTCAACGGTGATGAGCGAGAACTCCGCCGCGACGAAGAGTGCGTTCGCGGCGATCAGCGCAACGGCGAAGGCCAGGAGCAACCACTCGGTGAGCAAGGACGCCCTCCTGTATCGGCGGTGGGAATTCCAGGGTCGTGCCCGGTGCCCACGACTTCCACGCGCGGTGACGCAGATATCGCACGCGGTGCCGCGACGGAGGAGCGCGATAGGTTGCATCAGATATATCCGAGGAGGCCGGAGTGACCGTCCGCATCGCCGTGCTCGACGACTACCAGGGGGTCGCGCTCCAGCACGGTCCCTGGACGGACCTGCCCGGCGACGTCACCATCACGCCGTTTCGGGAACACGTTGCCGACGAAGGCCGACTGGTCGAGCTGTTGCAGGGCTTCGCCGTCGTGGTGGCCATGCGCGAGCGCACGCCGCTGCCCAGGACCGTGCTGGAGCGGCTGCCGGACCTGCGCCTGCTGGTGACGACCGGCATGCAGAACGCCTCGATCGACACCGCCGCCGCGGCCGAGCTGGGGATCACCGTGTGCGGCACGCACAGCGACGCCACCGGCCCGGCCGAGCTCACCTGGGGGTTGATCCTGGCTCTCGCCCGGCACCTCGTGCCGGAGGACGCCGCCACGCGGTCCGGCCGCTGGCAGCAGACCGTGGGCACCGGGTTGCGGGGCCGCACGCTGGGCCTGATCGGGCTCGGTCGCATCGGCGGCCTCGTGGGCCAGGTCGGGGTGGCCTTCGGCATGCGGGTGGTGGCGTGGAGCCAGCACCTCACGGCGGAGCGGGCAGCGGAGGTCGGGGCCGAGCTGGTCGACAAGGACCGGCTGCTGACCGGGTCCGACGTCGTCTCGCTGCACCTGCGACTCAGCGACCGGACCCGCGGGATCGTCGGCGCCGCCGAGCTCGCCGCGATGAAGCCGACCGCCGTCCTGGTCAACACCAGCCGCGCCGGGCTGGTCGACCAGGCCGCGCTGATCGACGCCCTCTCGAGCGGCGGCATCGCCGGCGCGGGGCTGGACGTGTACGAGGACGAACCGGTCGGGACCGACGCGGCGATCCTCGCCGCACCGAACACCGTCCTCACCCCGCACCTGGGCTACGTCACCGACGCGACCTACGACGTGTTCTTCGGTCAGGCGGTCGAGGACGTCGCCGGCTTCCTCGCCGGCTCCCCCGTCCGCGTGCTCGCCGCTCCCGATGCGCCGCGCTGAGCGGGCGGCGGGCTCACGCCGCGCCGTCGCCCGCGGGCCGGTGACCGAACAGCAGGCTGGTCTCCCGGGCGCAGCGCAAGAGCGGCGGCAGCACCCGCTCTTCGACGTCCTGGCGCGACAGCCGGTGGCCGTGCGCGGAGATGTTCAGCGCGGCGACGCAGCGCCCACCCACGCCGAACACCGGCGCCGACACCGAGGTCAGCCCCTCCTCGAGCTCGTGCTCGACCAGCGACCAGCCCTGCTCGCGGACGGTCTTCAGCTCCGCCCGCAGCGCCTCCTTGTCGGTGAGCGTGAACGGGGTGACGCGCTTGAGGTCGGTCTCGGCCAGGTAGGTCTCGACGACATCGTCGTCCTGGTAGGCCAAGATGGCCCGCCCCATGGACGACGCCGACGCCGGCACCCGTCCGCCCACGTACACCGCGACCGTCACCAGCCGGCGCGAGGTGCGCGCGACGCAGACGACGTCGGTGCCCTCGAGGACCCCGGCGAGGCAGTTCTCCTCCACCTCGTCGCTGAGCCGCTCCATGAGCGGGAACGCCGCGTCCCACGGGTGGACCGAGGAGAGGTATGCGTACCCCAGCTCGAGCACCCGGGGCGACAGCGAGAACTGGCGACCGTCCGAGCGCACGTAGCCCAGGTGCTCCAGCGTCATCAGGAACCGGCGGGCCGCGCCACGCGTCAGGTGCGTGCGCTCGGCCACCTCGGTCAGCGTCATGCTCGGGTGCTTGGGCGTGAAGCTCTTGATCACGTCCAGCGCCCGCTGCACCGACTGGACGAACTCCGTGGGTCGTTCCCGTTCAGCCATCGACGGACCCCGGCGGGCGGTCGCCTCCGGCGCGGGGACCGGGGCGAGGATCGTTCGCGATGAGCCGCGCACCGAGGACCGGCGAGTCGGCACCCGACCACCCGGGTGCACTCGAGCACGAACCGGACATCAGGGCCTCCGCGATCACTGCCGTGGCGCGGACGCGCGCCCACGGGATGCACTTCTACGGTCAGATCCTAGGGATCACCCTTTCTCCGGCCGCCGGTGGACCGGGTAGTCCGTATCTCGCTCCCGACCGGGCGGTCACTCCCGGACCGGTTCCGCCGGTGGCCCTGGCGGCCGTCGCGGACCTCGCCATGGGCTCGGCCGTGCGCGCCGCGGTGGGCCCGGGACGGCGGTTGGGGACGGTGAGCATGACGCTCCACCACATCGCCACGGTGGTCCGCGCCCCGGTGGTCCCGGAGGCACGGGTGGTCTGGCTCGACGACGAGCAGCGGCACGCCCTGGCCCGCGTCGACTGCACCGACGCCTCCGGGGCATTGGTCGCCGCGGGGCAGGGCTGGTTCATGGCGCTCCCCGTGCCCGAGGGCGTGCAGCTCCGGCTGCTGCCGTGGGAGCTCGACGAGCTGCCCCCGGTCCCCCCGCTCGCCGAAGGAGATCTGGAACCGCAGGAACGCGCAGCGGTCGAGGCCACGGTCAGAGCCGCCGAGCGGGCCAGCGCACGCGGGACGTCGGTCAGCGAAGAGCTCACCGCGCTCACCTGGGATGCGGATCCACCCGAGGGCATGGCGCGCGGCGCGCTGCGGATCGGACCGGAGCTGATCAACCGGGTGGGCCACCTGCAGGGCGGCGCGCTGTACGGCATAGGACTGGCCGCCGCGGCCCGCGCCGTGGGCGCCGGGAGCGTCCCGCTCGAGCCGGCCGACGGTTCGTGGCAGTTCCTCCGGCCCGGCGACGGCGCGGAGCTGGCGGTGGAGGCGACGGTCACCCGAAGCGGCAGAGGCGCTGCCTTCGCCTCGGTCACCCTCACCGTCGACGGTCGCGCCGTGGGCACCGGCCACTTCGCCTTCCGGCCCGGCCCGCAAGCCTGACGGGCCGTCGTCCGCGGAACGCCACTCAGTCGTTGGAGTAGGTGCCGACGACCCGCGCCTGGTTGATCACGTGCGGATCGATGCGGTCGAGCACGTCTCTGGCCGCGAGGCCCGCCGGCAGGTCGAGGTCGTCGTCGAGCGCAAAGAGGTGGAAGAAGTAGTGGTGCGTGCCGTGCCCCGGCGGTGGAGCGGCCGGCCGCCACCCGAGCTCTCCCCGGCTGTTGAGCCCCTGCCGGTACTCCGCTCCGCCACCTTCCGGGATGGAGGTGACATCGGCGGGGATGCCGTACAGGACCCAGTGCACGAAGCCGCCGACGAGCGGCGCGTCGGGATCTTCCACGATCAGCGCGAGAGAGCGCGTCCCGTCGGGCACGCCCGACCAGGAGAGCTCCGGCGACACGCCCTCCCCGTTGGCGGAGTGCGCGTCGGGCATCCGCCCGCCGTGCGAGAAAGCCGTGCTGGTGACGACGAGCGTTCCATGGTTGAGCTTCACGTGACCTCCTTGTGGACGGGCCGATCTTCAACGGAGCGCGTCGGACGGGACGGCCACCTCGTCGGCGAGCGCGCGGAGCGTGTCGAGCAGCGTCGTGGGGAGCGCGATGCCGCGCTGCAGCAGCTCCCGGCGCCTGTCGTCGGCCGCCTCGCCGGGAACCCGGACCCGCTCGACGCCGGGGGCCGGAGCGCTGTCGGCGATCTCGCCGACGTAGCGGTCCATCCGCTCGGCCAGGTCGTCGGCGGACCCCAGTGCGCGTACGTCGACGACCACCAGGAAGTGCCCGAGGTCGCGCTCCCGGCTGTAGTCGGCCAGCGGCGGCACCGCGGCACCGAAGGTCGCGCCGCTGAGCACCCCGGCCAGCGCCCCCATGACCACCGCCAGTCCGGATCCCTTGTGCCCGGCGAACGGCAGGACGGCGCCGAGCAGCGCCTGCTGGGCATCGGTGGTCGGCCGCCCGTCGGGGCCCAGCGCCCAACCCTCGGGGATCGATTCCCCGCGCTCGGCGGCGAGGTCGATGTTGCTCCGCGCGACCGCGCTGCAGGAGAGGTCCAGCACGACCGGGAAGCCTGGCGCGGGCACGGCGAAGGAGAACGGGTTGTTCCCCACCGCAGCCTGCCGCCCCCCGGCCGCCGCCATGTTCGCCCGAGTGTTCTGGGTGAGGAAGCAGACCATGCCCTGCTCGGCCGCGAGCCGGGTGAACGACCCGAGCGCACCGAGGTGGTTGCTGCGGCGCACCGTGGTCACGGCCGCGCCCAGCTCCCGCGCCACGTCGATGCTGTGCCGGACCGCCCACGCGGCGACGGCCTGGCCGAGGCCGTTACCGCCGTCCAGCACCGACACCGCCCCCGTCCGGGAGAGCACCCGCAGCTCAGGCGCCGCCGCGATCGCGCCCTCCCGCAGGCGGGCGGCGTACGGCGGCAGCAGGCGCACCCCGTGGGTGCTCCGCCCGCTCAGGTCGGCGTCGACGAGGGCCTGGGCGGTGTCGTCGGCGTGCTGCTCGGGCAGGCCCAGGCCCTCGAGCAGCGCGGCGACGAACCCGCGCAGCTCCGCCACCGGGACGAGCACCTCCCCTCCGCTCACAGCTCGGCCACCGCGGCACAGGCGTCGGCGAACCCGTTCCACTGCGCGAAGTACGGGACGGGGGCCGGCAGCTGCACGGTCGTGATCAGGCCGGCCCACCGCCGGGCCAGCGCCGGGGCGAGCTCCGCGTAGGTGCATGCCGTGCAGAACTCGTCGAGCACCTCGTCGGGCACCGCCCCGGGCAGGTCGTCCCAGCGCTCCTGCCGCACCAGCTCGCGCAGCTCCTCGCGCAGCCCGCCCCACCCGTGGCGCTCCAGCACCGGCAGGTAGGCCAGCGTCGAGCCGTAGAAGGCGACCCGGGCGCGGGCGCGTTCCCGGGCCTGCGCGACGTCGGCCGCCGTCGCGCCGGTGGCGACGAACCCACCGCCGTAGACCTCGAAGCCGGCCAGGTCGCGGCCGGCCCGCGCGGCCCCGGCCTCCAGCCGCGGCCGGACGACGTCGCGCACGTAGCCGGGCGTGCTGAACACGTGCAACCGAACCCCGTCGCAGAGCTCGCCGGCCAGTTCGAGGTTGTAGGGGTTCACCGCGGCGATGTCGACGGGAACGGGTCCGTTCGGAGCGGGACCGGGGCTGAACTCCGGCGTCATCAGGTCCATCGAGTAGAACGGCCCGGAGTGCGCCAGCGGCCCGCCGGTCTCCCAGCTGCGCCAGACGGCCCGCAGCGCCTGCACGTAGTCGCGCAGCCGCGGCCCCGGGGAGTCCCAGGGCACGCCGAAGCGGTGCTCCATGTGGCGCTGCACCTGGGTGCCCAGCCCCAGCCGGAAGCGGCCACCGGTCTGGTCGTGCAGCATCCGCGCGCCGTAGGCGACCACCATCGGGCTGCGCGGGAAGGCGATGGTGACGGCCGTGGCCAGGCCGATGCGCTCGGTGGTCACCGCCGCCATGGCCATGGTGAGCATCGGGTCCCGCGAGCTCTCCGAGTCGCACACCCCGCTCGCGCCGGCCCGTTCCAGCTCGGCAGCGGTCACCGGGACGTCGCCGGTGGGTGTCGCCCGCAGGCTGGCCTCAACCCGCACGGCGATCCCTGGTGCCGGCGCCCGGCGCCGCGAGGCTCACCACGGCACGCCCGAGCGCAGCAGCTGACGGGCGACGGTGACCCGGTGGATCTCCGAGGCGCCCTCGACGATGCGCCAGATGCGGACCAGCCGGTAGTAGTACTCGATGGGCAGGTCCTTGCCCAGGCCGAGCGCACCGTGACCCTGCAGGCACTGGTCGGCGACCCGCTGCAGCAGCTCGGTGCCCAGCACCTTCGCCGTCGAGGACTCGTAGCGGATGTCGGTCCGGCCGGCATCGAGCTTGCGGGCGGCGTCGACGTTGACCAGGCGCAGGGCGTGCAGCCCCATCGCGCCGTCGGCGATCCAGTTCTGGATGGTCTGCCGGGAGGCCAGCGGCTGCCCGAAGGTGACCCGCTCCTTGGCGTGCTCCATGAGCATGTCCAGCAGCCGGGCGGTGGCCCCGGAGCACCGCGCCGCGATCTCCAGCCGGCGGATGGCGAAGCGGTTCTGCAGCGGGATGAACGCCTGGCCGACCTCGCCCAGCACCTGGGCGTCGTCGAGCTCGACGTCGTCGAAGCGCACCTCGCAGGGCCGGTAGTTGGAGATGGTCGGCAGCCGCCGCTCCACCACGACGCCCGGCGTCCCGCGGTCGACGAGGAAGGCGGTCATCCCGCCGCGGCTGCCCCGCTCCTGGTCGGTGACGGCGACGACGATGAGGAAGTCGGCCCAGTCGGCCTTGCCGATCCACTTCTTGCGGCCGTTGAGCACCCATCGCCCGTCGCGCCGCTCGGCGGTGGTCGAGATGCCCGACACGTCCGACCCGGCGCCCGGCTCGGTGATCCCCACGCCGGAGGTGATCTCCCCGCGGGCGTAGGGCTCGAGGTAGCGGGTGCGCTGGTCGTCGTTCACCGCGTTGCTCAGCCAGTGCAGGTTCGGCGACTCCGGCGGCAGGATGAACGGGACGACGGTCCTGCTCATCTCCTCGGTGACCAGCAGCTTGGCCAGCGCGCCGTGGCCCTGGCCGCCGAACTCGACCGGGACGTCGATCCCCCACAGCCCGCGCTCGCGGGCGCTGTCCAGGAGGCCCTGGTAGGTCTCGGCAGGCAGGTCGCCCACCGGGTCGAACTGGTAGCTGCGGCCGGGCTCGGCCTGGAAGGGTTCGGTGCGCTGGCTGGCCTGCAGCTCGAGGCGCACGGCCTCGGGCTCCAGCGGCACCAGTTCCTCCTGCACGAAGGCGCGCACCCGGTCGCGCAGCTCGAGCAGGTCGGCGGGGACGTCGGTCAGGGTCATGGGATCTCCGGGGTCGGGAGCGGGGTCAGGGCAGCCGGCGGGCGAGCACCGAGCGGACCGGCTGGTCGGCCCACCCGAACACGGCGTCGGCGAAGGTCGACGTGTGCTCGCCCAGCCCGCCGCGGCCGAAGCAGTCGGCCACCTTCTCGAGCAGTTCGTCGTCGGACAGGGGGGTGTCGGCGCTCCCGCGCAGCACGGTGGTGCGCCGGTGCAGCGTGCTGCCGTCGGCCAGGTGCAGGGTCACCTCGGCCCAGCGCGGGAAGGGTGGACCGTCGTCCTCGGTGGCCGTGACCTGCGGCAGGAACCGCTGGATCTCCGGACGGCGGACCTGCTCGTCGTCGAAGCTGCGCAGCTTGACCTCGCCGTCGAGCAGGGCCGCGGCGACGGCGAACTGCATGCTGAACTTCGCCTCCAGCCCGGTGCTCGGCCGGTCGTGCAGGAGCGGTGCCAGCCCGCCCCGGTTGGCCCGCATCTCCACCCGCTCGACGTCGGCCAGCGTCAGCCCGTGCTCGGCCCGCAGGTCCAGCAGCAGGTCGATGGTGCGGTGGGTGGCGTAGCACAGCGGGTACTTCTTGACGTCGATGCCGCTGGTGACCAGCTCTCCGGGCGACTGGCCGAGCGTGGCGAGCTCGGCGTCGAGCGCGGCGGCGGCCTCGGGTGTGGAGTACAGCCGCAGGAAGCCGCCGGTGCCGCCGTCCAGCGCCTCCGGTGCGGCGGTCATCCCGGCCGCGGCGAGCGCGACCGACCGCAGCGCCGCCGCGCCGCAGGCACCCGCCTGGAACGACTTGGCCATCGTGCCGAAGTTCTGCCGGGTGCCCGCCGCCTGCGCCACGGCCAGCCCGAGGGCGTCGCGGACGGCGTCCCGGCCCAGCCCGGTCAGGTGCCCGACGGCTGCCGTCGCACCCAGCAGCCCGATCGTGGTCGTGGAGTGCCAGCCCCGGGCGTAGTGGTCCAGCGCGCAGGCCTTCGCCAGCTTGCACATCACCTCGAAGCCCACGGCGTAGGCCGCGCTCAGCCGCCGACCGTCGGCGCCGGTGGCCTCCGCCGCCGCGACCAGCGCCGGCAGCAGCGCGATGCTGGGGTGTCCGCGCAGCGGGCTGGTGACGTCGTCGTAGTCGAGGACGTGCCCCACGGCACCGTTGACCAGGGCGGCGTGCTCGGGGCTCGCCGAGCCGGCACCGGCCCACAGGCTGGCGGGGCCGGTCGAGCCGGCGACGTAGCCGGTGAGCGCCACGTCGACCGCGTCGCCGGTGGCCGCCACCGCGACCGCGAAGGTGTCGAGGAACGCCCGGGCGACGGCGTGCACGGTCTCCTCGCCGGCCGCGGCCGGGTCGACGGAGACCACGTGGTCGGCGATCCGCTCGCTGGCGGTCGGTGCCCCGCTCATGCGAGCACCCCCTCGTCCTGGAGCCGGGCGATCTCCGCGTCGTCGAGACCGAGCACCTCGTGGCAGATCTCGCGGGTGTGCTGGCCGAGCATCGGCGCCGGGCGGGTGAGGGTCGCCGGTGTACCGGTCAGCTGGAACGGCGGCGCGTTGTACAGCGTCTCTCCCATCTCGGGGTGCTCGAGCCGCACCCAGTGCCCGCGGGCCTGCAGGTGGGGATCGCGCTCGACGACGTCGGCGGCGTCCTGGACCACCCCCGCCGGCACCCCCGCCGCCTGCAGGCGGGTGAACAGGTCACCGGCGTCGCGGCCGGCGGTGGCGGCCGCGAGCAGGCCGTCGAGCGCCTCGCGGTCGCGGTGCCGGGCGGCCTCGGTGGCCCACTCCGCGGGGCAGGACTCCTCCGCCAGCCCCAGCGCCGACCGCAGCGCCGGCCACTGCCGGTCGTCGGTCACCGCGATCGCGATCCACCGGTCCTCACCGGCGCAGCGGTACACGCCGTGGGGCGCGTACCGGCGATGGGCGTTGCCCAGCGGCTGCGGGTCGCGGCCGTTGACGGTGGCCTCGAGGAAGGCCGCGCCGAGGACGGCGATCGTCGGCTCGGTCTGGGCGATGTCGAGGTACTGGCCGCGGCCCGTCCGGCGGGCGTGCCGGAGCGCGGCCAGCACGGCGAACGCCGAGTGGCAGGGGTTCGGGATGTGATCGGGGTAGTTGGTGCCGGTGCCCGCCGGTTCCCGGTTCGGGAGACCGCTCAGGTGGTGGATGCCGACCAGCGCGCCGATGGTGAGCCCGTAGCCCAGGAAGTCCCGCTCCGGGCCGCTGTCGCCCGACATGGACATCGCCAGGTAGACCGCACGCGGGTTGATCTCCCGGACGTCGTCGTAGCCCAGCCCGAACTTCGCCATCGTGCCCGGCGTGAAGTTGTTCGCCACGACGTCGCTGGCCACCACGATCCGGCGGGCGAGCGCGCGCCCCTCCTCGGTGCGCAGGTCGATCGTGATGCTGCGCTTGCTGGTGTTGCGGTCGGCGAAGTAGCCGCTGCGGTTGACGCCCTTGATGCCGTCCTTGAAGGGCGCGGAGAGCCGGATGCCGTCGACCTTGGCACTGCTCTCGATCTTGATGACGTCCGCGCCGTGGTCGGCCAGCATCTTGGTCGTGTAGGAACCGGCGCCGACCCAGGTGAAGTCGGCGATCCGGACGCCGCTGAGCGGAAGCCGCCCCATCAGATGACCCCCGCTTGCCTCAGTCCGGCCACCCGTTCGGCGGAGCAGCCCAGTTCGTGCAGGATCTCGACGCTGTGCTCGCCCAGCCGCGGCGCGCGCCCCTTGAGTCGCCACGGGGTGTCCGACAGCGCGTACGGCGCCCCGGGCATGACCGCCGGCGCCCCGTCGGGGCCCTCGACGGAGACGAAGTAGTTCCGGTGCCGTAGCTGCGCGCTCTGGAGGATGTCCGAGGGCTTGGAGACCGGGCACAGCGGCACCCGCCACTTCTGCGCATCGCGGTACAGCTCGGCCTTGGTGCGGTTCGCGGCGAAGGGCAGGAAGATCTCGGCGAACAGGTCGCGGTTCTCCTCGGCCTCCACGAACTCCCGCTCGCCCCACTGCTCGCCCCGCAGGTCCTCGACCCGCGGAGCGGCCTCGCTGTCGAGCCAGGCGACGAGGTTGGGCCAGAACCGGTTGCCGCCGATGCCGCCGGCCAGCAGGTAGACGTAGCCGTCCGCGCACGGGAAGACGCCGGCGCCGGCCCGCCACTGCCGGCCACCGGTGCGCCGGCGGACCCGCCCCTCGAGGTCCTGGAACTGGGCGGCGTTCTCCAGGCCCATCACCACCGACTCCTGCACCGAGACGTCGACGTGCTGGCCCTGGCCGGAGGTCTCGGCGGCGGTCACCGCCAGCATCGAGGCCACCGCGCCGAAGAGGTTCCCCGCGACGTAGGCCTGCTCCTGGCCGGCCTGGACCGGCGGACCGTCCACGTACCCGCCGAGGTACAGCAGCCCGCCCATCGCCAGGCAGACCAGGTCGCTGGCCTCGTACTGCGCGTAGGGACCGGTCTGCCCGAACGGCGTGATGCTCGTCGTCACCAGGCGGGGGTTGTCCTTGCTGAGCTGCTCGTGTCCGAGGCCCCGGGCGTCCATCCGCCCCGGGCTGTCGGTCTCGATGACCAGGTCGGCGCCCGCGGCGAGGTCGCGCAGCACCTGCTGGCCCTCTGGCTGGTCGAGGTCGAGCCGCAGGCTGCGCTTGCTGGTGTTGGTGTAGAGGAACGGCAGGCTGCGCTCGAGGCCCGGCCGGTCGTCGGCGAACGGCGGCTGATGCCGCAGCGCCGTCCCGCCGGGTGGTTCCACCAGCACGACGTCGGCACCCAGCTCGGCGAACAGCTTGCCGCAGTAGTTGCCCAGCGGACCGGAGAGGTCCAGCACCCGCAACCCCGACAGCGCCCCTTCGGTCGCCGCATCGGCGACCTCGGTCATGAGCCCTCCCGGGTGAAGCGGGGGATCGAGACCTCCTCGGTCACCCGGTCGAACACCACGCGCACGCGGTCGCCGACCTTCACCTCGCTGGGCGGGACGCCGACGACGTTGCTGAACATCCGTGGGCCCTCGTCGAGCTGGATGAGCGAGACGTTGTACGGGACGTCGTCGGCGAAGGCCTTGTCGTAGACCTGGTGGAAGACGATCGAGGAGTACACCTCGCCGCGACCGCTCAGCGGCACCCACTCGTGCCCGGCCTCCAGGCAGTCGGGGCAGATCCGGCTGATCGGGTAGCGGATGTGCCGGCAGCGCGCGCACTGCTGGAGCACCAGCTGCTCGCTGCGCGTGCCGTCCCAGAACGGCCTGGTCTCGTCGCTGATCTCCGGCAGCGGCTTGCTGTAGTCGGTCACGCCTCGCCCTTCGTCAGAACCATCGCGTTGGAGCAGTTCAAGGTCATGCCGCGCCCGGTGACCAGGCAGGTCTCCGCGCCCGTCACCTGGCGCTCACCGCCCTGGCCGCGCAGCTGGCGCACGCCCTCGACGATGTGCAGCCAGCCCTCCATGTAGGACTCCGAGAGGTTGCCGCCGGCGGTGTTCACCGGCAGCTCGCCGCCCAGCTGGATCCGGCCGCCCTCGACGAACGGGCCCGACTCGCCCGGCTTGCAGAAGCCGGCGTGCTCGAGCCACAGGAGCACGCTGATCGTGAAGTTGTCGTACAGCTGGGCGACGTCGATGTCCTGCGGCCCCATGCCGGCCATCGCGTAGGCCCGGTCGAGCGCCTCCTTCTGGTGCGGGACGTACCACCAGTCCTCCCGCTCGAGGGTGCGGGTGGTGTAGGCCTGGCCCATCCCGGAGATGAGGACCTGGGGGTGCTTCGCGTCCTTCGCCCGCTCGGCGGAGGTGACGATGACGCAGACGCCGCCGTCGCTGATCAGGCAGCAGTCGAGCAGGTGCAGCGGTTCGACGATGAACCGGGACGCCTGGTGGTCGGCGATCGTGATGGGGTCGCGCATCACCGCGTTCGGGTTCATCGACGCGTGCCTGCGGCAGGCGACGGCGACCTCGGCCAGCTGCTCGCTGGTGGTCCCGTACAGCGCCATGTGCCGGCTGGCCGCGACGGCGGAGTTGGCGGCGGCGCCCATCATCCCCCAGATGCCCCACGAGTCGCCCCAGCCCGACGCCCGGTTGAACCGTGAGCCCCCGGTCTTGGCGGCGTCCCCGAAGACGCAGGCGACGGCGTTGGCGTGGCCGGCCTCGACGGCCATCGCGGCCATCTGCACCAGCGCCCCTGCGGTCCCGCCGCCCATCGACATGCTGCCGGTGAAGGCCGGGTCGATGCCCAGCGCCTCACCGACCCGCAGGTAGTTCAGCGCGCCCTCGGGCGCAGTGGTGCCGGGGAAGGTCAGCAGGCCGTCGATGTCGCCCTTCTCCAGGCCGGAGTCGTCCAGGGCGGCCTTGAACGCGTCCACCGCCAGGGAGAGCTGGGTCGATCCCGGCAGGCGTCCCTGCGGGGTCGCGCCGACCCCGATGATCGCGGTGCGGTCCTTGAGCGAGTGCATGCGTGTGCCTCTCTTCGTCGTGGGTGGACCGGATGTCCGTCGTCCGTCTGGTCAGCGCCCGCGGTACCGCGGCGGTCGCTTCTCCTGGAAGGCACGGCGGCCCTCGATGCGGTCCTCGGTGTCGCGCAGCAGGCCCCAGACGTAGTTCTCCAGGTCCACCGCGGCGTCGAGCGGGAGGTCGGCGCCCTGCTGCACGAGGCGCTTGACCGCCCGCACCGACAGTGGCGCGTTGGCCGCGATGCGGCCGGCGATCTCGCGGGCGCGCGGCAGGAGCTGGTCGGGGGCGCACAGCTCGCTGACCAGTCCGACGCGCAACGCCTCTGAGGCGTCGATGCGGTCACCGGTGAGCAGCATCTGCATGGCGGTGGACGTGTTGATCATCCGCGGCAGCCGCTGCGTGCCGCCGGCGCCGGGGATGCTGCCGACGCGCACCTCGGAGAGCCCGAAGGACGCGGTCTCCGAGGCGATGCGGATGTCGCAGGCCAGCGCGATCTCCAGCCCGCCACCGACCGCCAGGCCGTTGAGTGCGCAGATCAGCGGCTTGTCCGTCCGCAGGGCCGCGAGCAGGTGGTCCGAGGTGGCCCGGCCGAAGGCGCGCTGCGCGTAGGACTCCGGCGGCGGCGGGGTCTTCTTGAGGTCCGAGCCGACGCAGAAGGCCCGGTCGCCGGCGCCGGTGAGCACCGCGACGCGGATCTCGTCGTCCTCGTGGACGCGACTCCAGACCTGCCCCAGCGCTGCGCGCATCTCCGGGTCGATGGCGTTGAGCGCCTCGGGCCGGTTCAGGACGATCTCGGCGATCCCGTCCTGCACCGTGAGGTCGATGGTCATGTGGTGGTCCAGCCCTTTCGTGCGGCCGTGCAGCGGGCGTCCCTCAGGGGACGAGCGCGCGGATGGCCTCGAGGTTGCGGTCGGTGTGTTCGGCGGTCCGGAGGATGACGTCGTCGAAGCCGAGGTCCTGCAGCCGGCCGAGCCGTTCCCGCGCCTGCCGCGGACCGCACTCGAGGGAGAACGGGACGCCCTCGGCCGGTGGCTCCTCGGGCCCGTCGAGGTCGACGGTGATGTTGGTGACCATGGCCCGCTGTCCCCCGGCCGCCCGGTAGTGCGCGATGCCCTCGGCCAGCCGGCCGCCCTTGGCCGCCGAGCAGATCCAGCCGTCGAACTCCTCGGCCGCCCGACGGATCCAGCCGCTGCCGGCCCAGGCGCCGATGAGCACCCGCGGCCCGCCGGCGGTGGCCGGCCACGGGGTCAGGTCGATCCCCTCGGGCGGCTCGCCGCGGAAGATGCGGCGCAGCAGGTCGACCGAGCCGGCGAAGGTCGTGAAGCGGTCCTCGTAGGAGGCGCCGCAGGCGAGGAAGTCGTTGCGCGTGGAGCCCGCGCCGACGCCGAGGGAGAGCCGGTCCCCGCAGATCAGGTGGGTGGTCATCACCCGGTGGGCCACCTCCACCGGCTGGCGGATGCCGAGCTGGAGGATGCAGGTGCCCAGCTCGATCCGTTCGGTCACCGTCCCGGCGACGGCCAGGGCGGTGAGCGGATCCGGGAGGACGAAGCCCCGGTTGAGCGCGTCGAACACCCAGGCTCCGTCGAACCCGGTCCGCTCGATCCGCCGGGCACCCTCGGCCAGGCTGGTCGAGGTCAACGGCCCGCCGCCCGGCTCGTGCCGCGGCAGGATCATCCCCACCCGCATGGTGACTCCTTCGTGCGCTGGTTCGTCGATGGCCGGGAGCCGGGGCTCCCGGCCCGGTGGGATCAGTCGCCGAGGAACTCGTAGAGCGCCTCGTAGGTCTCCCGGTAGTCCTCCAGCTCGGCCCGGATGTCGTCGGTGGTGATGGGATCGACGATGTAGCCGTTCTCCTCGGCGAAGGAGAGGAACTCCTCCGAGGCCAGCGCCTCCTCCGATGCCTCGACCAGTCGGTCCAGGACGTCGGCGGGTAGTCCGGCCGGCGCGATCGTGTAGTAGGTGGCCGGCAGGGTCACGTCGTAGCCGGCCTCGGGGAAGGACTCGGCCTCGGGGAAGACGTCGTAGGTGCCGTCGTAGAAGACCCCGAGCACCCGCAGCTCGCCGGCCTCGACCTGCCCGCGAACACTGGGGGCGTAGCCGGCGTTCGCCTCGACCTGGCCGCCGAGCAGGGCGGCCAGCGCCTCGCCACCGCCCCCGCTGAACGGCACGGTGGTGATCTCCACGTCGGCGATGCGATTGAGCTCCTGGACGCTCAGGTCCGGCGCGGTCCGGGCACCGGAGACGGAGACCCGGAGCTGCCCCGGGTTGTCCTCGGCGTACTGCACGAACTCCTCGATGCTCTGCCATGGCGCGTCGGCCGCGACCGTGACCACCGTCGGCAGGTCGGCCAGCTTGATGATCGGCTGGTAGTCCTCGGGGGTGTCGTAGGGCAGGTCGGGCTGGGTGATCGGCTGGTTGGTCAGCGCGCTGTTGGACGACAGCCCGAGGGTGTGCCCGTCCGGCTGCGCCGTGACCACCGCGCTGGTGCCGATGGTCGCCCCGCCGCCCTCCCGGTTCTCCACGACGATGGTCGCGCCGAGCAGCTCCTCCATCAGCGAGGAGTACTGCCGGCCGATCGGGTCGGTGGATCCGCCGGTGCCGTAGGGAACGATGTAGCTGATGTCCCGGGTGGGGTAGTCCACCGCCTGGGCGCCGGAGTCGCCGCCCGAGCCGGTGTCGCCACCGCCCCCGCACCCGGCCAGTACGAGCGCAGCGGCGGTGGCCACGGCGGACACGCGGACTCTGGTCATGACTGCTCCTCTGGCCGACGCCGGCCTGCCTGGGGTTCCTGGGCTGTTCCGAGCTGCCCGGACCGGCTCCGTCCGCCGTCCGTGCACGAGATGGGTCGTCCGGTGCGCGGGCGACCGGGGAGGAGGGCACGGACCGGGGAACCCCGGCCCGTGCCGCGCCGGGTCAGCCGCCGATGATGTCCAGCAGGGGCTGGTACCGCTCCCGGTAGGACTGGATGTCCTCGCGGACCTCGTCGGTGGTGATGGGGTCGTAGATGTAGCCCTGCTCCTCGGCGAACGACTGGAACTCGTCGGTCGCGAGAACGTCCTCGGAGCAGGAGACGAGCTCCTCGAGGACGTCGTCGGGCAGGTCGTTCGGGGCGATCGAGTAGTAGCCGACCGGCAGGGCGGCGTCGTCGTACCCGGCCTCGCTGGTGGTCTGCGCGTCCGGGAACGCGTAGTACTCCTCGTCGTAGAAGACCCCGATGACCCGCAGCTCGCCGGCCTCGACCTGGGCCTGGACGCTGGGCGCGTAACCGGCGTTGGCCTCGACCTCGCCGCCGAGCAGAGCCACCAGCGCCTCGCCGCCGCCACCGGTGAACGGCACGCTGGTCAGCTCGATGCCGGCCGCCTGGTTGAGCTGCTGCACGTTGAGGTCGGGGGTCGTCCCGGCACCGGAGACCGAGACCCGGATGGCGCCGGGATCCTGCTCGGCGGCCGCCACGAGGTCCTCGATGTCCTGCCACGGCGAGTCGGCGCGGACGGTGAGCACCGTGGGCAGGTCGGCCAGCTTGATCAGCGGCTGGTAGTCCTCGGCCGAGTCGTAGGGCAGCTGGTCGCCCATGACCAGCGGCTGCAGCCCGACCGCGCTGCTGGTGGTCATCCCGATCGTGTGACCGTCGGGGTCGGCGGTCACGATGGCACCGGTGCCGATGGTCGCCGACGCGCCGGGCTGGTTCTCCACGATCACGCTGCCGCCCAGGCACTCCTCGAGCCCCTGCGCGTGCTGGCGGCCGATCGGGTCGGTGGAGCCCCCGGTGTCGTAGGGGATGATGTAGGCGATCTCCCGCGAGGGGAAGTCGCTGCCCCCGCCGCCCGAGGCGTTGTCCGAGCCGGAGCCGTCGTCGCCCCCGCTCCCGCAGCCCGCGAGAAGGAGTGCGCCGGCCGCTGTGGCGGCGGTCAGCAGGCGGTGTCGAGTCATCAGGTCGCTCCTCATCGGCCGGTATCGGCCTTCGTACGGATGGGTGCTGATGGCGGGGCGGTGGCGTCCTCCCGCTCACGCGGAGCCGACATCTAGTCCGAGCTACGGACTTTTGTTCGGTATTCGGACTTCATGTACGTTAGGGGTGGTCCAGATCACGTGTCAAGAAGCGCTCGGACCTCGCCGGTCCGGCACCGCGACGAGAGGAACCCGGATGCCGAACGCCCCCTACTGGGTCGCAGGTCAGGCGGCCCACGGCGGGAGGGAGCTGGTCGTCACCGGCCCCCACGCCGGCCCCGCCGGGACGACGACGTTCGCCACGGACGCCGACGTCGAGCGTGCGGTCACGACCGCCGATGCGGTGCGGCACGAGTTCGCCGCGAGTTCGGCGGCCGTGCGGGCCGATGCGCTGGAGCACGTGTCCCGCCGGATCGCCGAGCGGGCCGAGGAGTTCGCGCGGCTGATCACCGCCGAGGCGGGAAAGCCCCTGAAGTGGGCCCGGGTGGAGGTCGCCCGCGCGGTGTCCACGTTCCGCTGGGGTGCCGAGGAGGCGCGGCGCTGGTCGGGCACCCTGCAGCGCCTCGACACCGACCCCGCGGCCACCGGCCGGATGGCCCTGCTGCGCCGCGCACCCCGGGGGCCGGTGCTCGGCATCGCCCCGTTCAACTTCCCGCTCAACCTGGTCGCCCACAAGATCGCACCGGCGATCGCCGTCGGTGCACCGATCGTGCTCAAGCCGGCACCGAAGACGCCGCTGAGCGCGTTGCTGCTGGGCGAGCTGCTGGCCGAGACCGGGCTGCCGGAGGGCTCCTGGTCGGTCCTGCCGGTGCCGGACGAGGTGGCCGGTCAGCTGGTCCAGGACCCGCGGCTGCCGGTCGTCTCCTTCACCGGCTCGGTGCCGGTCGGCTGGTCGATCCGGGACGCGGTGCCCCGCAAGCACGTCACCCTCGAGCTCGGCGGGAACGGCGCCGTCGTCGTCGGCCCGGACCAGGGCGGCGAGCAATCCCTGGCGTGGGCGGCGCAGCGGATCGCCACGTTCGCCATGTACCAGGCCGGGCAGTCCTGCGTCTCCGTGCAGCGGGTCTACGCGCACCGCGAGGTGGCCGAGGACCTCACCGCGCGCATCGTGCAGGAGGTGGAGAAACTGCGGACCGGCGACCCGGCCGATCCCGCCACCGATGTCGGGCCCCTGATCGACGAGGCCGCCGCCCGCCGCGTGGAGAGCTGGGTCGACGAGGCGGTCGCGACCGGCGCGCGGGTGCTGACCGGTGGCGAGCGCACCGGCTGCTGCTACGCGCCGACGGTGCTCACCGGCGTGCCCGCCGATGCCCGGGTGTCCTGCGAGGAGGTGTTCGGGCCGGTCGTGCTCGTCGAGCCCGTCGACTCGACCGACCAGGGATTCGCCCGCGTCAACGAGTCACGGTTCGGGCTGCAGGCCGGCGTCTTCACCGCCGACCTGCAGGTGGCCTTCCGAGCCGCGCGGGTGCTCGAGGTGGGCGCCGTCGTCATCGGCGACGTGCCCACGTACCGGGCCGACCAGATGCCCTACGGCGGCGTCAAGGACTCCGGCGAGGGCCGCGAAGGCGTGCACGCGGCCATGCTGGACCTCACCGTCGACCGGGTGCTGGTCCTGACCGGCATCGACGTCTAGGAGGAGCCGGCATGGCACGACCCGCACCCGACCCGATGGAGCAGGTGCACCGGTTCCTGCGCGGTGAGCTCGAGGTCGCCGAACCGCGGGACGCGGCCACCGTCGTCCTCCTCCGGGACGGCGCGACCGGCCTCGAGGTCTACCTGCTCCGGCGGCGGGCCTCCATGGCCTTCGGGGCGGGCATGCACGTGTTCCCGGGCGGATCGGTCGACGACCGCGACCGGGACGCCTCGATCGGCTGGGTGGGTCCGGAACCGTCGGTGTGGGCCGACCGGCTGTCCTGCGACGCCACGCTGGCCCGGGCGCTCGTGTGCGCCGCCGTCCGGGAGACCTTCGAGGAGTCGGGCGTCCTGCTCGCCTCGTCCGGCGACGGCGCGATGGTGCGCGACACGACCGGTGCGGACTGGGAGGCCGACCGGCTGGCGCTGATCGACGGCACCGTGTCCCTCGGCGAGTTCCTCGCGCGCCGGTCGCTCGTGCTGCGGGCCGACCTGCTGCGCTGCTGGGCGCGCTGGATCACGCCGGAGTGGTCACCCCGCCGGTTCGACACCCGGTTCTTCGTCGCCGCGGTTCCGGCCGGGCAGCGCACCCGGGACGTCGGCGGGGAGGCCGACTCCGTCACCTGGCTCCCGGTCGCGGAGACCCTGGACCGTCACTCCGACGGCGCGCTGCAGCTCATGACCGCCACCGCGGCGACGCTGCGCGAGCTGGCCGGCTTCGCCGACGTCGCCTCCGTGCTCGCCGCCGAGCGCCGGGTGCACCCGATCATGCGGCGCGCGGTGGTCGTCGACGGCGAGGTGCGCCTCGTCCACGACGACGGAGCCTGAGCCGCGCCGGGCGGGGTCCAGCCGCACCCTCCCGCGGCTCCACCCCGCCCCACCCGGCTCGACCCGGGCTGGGCGCGGTCAGTCGCAGCGCGCGGACATCCCGCCGTCGACGACCAGCTCGGTGCCGGTCACGAATCGCGCCTCGTCCGAGGCGAGGAACAGCGCCGCCGCGGCGGTGTCGCGGCCGTCGCCCATGAACCCGAGGGGAATGCGGGCCTGACGGGTCGCGAGCAGCTTCTCGACGTCACCGCCCGCCCGCTGGCCGGCCAGCCGGACCTCGACCATCGGCGTGTGCATCTGACCGGGGACGACGGTGTTCGCGCGGATGCCGTCGGGCGCGTGGTGCACCGCCAGCGCGCGGGTGAAGCCGATGACCCCGGCCTTCGAGGCGGAGTAGCCGACCTGCGCCGCGCCCGTCCAGCGGATGCCGGACGTGGAGGCCGTGTTGACGACGGCGCCGCGCCCGGCCTCCACCATGAACGGGAGCACCGCCTTGCACGTGAGGAACGTGCTGGTCAGGTTGAAGTCCAGCTGCTCGTGCCAGAGCTGCTCGGTCATCTCGATCGCGCCACCGGCCCGGGAACCGCCCACGTTGTTGAGGAGCACGTCCGGAACGCCGAGCGTCTCGACACAGGCCTGCGCCATGGCGAGGACCGCCTCGGCGTCGGTCACGTCGCAGATGTAGGGCACGGCCGTCCCCCCACGCTCGGCGACCTTCTCGAGCGTCTCGGCCAGGGACACCTCGTCGCGGTTGACCGCGAACACCCGGGCACCCTCCTCGGCGAAGCGGACCGCCGCAGCCCGGCCGTTGCCCCAGCCCGGCCCGACGCTGCCCGCGCCGGTCACGATCGCCACCTTGCCGGCCAGCCGTCCCGACCCGCTCGCTGCGCTCTCCATGGCAAGGACCATACTCAACATCCTGTATGAAATGCCCCGGGGCGGGAGGACGACGACATGCGCGCATCCCGCCCCGGTCGGCGCGCGCTGCGGTTGCTCCTCCTCGCTGTGGTCGTCGCCGGGGTGGCGGCGCTGCTGGAGCTGGCCGGGCTTCCTTCGCCGCACCTGTTCGCCGGGCTTCTCGTCGGGCTGGCCTACGCCTTCGTCGCCAAGGACGAGCTCCGGACCCCCGGCTGGCTGGGCACGTCTGCGCAGGCGGTCATCGGCGTGGTGATGGGTGTGCTCGTGCAGCCCGACACCCTCGGCACGCTGGCCGGCTACTGGCTGCCCATCACGCTCATCACGCTGGCCACCCTGCTGCTCACCGTGCTGGCCGGACTGCTGCTGGCGCGGTTCACCTCCGTCGACCGGACCACCGCGACGTTCGGCATGATCGCCGGCGGTGCCGCCGGCATCGTGGCCGTGAGCGACGAGCTGGGCGCCGACGGACGCCTCGTGGCGGTGCTGCAGTACCTGCGGGTGCTGCTGATCGTCGTGCTGATGCCGATCGCCGTGGTGGTGGTCTTCGACGGCAGCGGGGCGCAGGGGGCGTTGGCCGACGGTGGGTCGCACCCGTGGCCGCTGGCGACCCTCGCCGTCCTCGCCATCGCGGTCGTCGGCGCCTGGGCCGGGCGGCTGGCGCACCTGCCGGCACCGAGCCTGCTGGGCCCGCTGATCATCACCGCGGTGCTGGCCGCGTTCGACGTCCCCCTGCTCGAGGGCGTCCCCTGGCCCCTCACCGCCGCGGCGTTCGCGGTGATCGGCGCCCAGGTGGGGCTCCGGTTCACGCCCGACACCCTGAAGACGCTGCGCCGGGTCCTCCCCGCCGGATTGGCCCTCATCGTCGGGCTGATCGTGGTGAGCGGCGGGCTGGGCGTCCTGCTCAGCGAGCTGACCGGCCTCAGTCCGCTCGATGGCTACCTCGCGACCACGCCGGGCGGGATCTTCGTCGTCCTCGCCGTGGCCACCGGGTCGGGAGCCGACGGCACCGTCGTCCTCGCCGTGCAGGTGCTGCGCATGCTGGTCATGCTGCTGGCCGGACCACCCCTGGCGCGCCTGCTGCGCAACCGCTGAGCCCGGCGGTCAGGCGACCACACCCCGCTCCCGCAGCCGGGCCAGCCGCTCGGCGGGGATGCCGAGCTCCTCCCCCAGGACGGCGTCGGTGTCGGCTCCCAGGCGCCGTCCGGTCCACCGGATCGAGCCGGGCGTCTCCGACAGCCGGGAGATCACGTTCTGCATCCGGACCGGCCCGAGCTCCTCGTCGTGGACCTCGGGGATCATGTCGGTGGCCTGCACGTGCGGATCGGCCATCAGCTCCGCCACGTCGTACACCGGGGCGACCGCGGCCTCGGCGGCCTCGAACGCCGCGACCACCTCGTCGCGCGTGCGGGCCGCGATCCACTCGCCCACGTACTCGTCGAGCAGGTCGGCCCGGAGTGCGCGCTCACGGCCGCTGTCGAACCACGGTTCGTCGACGACCTCCGGATGCCCGACGAGGCGGAGCACCCGCTCGGCGATGACCGTGGCGCTGGTCGAGACGGCGACCCAGCGGCCGTCGCTGGTGCGGTACGTGTTGCGGGGCGCGTTGTTCGCCGAACGGTTGCCCGTGCGCGTCTGGACGTGCCCCAGCTGGTCGTACCAGATGGGCTGCGGTCCGAGCACCGTGACGATGGGCTCGAGGATGTTCTGGTCGATGACCTGCCCCCGACCGCCCCGCGCGTCCCGGTGGTACAGCGCCATCGTGATCGACGACGCGAGGGCCATGCCCGCGATCCCGTCCGCCAGGCCGAAGGGCGGCAGCGTCGGCGGGCCCTCGGGCAGCCCGGTGATCTCGGCGAAGCCGCTCATCGCCTCGGCCAGCGTGCCGAAGCCCGGCCGGTTCCGGTAGGGCCCGGTCTGACCGAATCCGGTGACCCGGGCCAGGACCAGGCCCGGATTGCGCTCGCTGAGCACGTCGTAGCCCAGGCCCCAGGACTCCAGCTTGCCGGGACGGAAGTTCTCGACGACGACGTCGGCGGTCTCGACGAGGCGGCGGAAGATCTCGGCGCCGTCGGGGTCCCCGAGATAGCACCCCACCGTCCGCTTGTTGCGCGACAGCATCTTCCACCACAGCGGCACGCCGTCCTTGGCCAGGCCGTGGTTGCGCAGGGCGTCGCCGACCCTCGGGTGCTCGATCTTGATCACGTCGGCACCGAAGTCGCCCAGGATCTGGCAGGCCAGGGGTCCGGCGAGGATCGTCGAGACGTCCAGCACGCGCAGGCCCGCGAGCGGTCCGGCCGGCGGGTCGGAGGTCACCGGCTGCCCACCTCGCTGACGACGGCGTCGGTGAACTCCTCGGTCCCCGCCGAGCCCCCGACGTCCCCGGTGGCCACTCCGGCGGCGAGCACGGCGTCGATGGCCTCGTCGATCGCGGCCCCGGCCCGGCCGGCGGCCGCGTCGCCGTGCCGCTCGCCCAGCCAGGCCAGCAGCATCGCCGACGAGGCCATCATGCCGACCGGGTTCGCCACGCCCCGCCCGGCGATGTCGGGGGCCGAGCCGTGCGCCGCCTGCGCCATCGCGTGCCGGTCGCCGGCGTTCAGGCTGCCCGACATGCCCAGTGCCCCGGCCAGCTCACCCGCGAGGTCGGACAAGGTGTCACCGAACAGGTTCTCGGTGACGACCACGTCGAAGGACTCCGGGGAGCGCACCAACCGGGCAGCCATCGCGTCGAACAGCACGGTTTCCAGTCGGACGCCGGGGTGCTCCCGCGCCGCGGCCGCGCACTCCTCCAGCCAGATGCCGAAGGCCAGGTGCAGCACGTTGGCCTTGTGCACCAGGGTCACGTGCCGGCGCCGCGCCTCCGCCAGCGCGAACGCCTGCCGCACGACCCGCCGCACGGCCTCGCGGCTGAACACGCCCACCACCAGCGCCAGGTCGGGCGTCGGCATGAACTCCCCGCTGCCGACGGCCATGTTGCGGTCGGCGTAGAAGCCCTCGGTGTTCTCCCGGACGATCAGGAGGTCCATCTGCGGCACCCGGCCGGCCACGCCCTGCCGGGTGCGGCTCGGGCGCAGGTTGGCCCAGAGGTCGAAGACGTGCCGCAGCTCGCCGCCCGGCGCCCGCTCGCCCGACGCCCGCCACGAGGGCGGATAGGACTCGTTGTCGTGCGGCCCGGCCAGCCAGCCGTCGCACTCGCGCAGCACGGCCGTGGTGGACGCGGGCACGGCCGCCCCGTGCTCGGCCAGCGCCGCCGCCCCCATCGGCAGGTCCACCCACTCGACCGCCGGCGCCCCGGCCGCGGCCAGCGCGGCGTCGGTCACCCGTCGCGCGGCGGGCACGATCTCCGGTCCGATCCCGTCGCCGAGCAGGCAGCCGAGCCGGTACGTGCGGGTCATCGGTCTCCCTCGTCGTCGGGCAGGTCACGCAGCGGCGGACCGTCGTAGGGCGCGGTGAAGGACGGCGGCAGCGGCCCCTTGATGCGGGTGCCGGCCTGGGTCTCCTCCCACGCGTGGGCGAGCACGCCGACCGAGCGGGCCAGCACGAACAGCCCACGGGCCAGCGCGGGGGCGAAGCCGAGCTCGCAGTACATGGCGGCGGTCACCCCGTCGACGTTCACCGGCACCGGCTGCCCGCGGCGCTCCGACAGCTGCCGCTCGACCTCCAGCAGGACGGCGAGGTGGTCCCCTGGCACGACGCCGTCGTCCACCGCGGCCTCCAGCAGCCCGACGAGCGGGTCGCGGCGGGGGTCGCGGGTGTGGAAGCGGTGCCCGAAGCCGGGCACGTAGGCCCGACGCGCCCGCACCGCGGCCAGCTCCGCGGCCACCGCGTCGGCGAGCCCGGCGCCGTCGGCCGCGGCTGCCCGCACCCGCACGAGCAGCTCCATGCACTGCTGACCGGCGCCGCCGTGGACGTCGCCGAGCAGCCCCACCCCGGTGGCCACGGCGGAGTTCAGGCCCACGCCGCAGGTCGCCGCCATGCGTGCCGCCGCGATCGACGGCGCCTGGGGCCCGTGGTCCACCGATGCCACGAGCGCCGCCTCGAGCAGCCGGGTCTGCGCGGCCGTCGGCAGCTCCCCGCGCAGCAGCAACCACGCGGTCTCGACGAGGGAGAGCCGGCCGATCAGCTGCTCGACCGGGTAGCCGCGGAACCGGATCACGTCCGGCGCGGTCTCCGAGACCGCCGTCCGCCACCAGCCGGCGGCCTCCTCAGCAGTACCGGTCACAGTGCTCCCTCCGCGTACAGCTCGTCGATCTCGTCGTCGTCGAAGCCCAGCCGGCCCAGCTCGGCGCGGGTGTGCTCGCCCAGCAGCGGCGGGGGCGCCGTCGGGCCGACCGCGGCGCCGTCGACGTGCACGCTGCTGCCGAGCACGCGCACCGCGGTCTCCTCGACGCGCACCTCGTGCAGCAGACCGCGGTCGCGCACCTGGTCCAGCCCGAGCGCCTGGGGGACGGTCAGCACCGCCGCCGCGGGCACGCCGGTGCCCGCCAGCCGCGCGACCCACTCCTCGGCGCCGCGCTCGACGAGCGTTTCCTCCAGCGCCGTCCGCAGCTCCTCCCGGTGCAGCTTGCGCTGCTCGCGGACGGCGAACCGCGGGTCGGCCAGGAGCTCCTCCCGGCCCAGCACCCGCAGCAGCGCCTCGAACTGCTCCTGCTTGTTGGCCGCGATGTTGAGCCGGCCGTCCGCGGTCCGGAACGTGCCCGACGGGGCGGCGGTCTTGTTCTCGTTGCCCATCGGCACCGGCTCCTGGCCGGCGATCACGTAGTCCGACACCACCCACCCCATCGCGACCAGCGCCGTCTCCAGCATCGAGACGTCGAGGTAGCAGCCCTCGCCGGTGCGCCCGCGGCGGACCAGAGCCGCGGCGACGGCGAAGGCGGCGGCGAAGCCGCCGAGGGTGTCGCAGACCGGGAAGCCCGTGCGCAGCGGCGCCGTCCCGGGCGTGCCGGTCGTGCTCATGACGCCGGAGAGGCCCTGCACGATCTGGTCGTAGGCGGGCAGGTCGCGCATCGGCCCGGTCTGCCCGAAGCCGGAGACCGCGCAGTAGACCAGGCCCGGCTGCAGCGCGCGGAGCTCGTCCCAGCCGAAGCCGAGCCGCTCGAGGACCCCGGGCCGGAAGTTCTCCAGCAGGACGTCGGCGGAGGCGACCAGCCGCCGGAAGACCTCCTGCCCCCGCGGGTGCTTGAGGTTGACCGTGACCGAGCGCTTGGCGGCGTTCTGCGCGAGGAAGGAGACGCCCAGGTTCCGGGCCGAGAGCTCGGGGTCCGCGCCCAGGTTGCGGGCCAGGTCCCCGCTCCCGGGCACCTCCACCTTGACCACGTCGGCGCCCATCAGGGCCAGCTGGTAACCGGCGAAGGGGCCGGCGAGGACGTTGGTGAGGTCGAGCACCCGGACGCCGTCCAGGAGGTTCACGCCTGGCTCCCGCCCGGGACGCGGTGGAACGCGAACTCGCCGGTCGCCACGAGCCGGTCGCCGACGTGCAGCCGCGACTCCGCGAAGCTGGTGCGACGGCCGTGCCGCAGCACCCGCGACTCGACCACGAGCACGTCCCCCTCGGCCGGCGCGAGGAAGGCCAGGTGCCCCTCCGCCAGCGACATCCCCTCGGCGACCACCCGCTGCGCGCCCAGCGCCGCGGCGCCGTAGAGCACGCCGCCCTGGACGTGCCCGCCCCGGTTGGCGTGCGCCGGGCCCATCGACAGCTCGCCACGGACGCCGTCGTCCCCGGCCGGTGTCCAGCTCCCGCCCAGCAGCTCCTCGACCACCGAGGTGCCTCCGGCGGCCGCACGGCGGCCGGCCTCGGCGCAGGCCTCGACCGCCATCCGTTCGGAGTCGGTCAGCTCGCCGTCGCCCACCGGCGGGACGGGGACGTCGTCGGGCAGCTCCCACGGCACGGGACCCAGCGTCCGGCCCGGTGGCGTGGGCATCGCGACGAACCACGCCTCGACGGCGGCGACCAGGACACCGCGAGGGTCCCGGAGGTCGCAGCGGGCGAAGCCGCGCTCCTCCTCGACCTCGACCCGCGTCGCGACGGCGTCGGTGGTGAGGGGGCCGACCACGACCGGCTCCAGGTGGTGCAGCGCCATCGTGATGGTGCCCAGCCGCCGCTGCGGCCCCAGGACCGCACGGATGGAGGCGCTCATCGTCAGGTCTGCGACCGTCGCGACGGCGGTCGGCGAGATCCGGCCGCCGGTCGGGTCCCCCGGTTCCAGGGCGAGGTGCAGCCGGGACCGGCCTTCGGCGCGCGGCAGCCCGGTGATGCCGACGAAGTTGCCGAAGAAGTGCGGGCCGACCGCGCGGGTGCGGGCCACCGACTCCAGCGCCCGCGCCCGGACGGCGTCCACCACCTCGCCGGGGCCGTCGGCCGGCCCGACGAGCGCCAGGCGGGCCGTCACGCGGCCGCGCCCTCGCGGAAGCGGGGGGCCACCTCCCGGGCGAACAGCCGCATCCCGGTCAGCGCCGTCTCCAGGGGCATCCCGGGCCAGTTGGTCCGCAGGTGCATGCGGTCGATGCCGAGGTCCCGGTACCGGGCGATCTCGCGGGCGCAGTCGTCCGGGTCGCCGATGATGAACCGGTCTCCCGCCAGCTCCTCGAGCGGGATCTGGAAGCTCTCGTCCCCCGGCAGCTGCTTGTCCTGTCCCCAGCTGCCGTAGGCGGCGTACTTCTGGCCGAGGTAGGGGAAGGCCAGCCGGACGGCGTCCTCGCGGGTCTCGGCGCAGAAGACCTCCCGGCTGATCGGGAAGGTCGGGTCGCCCTCGTGGCCGGCCTCGCGCCAGGCGTCCTTGTACAGCTGCACCTGCCGGGCGACGGTCTCGTGGGTGGCGTGCGGGTTGATGTTCCACTTCAGGCCCCACTGCGCGGCCCGGACGACGGCGGCGTCGGCGTTGGCCGCGATCCAGATCGGCGGGTGCGGCTTCTGCACGGGGCGGAGGGTGACCGTCTGCTTCTCCAGCCGGAAGTTCAGCCCCTCGGCGGTGACGTCGTCCTCGGTCCACAGCCGGCGCAGTGTCTCGATGGTGTCCCGCTGCCGGCGGAGCCGGGTCTTCGGGTCGACCCCGAAGGCGGCGTACTCCTCGTCCCGGTAGCCCAGCGCCAGGCACATCCCGACCCGGCCCCCGGAGAGGACGTCGAGGCTGGCCCAGCTCTCGGCGAGCTCGACCGGGTTCTGCAGCGGGACGATCAGCGTGCTGTACATCCGCATGGATCCCGTCTCGGGGATCAGCCGCGCCAGCAGCGGAACGGGCTGGAACTGCTGGAAGGGCGCGGTCAGGTAGTGCTGCCCCATCGTGAAGTGGTCGTAGCCCGCGTCCCGGACCGCGTGCACCCACTCGAGCAGCTCGCCGAACCGTTCCTGCATGTCCTGGTCACGGGGCTGCTGGGCCAGGCCCAGCAGGTTGACGCCGAAGTACATGCGCGGGGCTCCTTCGTCGGTGCGGATGTGCCGTCTCAGCAGAGGTCAGAGGGACATCGCCATGCCGCCGTCGACGCCGACGGTCTGGCCGGTGATGTAGGTGTTGGCCGGGGAGCCCAGCAGGAGCGACACGGGGACGATCTCCTCCGCGCTGCCGAAGCGCCCGAGCGGGATGTGCGCGGCGGCGAACTGCGCGCGGGCGTCGTCGCTGGGGAAGTTGCGGTCGAGCTGCCGGCTGCGGATCCGGCCGGGGGCGATGCAGTTGACCAGGATGCCGTCGGCAGCCAGCTCACGGCTCAGCGTCTTGCCCAGGGCCGTCACACCGGCCTTGCCGACGTTGGACACCACGTGGCCGGGCCGCGGCTCGCTCGCCGACAGAGCGCTGATCAGGACGATCCGCCCGCCGGACTCCTTGAGCAGCGGCGCCGTCGCCCGGACCAACCGGATCGTGCTGCGGAGGTTGACCTCCAGCCCGGCGTCCCAGGCCTCGTCGGACAGCTCGTCCACCCGGCCCTTCACCGCTCCCCCTGCGGCGGCGACCAGGGTGTCCAGGCCGCCCAACTCCCGGGCCGCCGCGTCGGCCAGCGTCTCGGCCGCGCCGGGTGCCGAGAGGTCGGCCAGCACCCGGGCGGCGACCCCGTCCGGTACCGGGTGCTCGTCGGTGCGGGAGGCGGCGAGGACGCGGGCGCCCTCGGCCACGAACCCGGCCGCGATCGCCCCGCCCAGACCACCCGAGGCGCCGGTGATGAGGACGCGGCTGCCCTGGAGTCCCAGATCCATGGCCCCTACCGCCGCTCGAAGACAGGAGGACGACGGTCGAAGAACGCGTCGAGGGCCTCGTGGTGGTCGTGGGTGCGGAGCATCTCGAGGAACTTCTCGCGCTGCAGCGCCGTGATCTCCGCGTCGTCCAGGCCGAAGGCGCGGTTGGCGCAGGCCTTGGTGTTCTCGACGCTCAGCGGGGCCCGCGAGGCGATCCGCTCGGCCAGCGCCGTCGCGGCCGGCAGCAGCTCCTCCGGCTCGTGCACGCCGGTGACCAGGCCCCAGCGCTCGGCGGTGTCGGCGTCGCAGGGCGCGCCGGTCAGCAGCATCTGCTTGGCCCGCCCCAGGCCGATCGTCCGCGGCAGCCGGTACCAGCTGAGGATCAGGCCCACGTTGACGCCCGCGGCGACGAACCGCGCGCCGGGCGCCGCGAGCCGGATGTCGCAGGCGAGCGCGAACTCAAGCCCTCCCCCGGCCACGTCGCCGTTGACCGCCGCGATCACCGGCACCCGCGACTGCTCCACCTTCAGCATGGCCGCGCTCAGACTGTGGGGGTGGGCGACGTAGGCCTCGTCATCCGCACGGGTCTTCAGCGACTGCTGGAGCTTGAGGTCGCCGCCGGCGAGGAACGCCGTCCCGGCGCCGGTGATCACCACGCAGCGCACGTCGAGGTCGGCGTCCAGCGGGTCGAACGCCGCGAAGAACGCCGCGCCGACGTCGCGGGTGAAAGCGTTGCGCGGCGGGCTGTCGACCGTCAGCACCGCCACGCCCGGCGAGGGGCGGTCGACGCGAACCAGGGGCCGTTCATTCACTGCTTCTCCTCCATCGCGCGGACGCCGCCCCGGGCCAGCAGCCCGTCGATGCGGGCCCGGTCGTAGCCGAGCTCGGTCAGCAGCTCGACGGTGTGCTCTCCCTGCAGCGGAGCGGGCCGGCGGAGGCTGCCCGGCGTCCCGCTGAGCTTGGCCGGGATGCCGAGCGTGCGCACGCGGCCCTCGACCGGGTGGTCGAGCTCCTGCACCATGCCCCGGGCGAGGGTGTGCGGATCCGCGAGCGACTGGCCGTAGTCGAGGATCGGGCCGGCCGGCACGTTCGCCGCGAGCAGCGTCTCCACCCAGTCGGCCACCGTGCGGCCGGCGAGGGCCGCCTCGAGCTCGGGCACCAGCTGGTCGAGGTTGCGCAGCCGGTCGGCGTTGGCGGCGAACCGGGGGTCGTCCTCGAGGTCGGGCCGGCCGAGCACGACGCACAGGTTGCGCCAGAAGTGCGGTTTGTTGGCGGCGACGATCAGGTAGCCGTCGGCGGCGCGCAGCGCCTGGTAGGGCGCCGCGCCGCGGTGGGCCGAGCCCAGCGGGCCGGGCACCTCGCCGGTCGTCCAGACCTGGGCGCTCTCCCAGACCGACATCGACATGGCCGCGTCGAACAGCGAGGTGTCGATGTACTGGCCCTCGCCGGTGCGTCCGCGGGCGAGCAGGGCGGCCAGGATCGCGTTGGCGCCGATCAGGCCGGCGGCGAGATCGGCGACCGGGAGCCCCGCCTTCATCGGCGGCCCACCGGACGCCCCGGTGACGCTCATGATCCCCGACATCCCCTGGGCGATGATGTCGTAGCCCGGGCGCTGCGCGTACGGCCCGGTCTGCCCGAAGCCGGAGATGCTGGCGTAGACCAGCCGGGGGTTCACCGCGCGCAGGGCCTGGTGGTCGATGCCGAGCCGGGTGGTGACGCCGGGCCGGTAGTTCTCCACGAACACGTCCGCGGTGGCCACCAGGTCCAGCAGCGCCCGGCGGCCCTCGTCGTCCTTGAGATCGACGGTGAAGCTGCGCTTGTTCCGGTTCAGGGCCAGGAAAGCGGCTCCGTCGTCGCCGGTCATCGCGAAGCCGAACCGGCGCGAGGTCCGGTCGGGGCCCTCCACCTTGATGACGTCGGCGCCCATGTCGGCGAGCGTCATCGTGCAGTAGGGGCCGGCCAGGACCTGCGTCATGTCGAGCACGCGGTAGCCGTCGAGCGCACCTCCGGTCACCGGCACAGCGCTCCCTCCGTCGTCCTGGTCGTGATCCGTACCATAGTCCACATCCTGTAGGAAACCGATCGCCCGTACCGCTTCGAGGAGCTGCCATGGCCCGCCTGCCCGACGTCGACCCCGCCGGCGAGGTGGCCGAGCGCGTGCGCGCCCGCCGCGGCGGCAACCTCACCCCGCTGGACCGCATGCTGCTGCACAGCGAGCCGCTGGCCGACGGCTGGAACACCCTGCTGGGCGCCGTCCGCTCCCGGTTCGAACTGGCCGCCGATCTGCGGGAGCTGGCCATCTGCCGGGTCGCCGTGCTCAACGACGCGGACTACGAATGGCGGGCGCACGCGCCCCTGCTGGTCGCTGCCGGCTTCCCCGAGGACCGGCTCGAGTCGCTCCGGGGGGACGACCTCGACGCGCTCGATCCCGCGCACCGGACCGTCGTCGCCTACACCGACGCCGTGACCCGCGACATCCGGGTGCCCGACGCGCTGTTCGCGCAAGCGCGCGAGCTGCTCGGGGAGCGCGGCACGGTCGAGCTCACCGCCACGATCGCCGCCTACAACATGGTGTCCCGCTTCCTCGTCGCACTCGAGGTCCACGGCAACGAGCACTGACCCAGGCATAGGTACCTTCACCTGCGTTCTGCGCCCGAAAACGCAGGTAAAGGTACCTATGCCCGGGCGACGGCCTCGGCGACGGCGACGGCGAGCGGCTACGTGCGTTGGTCGAAGCGGCGGTCGAAGACGGATTCGGCGATCCGGTTGCGGAGCATCTCCAGCGAGCCGCCGGCGATCATCCAGCCGCGGGTGCGGCGCAGGCAGTACTCGACGAGGGAGTCGGTGCTGTACCCCAGCCCGCCCATGATCTGCAGGGCCTCGTTCGCGCACTCGAAGCCGGCGGTGTTGCACGCCAGCTTGGCCACCGAGGTGTCGTAGGCCGACGGCAGCCCGTCGTCGGCGTTCCTGGCCGCGCGGTAGAGCAGCAACTGCGCCGCGTCGAGCTTCACCGCCATGTCGGCGAACTTCCACTGCAGGCCCTGGAACTCGCACAGCGGCTTGCCGAACTGCTCGCGGACCTTGGCGTGCTCACGGGCCTCGGTGAACGCGTAGCGCCCGAGGGCGAGCGCGCGGGCGGAGTTCCCGATCCGCTCGACGTTGAAGCCGGAGATCTGCTTCTTGAAGCCGCCGGGGCCCAGCAGCACGTTCTCGGCCGGGATGCGGCAGTCCTCGAAGACGAGCTCCGACCACTCCTCGCCGCTCATGTACTCGTGCTTGGCACCGAGGGTGAAGCCCGGGGTGTCCCGCTCCACCAGCACCGAGCCGATGTTGCCGGTGCCGGGGCCGAAGCGGACGTAGACCAGGTAGAGCGTCGCCTCCGGGCTGTGCGTGCCGAAGATCTTCGCGCCGTTGAGGACGTACTCGTCGCCGTCCTGGACGGCGGTGGTGCGCAGCTCGGTGACCGCGGAGCCGGCCTCGGACTCCGACATCCCCAGCGAGATGAGGTTCTCGCCCGAGAGCAGGCCCGGCAGGAAGCGCTCCTTCTGCTCGGGGGTGGCGTACTCGGCCAGCGTGCGGATCGCCCCGAAGCTGCCGGCCTGCACGATGTCGGCGGCCTTCGGCGACGCGTAGGCGACCTCCTGGATCGCGATCACCGCGTCGACGAGCGAGGCGCCCTGACCGCCGTCCTCCTCCTTGAGCGTGAGGCCGAGGAGGTTGTTCTTGGCCAGCTTCTTCGCGACGTCCCACGGATAGCCGGGGGCGTGGGCGAGCTCGACGGCGTCCTTCTGCAGTTCCGAGCGGGCGAAGTCCCGCACCGCGGAGGCGAAGGCCTCCTGGTCGTCCTCGAGACGGAATTGCACGGGAGCCTCCTCGTGATCGCCGCGCCGGGGCGACGCGCTGTCATGACATCAATATTCTATACAAAAGACTCCCGAAGCCGGGAGCGCCAACCCGCGCCCCCGGCTCCCGGAGGGATGGAGGTCAGTCCTCGACCTCGAGCTTCACCTTGTCGGCCTCCTCGCCGACGATCCGCCGGCGGACGAGATTCCAGATCCCGCCACCGAACAGCACCACGAGTGCGACGACCCACATGCCGATCGCGATGCCGCTGTCGACGAAGTACGACAGATCGCCCCGGCTCAGGAACATGCCCTCGCGGAAGTGTTTCTCGATGAACGGCCCGAGGACGAGGCCGACGATCATCGAGGCCAGGGCGAAGTCGAGTTTTCGCAGGAAGTAGCCGACCGCGCCCAGCAGGACGAGGACGTAGACGTCCAGCATGTTGAACCGCGTGCTGAAGGCGCCCAGCACGGCGATCACGATGATGCCGGGCATCAGGATGCTCTTCGGGATGCGCAGGACGCTGACCCAGAGCCCGACCATGGGCAGGTTGAGGATCAGCAGCATCACGTTCGCGACGTACATCGACGCGATGAGGCTCCAGAAGATGTCGGGACGCTGCTCGATCAGCAGCGGTCCGGGCTGGATCCCCTGGACCACCATCGCCGCCAGCATCAGGGCGAAGGTCGCCGAGAAGGGCAGCCCGAGCGACAGCAGCGGCACGAGGCTTCCCACGGCGGCGCCGTTGTTGGCGGCCTCCGGGCCGGCGACGCCCTCCACCGCACCGGTGCCCAGCTTGTCCCGGTTCTTGGAGACCGCCTTCTCCGTCCGGTAGGACGCGAAGCTGGACAGCGTCGCCGACGGCCCCGGCAGCAGGCCGAAGAAGAATCCGATCACCGATCCGCGGCCCCACGGCGCCCACGCCCGCCGCCACTCCTCCCGGCTGGGCAGCAGTTCCCGGAGCTTGACGCTCTTGACCTTGGCCGCCCGCTCGGGATCCTCGATGAGCAGGAAGATCTCGGCGATGCCGTAGAGGCCGATGGCCACGGGGACCAGCGAGAACCCGAGCGCGAGGTCCTGGATGCCGAAGGTGTACCGGAAGAACCCGGTCACCTGCTCGACCCCGACCGTGCCCAACAGGACGCCCAGCACCATCGGGAAGAACCCGCTGGCGGGGCTCCCGCCCGACACCCGGGCGAGCACCAGCAGGCCTCCGCCGGTCAGCGCCAGGTACTCGGCCGGACCGAACAGCAGCGCCACGTTGGAGAGCAGCGGCGACATCAGCGTCACCAGGATGATGGCGATGGTGCCGGCGATGAAGGACCCGACCGCCATGATCGACAGTGCCGGCCCGGCTCTGCCCTTCCGGGTCATCTCGTACCCGTCGATGGCGGTGACCACCGACGCCGCCTCCCCGGGCATGTTCATCAGCACCGAGGTCGTCGACCCGCCGTACATGGACCCGGCGTAGACGCCGGCGATCATGATCAGACCCGCCGCGGGCGGCAGGGTGAACGTCAGCGGCAGGATCAGCGCGGCCCCGGCCACCGGACCCAGACCCGGCAGGACGCCGATGGCGGTGCCGGCCGCCGCCCCGATGAAGGCGGCGAGCAGGAGTTCCGGGGTGAAGACGAGCTCCAGCCCGTACAGCAGCCCTTCCCAGGAGTTCACAGGAACAGGCCCCCGATCAGGCCGGTCGGGCCGAGCAGCCCCTCGGGCAGGCGCACGCTCAGCAACTCCATGAAGAACGCGGAGATGCCGACACCGATCGCGATGCCGTAGACGACGTTGCGGATCAGGGAGCGCGTCCCGAGCAGGCTCAGCGCCACGACCATGAACAGCGACGACGCGATGTACTGCCCCAGCGTCTGGTACAGGGCGATGAAGCCGAGCAGTGCCGCCGCCATCAGCAGCACGGTCCTGCGCTTCTCCCCGCGCGGGAGGCGCATGTCGCCGGAGACCTTGTCGGTCAGCCACGCCTCGAGGAGCGTCAGGATGGAGACACCCATCATGGCGACCCCGATGACCAGCGGGAACACACCGGCGCCCGGGCGGTCCCGCGTGCCCATGGGCACGTTGCCCCAGGTGTACCAGGTGAACCAGGCACCCAGTAGGAGGCCGAGCCCGCCGACCACGAGCCGGCCCTTGCGCTTGCTGCCAAGGGCCGGACTCGTGGCGGGGGGTGCGTCGGCCGGACTCTGCCGACTCATACGTCCCTTCCTGAGATCAGTAGCGACGGATCAGAGGATCGGATCGACCGATCAGGCGTCCGAGTCCTCGATCTCGGCGAAGACCGGCCGGTAGTCGTTGATCTCCTGAGCCAGGTCGTCGAGCTGGATCGGGTCGACCACGTAGCCGTTCTCCTCGGCGAACGCGGCGAACTCGTCGGAGGTCACGATCTCCTCCGAGACCTCGACGAGGGTGTCGCGGCACTCCTCGTCCAGGCCCGCCGGCGCGATCGTGTAGTAGGCCGCCGGCGTGATGGCACCCTCGAACTGCTCGCCGATCAGCGGCAGATCGGGGGTGGGCGCGTACTCCTCGTCGTAGAAGACGCCCAGCGGCCGCAGGTCGCCGGAGTCCACGAAGCCCTCCATCGACGGGTAGAAGGTGCCGATCGACTCGATCTCGCCGCTGACCACCGCGGTCAGGGCCTCACCGCCGCCACCGCTGAACGGCACCCGGTTGAGCTCGATGCCCGTGCGGATCTCCAGCAGCTTGGCGTTCGTGTCCGGCGTGCCGCCGGCACCGGAGGTCGCGTAGCCGATGCCGTTGGGGTCGGCCTCCGCCGCGGCGAGGAACTCCTCCAGCGTCTGCCACGGGGTGTCGGCGTTGACCGCCAGCACCACGGGGATGTCGGCCAGCTTCACCAGCGGGGTGTAGTCGTCGGTGGTCTGGAACGGCAGGTCGGGGTTGAGGGCCGGCTGGTTGGCCAGCGCCGTGTGGTTGGACAGGCCGAGCGTGTAGCAGTCCGGCTGGGCCGTGACGATCGCGGTGGTGCCGATCGTCGCCGCGCCGCCCTCCCGGTTCTCGACGATGACGTCGACGCCGAGGATCTCCGACAGCTGGCTGGCGAACTGCCGGCCGATCGGGTCGGTCGAGCCACCGGTGCCGTACGGGATGATGTAGGTGATCGGGCGGTTGGGCTCCCAGCGGGTGCCGTCGCCACCGCTGTCCCCGCCTCCGGCGGCGGCGCCGCCCTCACTCCCGCCGTCACTTCCGCACGCCACCAGGGCCAGGGCGCTGACCGCGGCGAGCGTGCCTCGCAGAGCGTGCTTCTTCATCGTCTATCTCCTCGTCGAGTGGGTCATGGGATGGATCGCTGTGCTGCGCTGGTCCGCCGCCTGGGTCGGGCGACGTGGGGGAAGGACGGAGGGATCACCCACCGGCGCCCCCAGCGGTGACGTCGACGGTGACCGCCTCCGTCGTGCCGAAGCTCGGGACGAGCATCGAGTGCTTGCCGGGCCCGCCGGCCACCATGACGAGCAGGCTCTCGGGCCCGTCGAGCATGGGGACAACGGCGTCGTCGGGCACGCCCGCGAACACGTGCGGAGCCGTGCGCCGATAGCGGTCGAGGTTGCCCTCGGAGACGCCGGCCAGGCTGACCCTGGCGCGCGGGTGGGCGTGCACGGCCTCCTGGATCCGGCGCCGGTCGTAGCCCTCGCGGGCGAGGACCTCGGCGTGCTCCGGCCCCAGGACGAGCAGCATCTGTCCGCGCAGGTACAGGTTGTTGCTGCCCAGGGTGGCCACGGTTCCGGCGATCGTGTTGAGGATGCCGGCGGCGTCGGTGCTGCCGTGGTCGTTGATGTTGTGCGGGCCCTCACCGCCGAAGAGGGTGACCGCGCCCGACGCTCCCCCTCCCCGCTCCTCGTGGAAGGTGGCGAACGGCGAGCCGGCCGCGTTCTCGGCGATGCAGTAGGCGTACTTGCCCGGCGTCCCGTGGGTGGCCCGGTCGGTCTCCCCCGGCCGCGCCTCGCCGATGTTCTGCAGCACGAGCCGCAGTGCGCGCCCCACACCGGCGTTGGCCCGGTTGCCCTGGCCGAACACGTTCGGGCCGCTGTTGAAGCCCAGCCGCTCGACGACCGGGCCGTGCACCACCACGAGCGGGGTGACGGGGTGGGTGGTCGTGGTGAGCGCCTGCAGGTTGAGGCGCGGGTCGAGCGCGGCCTCGACCGCCGCCACGACCACCGGCGTCAGCTCCGGCGGGCAGCCGGCCATGACGGCGTTGGCCGCGATCGCACCCACCGTGGCGCCCCGGTTGGACGGGGGCACGAGCCCCACGACCGCGCCGGCGTCGCGTCCCGTGGCCGCCACCGCACGCGCCACCAGCTCCTCGGTCGGCGGCACCATCGGCAGGCCGTCGCTCCACCGTCGTCCCTCGGCGAAGCCCAGGAACTCCAGCACGTCGCCCGGGGCATCGTGCACGGCGGGCGCGGACACGGTCACCACCTCCTCCGGCGAGGACAGCAGCGCGTCGGCGACGCGGTCGACCGCAGCCGCCAGCGCGTCGTCGAGCTGCTCGGGCTCCACCCCACCGATCGGGTGCGGGATCGTGACGACCGCCATCGATTCGATGCCTTCCTGGCGGGCGACCGCCCGCGCCAGAGGCAGGAACGAGTCGGTGGCGATCATGACCGTGGGGATTCCGCGGCGTTCGAGCTCAGCTGAGTCATGGACACTCCACGACGTGCAGGAGCCCTAGTCACCGACGCCCACGATGGCGGCGTCGAAGTTGCGGAACCGGTCGAGCACGTCTGCCTCGAAGGGGCGCGACGAGTTCGGCTTCTCGGCCCCGACGGGCTCCTGGGCGCCGAGGCGCTCGGCCAGGTGCCGGCCCAGCACGGTGACCACGTGCTCCGCATTCGGCTTGCCGTTGTTGAGGACGGCGATCCGTGCGCCGACCAGCGATGCGGGGCGCGACGCGGTGGCCAGCCGCTCGGTGGGGGGCTCACTGCCCGACGGGTCGACGATGCGAACGACCATCCCGGGACTCTCCGTTCCGTGCGCGATCGCGCACCTGCTCGGCGCTTCACGGTGCAGTGCACCGGACCATGCGGTGCCTGTAAACGCTATAGGATGTATGTGATGCGGACAACAAGTCGATAGCAAGCCGTGATACGGATTCGGCCCGTGCCGATTCGGTTCGGGCGACCGCGGAGGAGGAGGCGGCGGCGCGGACGCCGGTCCGGAGATCTGTTCGATCAGCAGCGGTGGTTGTATCTTATATAGGCCGACAGGCCCGCGTCCGTGTAACCGCGCGCGTGACGGGGCGGCCGGTACGAGCCGGCCGCCCTCACCGAGGTCGGGTGCAGGGACGACGACCAGGACGGTGCCGGGATGACCGAGACGAACGTGACGCAGGAACAGGCGCTGACGGGCCCTCCGCTGAGCAAGACCGAGTACGTCCTCAAGCGGCTCCGCGAGGACATCGCCAGCGGCGTCGTCGTCCCCGGCACCTCGCTCCGGCAGAGCGAGATCGCAGCCCGCTACGGCGTCAGCGCCACCCCCGTCCGCGAGGCACTACGGCTGCTCGAGGCGGGCGGCACGATCAGCTACGCCCCGCACCGCGGCGCCACGGTGCGCGAGCTCTCGCCACAGCGCGTCCAGGACGTCTACCTGCTGCGTGCCGAGATCGAGGCGCTGGCCACCGCCGTGGCGTGCGAGCGCATGACCGACGAGCAGTTCAGCCGGATCGAGGCAGTCCACGAGGAGATCCGGGGATACCGGGGTGGTAGCGGGGAGGACCTCGCCGTCCTCAACCGCCGGCTGCACTTCACGATCTACCACGCGGGCTCGGAACTGATCGCCTCGCACGCATCGAGCCTGTGGTCGCTGTTCCCGCCGCGCGTCACGATCTGGGCCGACCCCGACGCGGCGCAGGCGCTGGCCGCCGACCACGACGAGATCATCGCGGCGCTCCGCGACCGCGACGCCAAGCGGGCGCAGGACCGCGCCCGTGACCACGTGCTGCACGCGGCGAAGCTGCGCGAGCACCTCTAGGAGAGACTTCCTGCCCTGCACCGCTCGCACGCTCGCGGTGGGACCTGCAGGAGGCCACACCAGAACAGGAGCAGTCATGTCCGCGGACGCCGCCCTTCCCACCGCCAGGACCGAGGCCGAGCAGGAACTCACCGCGATGCTCGACGACGGTGTGAGCGTCGAACTCGCCGACGTCGAGGCGGGGGTCTACGAGCTGCGCCTGTCGTTCGACGACGCGGCGTGCGCGGACTGCCTGGTGCCCGAGCCCACGCTGATCGCGATCGCGACCGACGCCCTCGAGCGCCGGGGTGCGCCCGTCAGTGCCATGACGGTGCTGCGGCCGGCCTGACGCCGGTTCCGCCTGACGATCGATCCTGTCGGGACAGGCCTCTCAGCCTCAGCCGATGGGATCGGTGAGGAGGAACGGCGTCCCGGCGCGCTCGCACACGCCGCGCAGCTGGGTGTGCAGCACCTCCGGGACCGGGACGCCGTCGCGCCGACGCTCCGCCCGGGAGGCCGCCTCGGGGTCTCCGGGCACCAGCACCGGGAGCTCCGGGTCGACCGGCGGGGTGGCGCGCAGCGTGTCGATCAGGTCGTCCATGTCATCGAGGAAGGCGCCCGCGTCGCGGAAGGCCGCAGGGTCCAGGGCCAGGAAGAAGTGCCCGATGTCCTCGGGATCGCCGGGGGAACGGAGAGCGCCGAACGACGCCCCGGACAGCGTGGCGGCCAGCACCTGCACCATCACAGCGAGGCCGTAGCCCTTGTGGCTGGACATCTCGGCCGTGCCGCCGAGGGGCGTGAGCCCGCCCTCGTCCCGGTTGCGCAGCACGTCCATGGCCTCGTGCGGATCGCGGACCGGCACGCCGGCGCCGTCCAGGACCCATCCCGCCGGCAGCGGCCGATCCGCGTAGCCGTGCACCTTCACCTTGTTGACCGCCACCGTGCTCGTCGACATGTCCAGCACGAAGGGGGCGTTGCGGCGGGCCGGCGCGGCGAACGCCAGCGGGTTGGTGGCCAACCGGGCAACCGCGCCGCGCGTCGGTGGCACGCAGACCGTCCGCGCCGACGAGGTCACCAGACCGATGAGCCCCCGCCCGGCTGCGAGGCGCGCGTAGTAGCCGGTCGCCCCGAAGTGGTGCGAGTTGCGCACTGCGACGGTGCCGACGCCGTGCTCCGCCGCCTTGTCGCAGGCCAGTCCCATGGCCGCGACCGCGACGGGATGCCCGAGGCCTCCCCCGGCGTCGACGACCGCGGTCACGTCGTTCTGCCGGACCGTCGTCGGCTGCACATCGAGCACGAGGTCCCCGCGACCGCGCAGCGACTCGTACGTGGGCAGCATCGAGATCCCGTGGGAGTCGATACCGGCCAGATCCGCGTCGACCATGACCTCGGCCGCCGTGGTGGCGGCGTGCGGAGGCAGTCCCCACGCCGCCAGCACGCCCCGGGCCTGCTCCTCCAGCGCCGCCGCCGGAAATCTCATGACGTCACCTTCTTCTGCATCTCCCGGTCGGTCTCCGCAGGCGAGCCGGCCACGGCCCTGCTCAGTCCTTCCACAGCCGGCGCAGGGACGACACCTCGGTCGTCCCGTCCATCGCCCAGACGGCGTCGCACAGTTCCCGGGCCCGGTCGTCGCCGAGCACCGGTGCCATCAGGTCGAAGCACTTCGCGTCCACCTCCGCCCGCGTCATCGGGTTGTCGAAGGTGCCGCGGACGGCGTCCACGTGGACCCGTCGGCGCCGGCCGTCGCGCAGTTCCAGGTCGAGGAAGGCCTGCCGCGAGGGCATGGCCGCCGTCATCTCGTCGTCCCCGTGCAGGTGCACGCGACCGCGCACGTCCAGAACCGCCGGATCGGCCATCCGCTCCTGGTCGTGCGCCGACACGAAGGTGACGTTCCGGTCCACCAGCATCAGCGCGCACAGGTGCTGCAGGCAGATGTTGGCCATGTCCCTGTCGTTCACCGTCACCGCGCCGTGATGGGCGACCCGGACATCGAGCCGGGTGACGTGGTCGGCTCGCAGCCCTTCCTCGTGGACGAGCGCGAACAGCCCGTCCAGCGGGGCCTGGATCGGGGAGCCCACCGACCACCGCTTGATGTTCGTGTTCATGATCTCGAAGGTCTCGCCGAGCCCCTCGAGCAGCCGCTCCGGCACCGGCGGCCGGCCGATGCGCCCCGACTCGTCGTAGGCCAGGAAGAAGTTGCGCTGACCGGAGAAGACGTCCTCCACCCCGGTGAAACCGTGCTGGACCATCGTCGCCGCGGCGACCCCGTTCCGGGCCGGCATGCCCCCGAAGTCGAAGGCCTTCTCGACGTGGTCGGGGTCGCGCATCCAGCACGCGACACCGGAGGCCTGCTGCGCGGTGTAGGAGAGCAGGTGGCGCACGCCCCGGTCCCCCAGGCGGGCGAGGGCACCAGCGGCCACGGCCGAGCCGAACATGGGGCCGAAGCTGTGCGTCGAGTGCCCCGCGTCGCGAAAGTCGTAGGCGTGCAGCGCCAGCGTCATGCGGCAGCCCACGTCGTAGCCGAGGGCGACCGCGCGCAGCAGCTCGGCACCCGACGATCCGCACCGCTGCGCCATCGCCAGGGCCGCCGGGACCACCGCGCACCCGGGATGGGTGAGCGATGCGGCGTGCGAGTCGTCGGTCTCGTCGGCGTGCGCCAACATCCCGCCGGCCAGCGCGGCATTGGTCGCGGTCGTGACCAGCCCGGTGCCCGGCACCGACGCCTCCACCGTTCCGCCCTGCGAGGTGACGTAGGAGATCGCCTGCGTCCCCGGGAACAGGTGCGCTCCGGACACCATCGCGGCGATGGTGTCGAGGACGTGGTGTCGGACCTTCTCCTCGACGACGTCGGGGAGCGGGGCGTCCGGCGCCGCGGCGCAGTAGGCGGCGAGCTGCTGCATCACCGGGGAGATGTCCGGCACGGGGGCCTCCTCGCGGGCGCTGTCGACGGTCATGCCTGCCACAGCCGGGCGGCCGGCTGGTCCTCGTCGTGGGCCAGGATCCGGGCGACGAGGTCGTCCGCGCGGGCGCCGAAGGTCGGCTCGAGCATCTGGACCCCCCGCCGCGCCAGCTCGTCGTCCGGTAGCGGCCGCCGGGCGTGGCCGCGTGGCCAGCGCACCTCGGCGGCACGCTGGGCGCCGTCCTCGGTGGTGACCTCGAGGCGCACCGGCATCTGCTCCGGGTAGCCGGCGGTCAGCTCCTCGTCGACGTCGACGCTCACGGCTGCCAGCAGCTTCGTCACGGCCGGGTCGTCCCACCGTCTCGGCACCGTGTCGACGTCCACCCGGCCGTGCACCAGGGCGAGGGCGGCGATGTAGGGCAGTGAGTGGTCGGCGGTCTCGGCCGACCGCGGAACCCACTTCTCGGGGTCGCCCATGATCTGCTTCGCCCGCGCGTAGGTCCGGATCGTGGCCTGCACCGGCGGAACACCGTCCAGCTGCCGGTGCAGGTCCAGGCCCACCTCGGCGACCGCCTGGCCGAGGTAGCCGACCGGGTAGACCTTGAGATGGGTGTCGAGGATGCGGCTGTGCTCGCGGCCGGCGCCGCGGAATGGCCACTGTTCGACCCACGTGGCCTCGTCCACGGCGAGGACCTGGAACCCCTGGTCCCCGGTGAAGGCGAGCGTCGGCCCGTGCGCCCCGGCGGCGGCCATGGCAACCGCCCGCAGCCCGGCCACGCCGGCCTCGGCGGCCGCCCAGCCCTTCCACATGGTGAGCTGACCTCGCCGGGTCTGCCGGGTGGCGATCCCCGACGAGGCCGCGATGGCGAACGCCTGGAGCGTGCATTCCGGGTCCAGTCGCAGCAGCCGCGCGGCACCGGCGACCGTGCCGAACCGGATGAGGTTGACGTGATCGGCCCCGCGGGACGAGGTGCGCCAGGTGTCGGCCATGTCGACAGCGACGTCGTAGGCGACGCAGATGGCGTCCAGCAGCGCACCGACCGACGCCTGCCGGGACTCCGCCAGGCCGGCCAGCGCGGGAACCATGTCGCTCGGGTGCAGCGACTCCCGGTTGAAGTACGCGTCGTTCATGTCCCGGTACCGGGCGCCGACGCCGTTGGCGAGCACCGCACCGAGGAGGTCGCAGCGGCCGTCCCTGCCCCAGATCGTGACGCCGTCGTCGGTCCCGCGGGGCTCGGCCAGGGAGTGCGCGACCTGGACGGCGTGGTCCGGGCTGCTCGACACGGCGAGGGCGAACACGTCGAGCAGGCGCCGGGCGGCCTCGTGCCTCGCCTCGGGGGATGACGGCGGCCGCTCGTCGACGAATGCGGCCAGGCCTGCGGCGACGGCGTCACTCATGGGTCCTCCAGGGATGCGATCGTTTCGGCGTACCGGTGCGGAACGCCAGGTCGGGATGGATCATCGGTCGGGGTCCAGCTCGTCCGCGCCGCGCGCCGGCGGCGGGAGGAAGCGGGCGAACAGCGCCGCCAGCAGGACGAAGATGATGATCTGGCGGATCACGTGGACCGCCGCGATCAGCGGGACGTCCCCCTGCAGCTTCAGCGCGGCGGCCGACATGTCGGCGGCCCCGCCGGGGGCGAAGGACAGCAGCGCGGTGACCGGCGAGATGCCGGTGATCGCGTGCACGGTGGCGCCGATGCCGAGCGCCGCGGCGATGAGCACCGCGATGACCAGCAGCGCGGGAAGCGCGACGGTCCGCAGCGACAGCAGCGGCCCGCGGGCCAGCGAGGTGCCGAGGACGGCCCCGATCGCGATCTGTGCGGCGGTGCGGAAGGTCGGGTCGAGTGCGTGCAACCCGCTGACGGTGGAGTGCAGCACCCCGACCGTGACGAGCGCGGCGATCATCGGGCCGCCCGGCAGCCGGAAGCGGCGGGCCAGGACGCCGGCGGTCGTCCCGACGAGCATGCTGATGCCCACGGAGGTCACGACGGTCATGACAGCCCGAACACGGCGATGACCGTGATGACCGCCGAGAGCGCGGTCAGCTTCCGGACGACCTGGATGCCGACGACGACCTCGGTGCGGGCGCCCATCTCCTCGGCCAGGGCGGACATCTCGGGCAGACCTCCGGGCGAGTACGCCAGCATCGCCGTCGCCCGGTCGATGCCGGTCAGCCGGGTGAACAGCCACCCGCAGGCGAGCCCGACGCCGATGATCAGCAGCGTGGCGCCGAGCACCCAGGGCAGGTAGGCCCCCAGCGACGCCAGCAGAGCCGCCGTGGCCAGAGAGCCGACCGTCGTCCCGGTGAGGATGCGGGCGCCGTCCCGGACGACCGGGATGAGCTGCGCCTTGCCGTCGCTGACCACGTTGTAGACCCCGACGAAGGCCATCGAGCCCAGCAACGCCCCGGCGGGCAGCCCCGAGACCACGCCCAGCAGCCCACCGGCCGTGCCGATCACGGCGGTGACGAGGGTGCGCAGGACGCTGCGGCCCCGAGCGGGACCACCCGCCCTGCGCACCCACCGCCCGGCCATCTAGGCCATCAGCTCCCCGCCGTTGACTCCGAGGATCTGCCCGGTGATGAACGCCGCCTGGTCGGAGACCAGGAATCCCACGGCGGCCGCCACCTCTTCCCCCGTGCCGGCCCGGCCCACGGCGGAGATGCCGTGCCGGGCCGTCAACCGTGCGCCGTCCGCCTGGTCGCGGTCGGTGACGATCGTGCCCGGGGAGACGGCGTTGACGGTCACGCCGCTCTCGCCGAACTCACGGGCCAGCGACCGGGTGAGCCCGACCAGCGCGTGCTTGGCCGAGGCGGAGCTGGACCGGCCGGCGGCGCCCATCTGGGCGCGGACGCCGAGGAAGTTGACCACCCGCCCCCAGCCCCGCTCCTGCATGCCGGGGAGAAGTGCCTGGCACAGCAGGAACGGCGCCTCCACGCCGACGGCGAAGACGTCCCGCCACTCCGCGAGGTCGACCTCGAGGAACGGCCGGTGCGGCCGGATGGACGCGTTGTTGACCAGGACGTCCACCCGGCCCGCCCGCTGCGCCAGCTCACGGACCTGGGTTGCATCCCCCAGGTCCGCGGCCAGGCAGGTGGCTTCGATGCCGAGGCCGTGCAGCTCGGCGAGGACCTGCTCGGCCTGCTCGGCCCGCCGGGCGTGGACCAGCACGTCCATGCCCTGGCGCGCCAGCTGGCCCGCGATGGCCCGCCCGATGTTGCGCGTGGCTCCGGTGATCAGCGCCCTCCGACGGTCGGCGCTCACTCCCCGTAGCCGGCGACGAGCTGGCCGGTCTCCTCGAACAGCGCCCTGTGCTGCTCCTCCTGCTCCAGCAGGAAGTCACCGAGCTCCTCCGACGTACGGAACACCGGGTCGGCGTCGTAGGAGTCGATGTACTCGGCGAAGGTCTCGCTGTCGGCCAGCTCCTGGAACTTCGACTCGTACCAGTCGATGGCCTCCTGCGAGATCCCCGGCGGGGCGAGGGCGTACCGGACCTGGCGGGGCGTCTCCTCGGTGTAACCCAGATCGGCGGTCGTCGGCACGTCGGGGAACAGCGGCGACGCCTGGTCGCCCACGATCGCGAGCAGCCGCATCTCGCCGGCCTCGACGCTCTCGGCGAGGTCACCGGTCTCGGACAGGAAGATGTCGCCGTCCCCGCGCAGCAGGGCGGTGCGCCGCTCACCACCGCTGTCGAAGGACAGGAAGCGCCACGTGGCTCCGGACTCGCGCATCAGCGTCTGCCCGACCAGCGCGTCGTTGGAGGTGTTCGAGCCGCCTACCTGGATGAGCGTGTTGGGCTCCGCCTCCGCCGCCTGGATGAAGTCGTCGAGGGTCTCGTACGGGGAGTCGGCGGCCACGGCGATGCCGAACCGGTCCTGGTAGATGCCGGCGAGTGGCGTCAGGTCCAGCGCGCTGGCCTCGACGCCGTCGGTCACCATCGCATTGACCAGCCAGATGTTGCTGGCGATGCCGATCAGGTCCTCCCGGCCCGCCTGCTCGACCAGGTAGTTGACCGCGACGGCGCTGCCGCCGCCCTCGCGGTTCTCGACCGTCCAGGCGCCGGGCTCGACGATGCCCTCCTCCTCCATCATCGCGACGAGCTGGCGGGCCAGGGTGTCACCGCCGCCACCGGGGCCGGTGTGCACGACGACGGTGACCTGGTCCGGGGGCTCGAAGGCGGCGCCACCTCCACCGCCGCCACCTCCGCCGCCGCCCCCGCCGTCGCTGCCGCAGGCAGCCAGGCCGAGGAGCGCGATGGAGGCCACCGCGGTACCGAACCGCTTCCCTGTGCGAATCATCGATCTGTCTCCTCTCCGGACCGCGATCGGCCACCGTGGCCTCGCGCGGGGGGTCCCGGCTCGTTACTCGGCTTCTTCGAGAACCTTCGTGCGGAACGTGTTCGTGCGGCCGGCCACCGTCGACAGCAGGAGGAGGGCGGCGAGGGCGAGGAACACGAGGCTGATCGGCCGGGTCAGCAGGATCGTGAGGCTGCCGCCGGAGATGACCATGGACTGGGCGAGCGCGGTCTCGGCCAGCGGACCGAGGACGAAGGCCAGGAGGAGCGGCGCCGGCGGGACGTCGAGCAGCCGCATCACGTACCCGAGGACCGCGAACAGCAGGAGCAGATACAGGTCGAAGTGGCTGCTGCTCAGCGAGTACACGCCGACCACGCAGACCACCAGGATGCCCGGGTAGAGGTAGGTGTACGGGACCCGCAGGATGCTGGCGAACACGGGGACCAGCGGCAGGTTCAGCAACACGCAGATGACGTTGCCGATGTACATGCTGGCGATGATCGTCCAGACCAGATCGGGCTGTTCCGTGAACAGCTGGGGCCCCGGCTGCAGGCCGTAGATGATCAGCGCGGCCAGCATGATCGCCGTCGCGGAGGACCCCGGGATGCCCAGGGTGAGCAGCGGGACCATGGCCCCGCCGGTCTCGCTGTTGTTGGCCCCCTCGGGTGCCGCGACGCCCTCGATCGCGCCCTTGCCGAGCTTCTCCGGGCGCTTGGAGAAGCGCTTCTCGATCCCGTAGGAGACGAAAGACGCCACCGTGGCGCCGGCGCCGGGCAGGACGCCGATGAAGAACCCGACCACGCTGCTCTGCGCCATGGCGAACCGGCTGCGCTTGAGGTCGTCCCGGCTGGGCAGCAGCTCGCGCAGCTTCTTCGGCACGGTGAACAACTGGTGCTGGCTGCGCCGCTGGACGTTGACCAGCACCTCGGCGACGGCGAACACGCCGATCGCCACGATCACGAAGTCGATGCCGTCGAGCAGTTCGAGCTGGCCGAAGGTGAACCGCGCGGTGCCGGACACGATGTCGGAGCCCACCGTGGCCAGCAGCAGGCCCAGGACCGCCGAGAGGATGCCCTTGAGCACCGAGTCGCCGGCGAGCAGGACGATCGTGGTCAGGCCGAACGCCATCAGGCCGAAGAACTCCGGCGGGCCGAACTCGATCGCCAGCTCGGCCATGACGGGGGCGAGGAAGGTCAGCCCGATCACACCGACGGTGCCTGCCACGAAGGACGAGATGGCGGCGATGCCCAGCGCCGGCCCGGCGCGGCCCTCCTTGGCCAGCGCGTAGCCGTCCAGGGTCGTCATCACCGACGCCGACTCACCCGGGATGTTGAGCAGGATCGCGGTCGTGGAGCCGCCGTACTTGGCGCCGTAGTAGATGCCGGCGAACAGGATCAGCGAGGCCGCGGGCGGCAGGGTGAAGGTGAGCGGCAGCAGGATGGCCAGGGTCGCCGACGGGCCCAGGCCGGGCAGCACGCCGACCAGCGTTCCGACGGCCACGCCGAGGAAGGCGAAGAGCAGGTTCTGGAACGACAGCGCGTTGGCGAACCCACCGGCGAGCGCGTTCAGCGTCTCGATCATGCCCCTGCCTCCGGACGTACCGCGCTGGTGGTGGGAGCGGTCATCAGAAGGAGATGAGCCCGGCCGGGAGGCGGGCGCCCAGGAGAACGGCGAAGAGCGTCCAGAACACGACCGGAACGGCTACCGAGACGATCAGCGAGGTGATCGTGAACTTCCGTTCGACACCGAACAGCAGCCCGGCGACGAGCAGGAACGCCGTCACGATGAAACCGAGCACCTCGATGAACAGGACCGCGAGCAGGACCAGCCCCATGGTCGCCGCGATCTTCACCGTCTCCGCCCCCGACGGGAGCGGGACCCGCCCACCGGTCGGTCGCACGAACTGCTTGACCGCCAGCGCGCCGCCGACCGCGATCAGGATGATCGCGAGGATGCGCGGCAGGAAGCCGGGACCCGCGGCGAACTCCGCCTGGAACTCGAGGTCCCGGCCCGCATAGAGCGTGAAGCCGCCCAGCGCGACGAAGAGCAGCCCAGCGACGAGGTCGGCGGCGCGCGCGCTGGCCTGCGGCCCGGCCTCGTCGCTCGGCGGCACGGGGTCCGCCGACCCGGCGGCGACGGCGTCCGTCGAGGCCTTCGCCCGCGTTTCTGTGGGCGACGTCTCCGGTGTGACCTCCCTCATGGCTGTTGTCTATATGATGTGGTGTGTGGGGGTCAACAGGCTCTTTCGGGGCTCAGATAACAGTCCCCTCACGAACCGCGACTCAGCGTGACGCCGTCGTCCTCTTCCGCGACAGCGGTCGGGCCGTGGCCCGGTCCAGGTGGGCGGTGGTCAGCATCGGTCCCACCGCGGCCGACGTCCGGCGCACGACCCGACGCGGCGCCACCGTCACGGCGACCCGCCGGACGCCCCGGCGTCACGCCGGAGGCGGCCTTCCGGGGGCGTCGTCCTCGGGCGCGCCGTCCGGCGGCCTCTCCGGCGGTTTACCTCGCTGGGAGACCACCGCCGCCGTGGCCAGCACGACGCAGGACAGCCACCAGGCGCCCGCCGCACCCGCGGAGGCCGCGACGACGCCGGCCACGCCGGGCACCGCCACCTGGCCGACCCGGTTGGCCACCATGCGCAGCGCGAGCACGCTGCTGCGGGCGTTGGCCGGGACGGCGATGGCCAGCAGGCTCATCGTGAGCGGCTGGCCGACGCCGAGCAGGAAGCCGCCGACCACCATCGCGGCACCCATGCCGATGATGCCGATGCCCTCGATCGGGACGACAGCGAGCGCCACGGCCGAGCCGCCCGCGCTGATCACGATCAACCGCTCGCGACTGCCCCAGCGCAGCATCACGTCCAGCAGCAGGCGCGAGGAGATGGTCGCCGCCGAGCGCACGGCCAGCAGGACACCCACCGCCATGGGGGAGATGCCCCGCCGCTCCCCGATCAGCGGCAGGTAGGCGGTGAGGATGTCCACCGTGGAGAGCAGGGCCAGGCTGGCGTACATGCTCGCGCCCACGCCCCGGTAGCGCATCAGGGTGAGGCTGGAGTCGATCGGCTCCCGCTCCTGCCCTTCGGGACGGCGGGGCATCCGCGGCACCCGCATCGCCACGAGCCCCGCAACCGGCACCGACAGCAGGGCGATGCCGGCCGCGACCCAGAACGCCACCCGGCTGGCCTCGAGCAGCGCGGTTCCGCTGGCGTCGCCGAGCAGCGCACCGACCAGGAGCGGTCCCACGAGCTGACCGACCGCGACCGCGGCGGTGAACAGGCCGAACGCGCGGTCGAGCAGGTGGTCGCCGGACCAGCGGGCGATGATTCCCTGCGCCGACAGCATGTAGACCAGCTGACCCAGGCCCAGGACGGCGCTGGTGGCGGCGAGCGACACCAGGCTGTCGGTCATCGACATGAACAGCGTGCCGCCGGCCGACAGCACCAGCCCGACCGTGAGGATCCCGACCAGCCCGCGCAGCCGGTCGGTCAACCGGCCCAGGGGCATGGCCGCGGCCAGCGGGAGCACCGCGAAGGCGGCCGTGACCAGCCCGACGGCGAGGGCGTCGCCGCCGAGGCCGATCACGCGGTAGGTGACCAGCGGCCGGGCGAGGTGCAGCGCCGTCTGCACGAACACCGCACAGACGAGCAGCGGGAGCAGCCAGCGCGGCAGGCGGACGTCTGTCACCCCGACACCCCCGCTGCTCCCCTCTCCGCGCTGCCGCCTCCCGCCGTCCGGTCCCGCCGGGCGCTCAGGTGACCAGGAACTCGCCGCCGTTGACGTGCACCGCCTGGCCGGTGATGTACTCGCCCTCGGCCACCAGGAAGCGCACCGTGCGCGCGATGTCGTCGACGTCGCCGGAGTGGCGCACCGGGATGCCCTTCTCCCGCTCCTCGTAGGAGAGCGTCGGGTACCACTCCGCGGGGCGGGTGGTGCGGATCAGCCCGGGGACGACGGTGTTCACGGTGACGCCGCTCGGGCCGAACTCCAGGGCCAGGGCCTTGGTGAAGCCGTGGATGCCGGCCTTGACCGTCACGCCGTGGGCGCGGTTGAGGATGCCGGAGAAGCCGTCGCGGCCGGAGATGTTGATGATCCGCCCCCAGCCGGCCTCGACCATGCCGGGGATGGCGGCCTGCGCGCAGTGGAAGGCGCCGGTGAGCCCGACCCCGAGCACCCAGTTCCAGTCCTCCGGGGTGATCTCCAGGAACGGCTGGTGCGGGCGGACGGCAGCGTTGTTGACCAGGACGTGCACCGGCCCGAACTCGGCGGTGGCGTGGTCGAATATCGCGCGCACGTCCTCGACCTTCGAGACGTCGCCGGTGACGACGGTGGCCTTCGCCCCCAGGGCGCGCACCTCGTCGGCGGTCTGCTCGCCCTCCTCCTTGTTCTGCCGGACGTTGACGACGACGTCCGCCCCGGCCTCGGCGAGCCGGCGGGCCATCGCCCGGCCGATGTTGCGGCCGGCGCCGGTGATCAGCGCCGTCCTGCCCTCGAGCGGCTTTCCGCTGTCTGCCATGACACTCCTCGCGCTCGTGACCGGGCCCTCGGGGAGCCGGCCGATCTCATACTCTATATGTGCCAATCCCGCGGTCGGACCCGACCGGAGGAAGGATGGGTCAGGACGCCTTGACGGCCAGGACGGGAACGGTCGCGTCGAGCAGGATCCGCTGCGCGTTGCTGCCCATGATCAGCTTGCCGACCAGGCTGCGCTGCCGGAGACCGATGACCAGCAGCGGGGCCCCGACCTCCTCGGCGAGGTCGACCAGGTGCTCGCTGGGGCTGCGCTGCGACCCCAGCCGCCGCACCTCGAACGGGACGCCGGAGGCGGCCAGTTCGCGCTGCAGCTCCGCGTCGTCCTCCTCCCCGATCCGCTTGGCGTCGGCGAACCCGTCGGATCCGGCGGAGTTGGCGACCAGGACGCCGGTGCCGCGCAGCCGGGCCTCGGCGATGCCGTGCTGCAGGGCGGCCCGCCCCTGGGCGTTCGGCACGTAGCCGACGACGACGGGCGGGGTGGTGGGCGGTGAGGTCATGGCGTGCTCCTGGTCAGGCGACCCCGGTGCGGCACCGGGGGGCGGTGGACCCCGGCCGGCCTCGTCGCCGGTCCGGGCGGACGGCTAGGAATCCCGCTGGGTCCCTTCCGCGGTCCCTCCGGGGCCGAGGCGACGGCGGAAGCGCATCAGGCGGAGGTTGAGCAGCGTGGCGATCGCCAGCACCAGGAGGCCCCAGACCGCCTCGCCGGCCGCGAGCAGCACGCCGGCGATGACGAGCAGGGCGACCAGGATCCCGTAGATGCGGGTCAGGCGGGGCTGCCGGGGAGCGGTCACGGGCCGATCCTGCCCCCACGCGCCGGCCGGCCCGCTCACGAGTCCTCCTCGCCAGCGCTCGTCGACCGCGTTCGCGGTGCTGCTGTGCTCATGCGTGAGCTCGCAAGCTCGCTCACGAGTCCTCCTCGCCAGCGCTCGTCGGCCGCGTTCGCGGTGCTGCTGTGCTCATGCTCCAGTCGTAGAAGCCGCGCCCGCTCTTGCGGCCGAGCTCGCCGCGCGCGACCTTGTCGACGAGCAGGTCCGGTGGTTCGAACCTCGGACCGAGTGTGCTCGCCAGGTGGCGGGCGATGCCCAGCCGCACGTCGAGGCCGACCAGGTCGGTGAGGCGCAGCGGCCCGGTGGGGTGCTTGTAGCCCAGGGTCATGGCCGCGTCGATGTCCTCGGGCGAGGCGACGCCCTCCTGCACCATCCGGATCGCCTCCAGGCCCAGCGCCAGTCCCAGCCGGCTGCTGGCGAACCCGGGGGCGTCGCGGACGACGACCGGGGTCTTCCCCAGCGTGGCGACCCAGCCGGTGGCCCGCTCGACCACCGCCGGGTCGGTCGCCTCCCCCACCACGACCTCGACCAGCAGGCTGGCCGGCACCGGGTTGAAGAAGTGCAGTCCCAGCGCCCGCTCCGGGCGCCGCAGCGCACCGGCGAGCCGGGTGATCGGCAGGCTGCTGGTGTTGGTGGCGATCACCGCGTCGTCGCCGACGGCGGCCTCCACGGCGGTGAACACCCGAGCCTTGAGGTCGACGTCCTCGGGCACCGCCTCGACCACCAGACCGCAGCCGGTGAGGGCGTCCGCGGCGGCAGCCACCTCCAGCCGGGCGACGACGTCGTCCACGGCGGCGTGCAGCGTGCCCCGTTCGGCGCTGCGCCGCACGGCGTCGACCACCCGCTGCCGGGCCGCCGGGGCCGCGTCCGCGTCGGCCTCCACCAGCACCACCTCGCCGCCGGCGAGCAGCAGCGCGTGCGCGATGCCGGCGCCCATCCGGCCACCGCCGACGACGCCGCTGCGCGGGGGCAGCGGTACCGGGGCGCTCATCGGGCCCGCCACTGCGGTGCGCGCTTCTCGGCGAAGGCCCGAACGCCCTCCACCCGGTCCTCGCTGGAGTACGGATCGGGGCGGACGTCCAGGCGCAGCGCGGCCGCCGGCGCCTGGTGCAGGCTGCTCTGGATGACCTGCTTGTACCTGCGGATCGTCAGCGGCGCGTTGGCCAGCAGCGTGCGCACGTACTCCTCGGCCGCGTCCGGCAGGTCGTCGAAGGGGACGACGCGGTTGACCAGGCCCCAGCGCGCCGCCTCGTCCGCGGAGATCGTGCGGCCGGTGTAGAGCATGTCGTAGGCGATGCCGACCGGGACCAGGCGCGGCAGCATGACCGAGCCGAAGTTGGCGCCCATGCCGCGCAGCGCCTCCGGCAGCGCGAGGGTGGCCGTGTCGGCGGCGAGCCGGACGTCGCAGGCCAGTGCGAGCTCGAGGCCACCGCCGAGCGCCGCGCCGTTGAGCGCCGCGACCGTCGGCTTGCGGCACTCGAGCACGACCTCGAACGGGTTGCGCAGCGGCTGGCGCATCGGTGACGGCGGCGGCGCACCGGCGGAGTCCCGGCCCGCGAGCTCCTTGAGGTCTCGCCCGGCCGAGAAGGCCTTGTCGCCGGCGCCGGTGATCACCACGGCCCACACGTCGTCGTCGGCGTCGAAACGGACGAAGGTCTCGACGAGGGCGGCCATCTCCGCCGAGCCGAGCGCGTTGCGCCGCTCGGGCCGGTCGAGGGTGACGTAGCCGACGCGGTCGCGCACCTCCACCCGCAGCCCGTCGGTGCCCAGCGCCTCGGTCATGCGCTCTCCTTCCTGGGGGCGGGCGCGTCCAGCGCCAGCGCGGCCGTCGGGTTGGCCACGGTCATCGCCTCGATGTCGGCCTGCGAGAAGCCGCGGTCACGCATGCCGTCGACGTACTGCTGCAACCCCACCACGGGAGAGACGTTGTGCGTCTGGCCGAAGTCGGTCGCCATGACCGTGCTGTCGACACCGACGGTGCGGATGCTCTCGGCGTAGACGTCCAGCGGCACGTCGACGCTCGTCGGCAGCGTGAGCGCGAAGACGCGCTCGAACCAGACCCCGCCCAGCTCGGCGAGCTGCAGCTGGTCCTCGAGGCCCAGCCCGACGCAGTCGTGCTCGGGGTGGGTGATCAGCACGTTCGGGACGCCGCGGCGGCGGGCCTCCGGGACGACGGCCATGATCTCGGGGACGCCGATGTGCCCGGTGGCCAGCGTGGCCCCGGCGGCGGCGATCAGGTCCAGCACCGCGCACACGTCGTCGGTGGGCCGGCCCTCGTCGTCGATGCAGGACAGCCCCGGCCCGCCGATCGAGCCCAGCGCCGCGAGGTTGCCGCTGCTGGTGCCTTTCTCCGCGACGTGCCGGACCTGGTTCGACGAGGTGATCGTGGGCAGCCAGATCACCCGGCCGCCGAGCTTCAGCACGGTGTCCACCGCGTGGGGGTTGATCCCGCCGGTGGCCTGCACGTTGAGGACGGCGCCACCGAGGATCTGCGTCGTCGCGGCGTGCTCCTGCGCCATCGTCGCGCGGGCCGCGGTGACCGTGTGGTGGCTCTTGAGCACCACGGCGCGGTACTCGGCCTCGTCGGTCGCCCGGGCGAACTCCGAGTCGGTCATCAACCGCGGGATCACGTCCGGCGCGGTGTGCACGTGGGTGTCGACGATGCCGGCGGGCCAGGTGCGGTTCATCGGAGCTCCTCCCTTCGGCCGGCGGTCACAGGACGCGCTCCTCGAGCGGCTGCCCGGCCCAGAACCGGGCGATGTTGTCGAGCACGGCCTGGACCTTGAGCGCGGCGGTCTGCCGGGTGCCGGCGCCGGCGTGGGCCGTGAGCACGACGTTCGGCAACTCGAGCAACGGGTTGTCCGGCGGCACCGGCTCCTCCTCGAAGACGTCGAGACCGGCGGCCGCGGGACGGCCCGCGCGGAGCGCGTCCACGAGATCCCGCTCGACGACGAGCTCTCCCCGCGCGGTGTTCACGAACACCGAGTGCGGCCGCATCAGCGCCAGCCGGCGGGCGTCCACCATGCCGCGGTTCTCCGGCAGCAACGGACAGTGCAGCGTCACGACGTCGGACTCGGCGAACACCTCGTCGAGGCTGCCGGCCGGCCGGACGGGCAGGCCTGCCCACTCCTCGCCGAGCGGCGTGTCCTGGCGCCGCTGCACCAGCACGTCGCTGCCGAACGCGAGCACCGCCCGGGCCACGGCCTGCCCGATGCGGCCGAAGCCGACGATGCCCACCGTCGACCCGTGCAGGCCGAGGGAGATGTTGCGGTACTCCCACTTGGGCCAGAGCCCGCGCCGCGTGTCGTCGTGCTGGCGCACGAGGTGCCGGGCGGCGGCCAGCATGAGCAGCACGGTGTGCTCGGCCATGGCCGCCGCAGTCCCCGCCGAGCACAGGGCCACCGCCACGCCCCGCTCGCCCAGCAGGTCCAGGTCCACGGCATCGAGGCCGACGCCCTGGCGGTGCAGCAGCCGCAGCCGCGGCGCCGCGTCCAGCTGGGCCCGGCTGAGCGGGGTGCTGTCGGTGTGGACGACGACGTCGGCGTCGGCCAGCAGCCGGAGCTTGCCCTCCTCGTCGTCCCGGTCCCGCGGGGCGCTCAGCCGCCACCCCTCGGGCAGGCGCTCGCGGTACAGCGCACTGATCGGGCCCTCGCCGCCCCAGAAGACGACGTGCGGCCCGGCCTCGGCCGTCACGGCCGGGTTCCGGCGCCCAGCAGGGCGAACAGCCGGCCGGGATCGTCGAAGGCCCAGATCGCCGCGGCTATGTCGGAGACCCGCTCGGCGCCCACCACGGGGCCGGCGAGCCGGTGCAGCTTGGCCTCGAGGTCCTCGTCGAGCACCGGGTTGCTGGGCTCGCCGTAGGGCTGGTCGATCCGCAGGACGCGCTCCCTGCCGTCCGCCCGCACGGTCACCCGGGCGGGGCGCATCGCCGGGAAGTCCCGGACGCAGTCCGCGGCCTCCTCGGTCTCGACGACCTCCACGATCCGGCGGAGCCGGGGGTCGTCGCGGTATGCGTCGCCGAAGTGCTCGAGCCCGGGGATGCCGTGGAGCATCGTGACCGCGACCGCGTACGGGATGCTCATCTGGGCGTCGAGGAACTCGTCGATCTTCTTGCCGCCGTGCCGGGACGCGGCGGTGAACGTCTCGACCCGGACGGACTCGACGGCGTCGGGATCGATCGCCTCCTCGCGGTCCAGCGCCAGGATCGCGTCGATCGGGCCGTGCAGGTGCCGGCAGCACGGATAGGGCTTCACGTACATGCCGAGCATCCGCCACGTGCCGCCCAGGTCGCCGACCAGGTGGTCGGCGTCGTAGTCGTCGTCGGCGAAGGCCCGGAAGTAGCCGCTCGGCCCCTCGAGCACCGTCGTCGGACCGGTGAGGCCGCGGACGGCGAGCTCCGCGCTGATGATGCCGTCCCGCGCCGCCTTGCCGGGGTGCAGCCGCTTCACCTCCCCGCCGCCGTGCAGGAACTCGAACAACCCGCCGGCGTGCGACCCGGCCAGGCCGAGGGCGTTCGCCAGATCGGTGCGGTCGCCCCCGAGCAGCCGGGTGGCGGCAGCCGCGGCCCCGAAGACGCCGTTGAGCGGGGTGTTGTGGAAGCCCCGGCGCCACGTGGCCGGATGCCCGGCCCCGCCGATCCGGCAGGTCAGCTCCAGCCCGATCGCCGTCGCGAGCAGGATGTCCTCCGGACCGGATCCCCTCGCCTCGGCGACGGCCAGGACCGCCGAGCCGATCGGGCCGCCCGGGTGGGTGCTGCCGGGCGTGTAGCCGTCGTCGACCTCCAGTCCGTGCGTCGCGGTGCCGTTCACCAGCGCGGCGCTCGGCGCGGAGACCTTCAGCGCGGTGCCGACGACCGTCGACGGACCGGGGCCCTCCGTCTCGGCGACGTAGCGCCGGAGGATCTGCGCGGCGCCGGACGTGGTCCCGACGAGGGCCGCCGCGACGTAGTCGAGGATCACCCGCTTGGCCTGGTGCACGACCGCGGGCGGGAGGTCGTCGACGGTGAGGTCGGCAGCCCAGTCGACCACCTGGGCGGTCAGCGGGGGCCGGCTCCCGGCGCTCATCGCGCGGCCGACACGGTGGTGCGACGCAGCTGGCGGGCGCCGGCCATGACGGCGGCGATCGCGAGCGTGGCCCGGTCCGGCGCATCGAGGACGTGCACGCCGGCCTCCCGGTAGACCGCCAGGGCGTTGGGCGCGAGCTGCTCGCCGCCGAACCGGGAGATGTACAGCGGGATGCCCAGCCGCCGGCGCATCTCCACCACCTTCTCGGCGAGCTTCGCGGCATACGGGTCGGCGTTGGTCGTGAACTGCAGCAGCAACGCGTCGTACTCGCCGCGCTCGGTCAGCGCGAGGAGCAGCCGCTCGAACGCCTCGGGCTGGGTGATCATCTGGTAGCTGCAGTCGAGGGGGTTGCGGACCGCGGCGTAGGAAGGGACGTGCGGCCGGACGGCGTCGCGGGTCTCCTCGGAGAGGTCGGGGAGTTCGATGCCGGCGACCTCGCCCTCGTCGGCGATGATCGAGCAGGCGCCGCCGGAGAAGGTCACCGCGACCAGCCGGTCGCCGGCCGGGAGCGGCTCCTGGGCGGCGAGCGCGACGGCGTCCTCGAGCACCCGCAACGACGGCACGCTTACCATGCCGGCCGCCTCGACCACGGCCTCGCGCACCGCGAACGACCCGACCATGGCACCGGTGTGGCTCAGCGCCGCCTCCCGGCCGCGGTCGGACCGCACCATGTTGTAGGCGAACATCGGCTTGCCGGCCTCGGCCATCCGACGGCCGGCCGCGATGAACCGGGGGCCGTCCTTGATGTCCTCCAGGAGCAGCGCGACCGATCGGGTCTCCTCGTCGCCGGCGAGCCACTCCAGGTAGTCGGCGATGACGAGGTCGGCCTCGTTGCCCGCGTGGATCCAGTAGGAGAGACCGATCCGCTCACCCATCAGGCGGGTGCCGAGACAGCTGCCGAGTGCCCCCGAGCTGCTGAGCAGCGCCACGCCCCCCTTGACGAGCTCCTCCTCGAGCCCGCCGGAGATGGAGGCGGTCAGCTCCCGGTACGGCGCCACGATGCCCATGTCGTTGGGCCCGGCCAGGGGAACCCCGCCCTCGACGAGGATCCGCGCGAGCTCCTCCTGGGCCGCGCGGCCGGCGTCGCCCACCTCCGCGAAGTCGGAGCTGTGCACGATCACGCCGCCGACCTTCTTCTCGACGGCCTGCCGGGCGACGTCGGGCACGAAGCGCCCCGGGACGGTGACGCACACGAGGTCGGGTGAGCCGTCCACCTCGGCGAGGGAGGAATAGCGCCGTCGTCCCCGGATCTCGCCGCCCGAGGGGTGCACCGCGTCGAGCCTGCCGGGGAAACCGTGGTCGTCCAGGTACCGGAACAACCGGGCGCCGACCTTGTGCTCGTCGTCGGACACGCCCACGACGACCACGTGCTCCGGCCGCAGCATCCGGTCAAGGTCGTGGCGGGGACGCGTCGCCGGCGCCGGCTCGTCGGTGCGGATGATCCTGGCGTCGACGACGACGACGCCGTGCCCCTCGACGCCCACCATCACCGGGTTCAGGTCCAGCTCGACGATGCCGGGATCGGCCTCCACCAGCCGGGACACCGCCACGATGGTGTCCACGAGGGCGCTCACGTCGCGTCCGGCCTCGCCGCGGAACCCGTCGAGGAGCGGCCACGCCCGCAGCCGCCGCAACGCGTCCAGCGCCTGCGCCGGCGAGACCGGCGCCATCGTCGTCACGACATCGGCGTGCACCTCGGTGGCGACACCCCCGAGGCCCACGACGAGGGCGGCACCCAGCTGGGGGTCGCGCCGAGCGCCGACGAGGATCTCGAGTCCGCTCACCTGCTGCTGCAGGAGCAGGGGGAACGCCTCCGGGCCGACCTTGGCCACCATCTCCCGGGCGGTCTCCGCCGCGGCCTCGGCGTCGCGCAACCCGAGGACCACACCTCCGGCATCGGTCTTGTGCAGGAGGCCCCCGGCCTTGAGGACGACGGGCCGGACGCCCAGGCCGGTGAACGCGGCGGCCACGTCCTCCACGGAGTCGACCGTGGTGCTCCGGGCCTGCGGCACACCGACCCCCTCGAGGAGGGCGGCTACCTGGGCGGGTGGCAGGGCCTGCAGCGGCACGTCGATTCTCTTTCCCCTAGGAGCGAGCGGCGTAGACCACATCCTATACAGTGTGGCAATGTCGCCGGAACCCGAGACGCGGGCCGAAGGCCACAGTCCGCTGGTCGTCCGGGAAGGACCGGACGCCGTCACCGTGCTGTTCGACCGGCCCGAGCGGCGCAACGCCCTCTCGCTGGAGATCAGCCGAGCGCTCGGCGAGGTGCTCGATCGGTACACCGCGACTCCCCTCCCCCTGGTCCTCCGCAGTGCCACGCCGGGCATGTTCGTGGCCGGCACCGACATCGCCTCGCTCAAGGCGCGGACGGTCCACGACAGCCTCGGCCGCGTGAACAGTTCCCTGTTCCAGCGCCTGCACGACCATCCCTGGCCCACCGTCGCGGTGGTCGACGGAGCGGCCCTGGGTGGGGGGTGCGAGCTCGCGCTGGCCTGCGACTTCCGGATCACCAGCGAGGACGCGCAGTGGGGGCTGCCGGAGGTCCGCCTGGGCATCATCCCGAGCGCCGGCGCCCTGACCCGGCTGGCCGCACTGGTGGGCACCGGCGCGGCGACCGACCTGGTCCTCACCGGCCGGCGCATCCGGGGTGCCGAGGCCGGGGCGATGGGGCTGGCCTCACGGGTCGTCCCCGCCGACCTCCTCGACACCGCGCTCGAGGAGCTCCTGGGAGAGCTGGCGAAGGCCGCTCCCCTGGCCCAGCGCCTGGCCAAGGAGGCCATGCGCGTCGACGGCGACCGGCACCGCCTGGTCGACGCAGCGGCCCAGGCCCTGTGCATCGCCACCGAAGACGCCCAGCAGCGGCTCCAGGCCGTGCTCGACCACACGCGCTGAGACTGCCGGGCACAGAGCCGAGGCGCTCGCCGGAACCGAGATGAGGAGTGTCGTGGACAACCGTCAGGTACGGAACGCCATCGTCGTGGGTTCGGGCCCTTCGGGGTACACGGCGGCGATCTATCTCGCGCGGGCCAATCTCGCGCCGCTGGTCTTCGAGGGAGCCGTCACCGCCGGTGGCGCCCTCATGAACACGACCGACGTCGAGAACTTCCCCGGCTTCCCCGACGGGATCATGGGCCCGGAGCTCATGGACCACCTGCGCAGGCAGGCCGAGCGGTTCGGCGCGGAGCTCGTCACCGACGACGTCACCTCCATGGAGCTGACCGGCCCGGTCAAGGAAGTCGTCGCCGGCGGCGAGACCTACCGGGCGAAGACCGTCGTGCTGGCCATGGGGTCGGCGTACCGGGAGCTGGGCATCCCCGGCGAGAAGGAGCTCTCCGGCCATGGGGTGAGCTGGTGCGCGACCTGCGACGGATTCTTCTTCCGGGACCAGGAGATCGCTGTCGTCGGTGGCGGTGACAGCGCCCTGGAGGAGGCCACCTTCCTCACCCGGTTCGCGCGCAAGGTTCACCTGGTGCACCGCCGCGACACGCTGCGCGCAAGCAAGATCATGCAGGAGCGGGCGTTCGACAACCCGAAGATCGAGTTCGTCTGGGACACCGAGGTCGTGGAGGCCGTCGGCGAGGACGGCCGGCTGGCGAAGGCGCGCGTCCGCAACCGCCGCACCGGGAAGGACGGCGAGCTGGCCGTGACGGGACTGTTCGTCGCGGTCGGCCACGACCCACGGTCGGAACTGGTGCGCGGCCAGGTGGACCTGGATCCGGAGGGGTACGTCCGGACGCTGACCGGCACGTCCACCAGCCTCGACGGCGTCTTCGCCTGCGGCGACCTGGTGGACCACGTCTACCGGCAGGCCATCACCGCTGCCGGGACGGGATGCATGGCGGCCCTCGACGCGGAGAGGTGGCTGGCCGCGCGCGAGGGGGAGACGGCCACCGACGCCGGCGCCGGCGCGACCCCGCAGGAGCTCGGCCACACCGAGCATCCCCACGAGCCGGGGCCGCTGGAGCGCCTCCGAGGCTGACCCGCCCGCTCAGCCCCGGGCGCGGTACCAGCGCGGCGAGGTGGTGAGCGGCGGCGTGTAGGCCGCCTCGAGCACCAGCAGCGACGGGCCACCGGACGCGAGTCCGTCGGCGACGGCCGCCCCCAGCTCGTCCACGGTGACCCGTCGCGCCGGCACGCCGAAGGACCGCGCGAGCGCGACGAAGTCCGGCGATCCGAGGTCGCACCCCAGCGGCTCCTCGTCCCGACGGGTGAAGTCGTACCGCAACATGCCGTAGCCGCCGTCGTCCACCAGCACGACGGTCACCGGGAGCCGCTCCTGTGCCGCGGTCGCGAGGTCGCCGCAGGCGTACAGGAACCCGCCGTCCCCCACCAGCGCCACCGTGGGGCGGCCGGACAGCGCAGCGCCGAGCGACGCCGGGAAGCCGAAACCGAGGGTGCCCCAGCCGACGGGGTAGGCCAGCCCGCGGGCAGCGGCGACCTTGCCGAAGGCCGCGTACCAGTACCCCGGGATGCACATGTCCGCCACCACGACGGCGTCCGGTGGCAGCGCGGACTCGAACGCCTCCAGGAAGTCGACCTCCGGACCCGCGTAGGCCGACCGCCCATCGGGCCGTGCCCACCACGCCGGACGCGGCTCCTCGGGGAGCGTCGCGAGCACCCCTCGCAGCGCAACCGCTGCGTCCGCCTGGACCCACACGTCCGGCGGATAGGTCACCGGCTCGGCGAGGTCGATCGCGATCAGTCGGGGCGGGCGCGGCTGCCGGAAGCCCTGGGTGTTCATCGCGTCCAGGTCGCTGCCGACGACGAGCACCACGTCGGCGTCGTCCCAGAGCGCGCCGGCCTCGGGGGCGTGCGGTGGGAGGGGGACCAGGCAGGGCGAGTCCGGCGCCAGCAGTCCACGCCCGCCGTACGAGGTGAGCACCGGCGCCCCGAGCCGCTCGGCGACCCGGGCGACCAGCTCGCCGGCGCCGGCCGCAGTCGCGCCGCCACCGGCCCACACCAGCGGTCGGCGGGCGGCCGCCAGCGCCGCGACGGCCTCGTCGAGAGAGATGTCGCCGTCCCGGCCGGTCGGCTGCTCGGGCTCGGCCGTGGATTCCGGCACGTCGGCGCCGAGCAGGTCGGTGGGGATCTCCACGTACACCGGGCGCCGCGGGGCCGCCATCGCGAGCCGGCCGGCCCGGATGACCTCGGCGTGGATCTGCTCGGCCCGGTCCACCCGGACGACCGCCTTCGTGACCGGCCGGAAGAATCCCGCCTGGTCCGTCGTCTCGTGCAGCACGCCCCGATAGCCACCGGCACGTCGATCGGTCGAGGGGATGTCGGTGGCGATGACGAGAACCGGGGAGTGACAGGCCCAGGCCTCGCCGGTCGCCGCGACGGCGTTCGCGGCGCCCGGACCGGTCGTGGTCAGGGCCACCCCCAGCCGCCCGGTCGCCCGGGCGTAGCCGTCGGCGGCATAGGCGGCCGTCTGCTCGTGCCGGACACCGACCAGCCGGATCCCGCTCCCGGGGAACGCGCGCCAGGCGTCGAGGTTGTGCACCCCCGGGAGTCCGAACGCGGTCTCCACGCCCAGGCCGCGCAGCGCGTCGACGAGTGCTCGGCCACCCGTGGGCATCGGACCTCCTGATCGGGGAACGCGGTCGGCCCGGCGGGCCGACGGTCCGGTCTCCCGGCCCGAGACTAGCGACCGCGGCCCACCGGTCATGGGCGGCTGTCGGCAGGTCAGGACGGCGGGGCCGGGACGGCCGTCGGCGGTTCCGCGGTCACTGCCGGCGAGGGGGGTTCGGGGGCGGTGAGGAAGGTGGCGTAGTCGCTCGCGGTCAGCGGCGCGGACGTGAGCTCGCCCGTCGGCAGCGGCGCCTCCACCGGATCCCCGGCGATGGTGAGCCGGACGGCGTCGACCCCCCGCATGCTCGTCGCCGTCAGCACGATCTGCGCGACCGCCCGGCGGCCCGCCGCACCGGACGGCGCCGCCGTGGGGGATCCGAGGTCGATCGTCGCCGTGCCGTCCGACAGATCGCTGACCGACAGCCGCACCTCCGGGGACAGCACGGTGGACAGCTGTTCCTCGCGCTCCGCGGCCGTGGGGCTCTCCTCGAGCGAGGCGAGCAGGTGGGCGAGCCGCTCGCGCAGCGTCCCCCCCTCGACCTCGCGAGGCCGGCCGACCAGGACGTCGCCCGCACTGACCAGGAAGACCTGGAACGGCGCCTCGACCGGCGCCGACGCGGGAGGAGCGGAGGTCGACTCCGGGCTCGCCTGCGCCAGCCCGTAGGGCACCTCGGACGACGGGATGGCCTCCGGCGCTCCCCCGGCGGGCACGCCGCACCCGCCGACGCAGAGCGCCATGGCCCACACCAGGCCGGCCGGCACCGCCCGCCGGCGCCCGGTCATCGAGGCACCGCCGGGAGCGACAGGGTGAATCGCGCACCGCCGTCCGGCCCGTCCGAGCACCACGCGGCACCGCCGTGCCGGGCCGCCGTCTCCGCCACGATCGCCAGCCCCAGGCCCGCGCCGGGCAGCGACCTGCGGGCGGCCCGCGGGCCTCGGGCGAAGCGCTCGAAGATCCGCTCGCGGTCCTCCGGGACGACGCCCGGCCCCGCGTCGTCGACGGTCACGAGGACGGCGCCGTCCCGCCGCTCGACGCACACGGCACACGCTCCCCCGGCGTGCCGGTCGGCGTTGTCGAGCAGGTTCCGGACCGCCCGCTCGAGGCTGGTCTTGTCGCCCCGGACGGTGGTGTCGGCGTCGTCGTCCACCACGAGCAACTCCTGGGGTCGGCCGCTGTCGGCGATCACCTGGCGCACCAGCTCGGTCAGTGACACCGGCTGGGCCGACGCGGACACGGGCGCGCCGTCCAGCCGGGCGAGCTGCAGCAGGTCGTCGAGGGTGCGCCGGAAGCGCGTCAGCTCGCCCTCCACCAGCGCCAGCGCCTCGCGGCCGCGCGGCGAGAGCTCCTCCCGGCGGCCGCCGAGCACCTCGACGCTGGTGACCAGCGTGGTCAGCGGGCTGCGCAGTTCGTGGCTCACGTCGCCCACGAAGCGGGCGTCCCGCTCGATCCGGGCGGCGAGCGCGTCGACCATGCTGTTGAAGCTCGCCACGATCCCCACCAGATCAGGGTCGTCGGTGACCGGAAGCCGCGTGGTCAGCTCGCCGCCGGCGATCCGGGTGGCCGCACCGGCGACCTGCTCCAGCGGTTGCACCGCCCGGCGGCTCGCCCACGCCCCGAAGGCCGCACCTGCGGCGGTCGCGGCCAGGGCGGCGGCCCCGAGCACCGCGGCCAGCGTGCTCAGCACCTGCCGCAGTTCGGTCAGCGGCGCCACCTCGTAGAACTCGACGTCGGCGTTGGGCAGGGTGAGCCCGACGATCAGCCGGGGCCCGCCGGAGGCATCGACGACGACGCTGGCGGCGGGCTCCGTCTGCAGCAGCCTCCGGAGGTCCGCCGGGACGTCCCGGGCCCCGACGTCCAGGCTCGACGAGTACCAGGCGTTCCCGCTGCGCAGCACGACGTCCGCGCCACCCGACGGCACCAGCTCACCCAGCACGTCCCCCACCTCGGCGCCCTCCGTCGCCAGCCGGCTGTCCAGCACGTTCGCGTCGGCGAAGGCCTGCCGGGTCAGCGAGGCCTCGCGCTGGTCGAGCAGGTAGCTGCGGGCCAGCAGGAACGTGACGCTCACCAGCACGACCGAGACCAGCAGCGTGCCGACGGCGTACCCGAGGACGATCCGTGCCCGCAGGCCCTTCCCCCGGAGTGCCGGCACCCGGAGGGCGGCTCTCACTGTGCCTTCGCGTTCGCTCCGGCGGGCCGCTCCGCTCCTCGCTCCGGCGTCCAGGCCGCCTCCGCGGTCGGTCCGCTCCTCGCTCGTCCCTCGCTGCGATGCTCCCTCCCTGTCGGCGGCCGCCTCGCTGCGATGCTCACGCCCCTGTCGCTCACTGGGGGTCCAGCCGGTACCCCAGGCCGCGGACGGTGACCACCACGCGAGGCGTGCTCGGATCGCGCTCCACCTTCGTGCGCAGCCGGCGCACGTGCACGTCGACCAGGCGCTCGTCGCCGAAGAACCCGTGCTGCCAGACCCGCTCGAGCAGGGCCTGGCGGCTGAAGACCCTGCCCGGGGCCGCGGCCAGCTCGCACAGCAGCCGGAACTCCGTCAGCGTCAGCGGCAGCTGCTCCTCGCCCCGGTGCACCGTCCCGCTGGCCTCCCGCAGCACCAGCGGCGCCACCGGGTCCTGGTCGAGGACCACGGCCTCGGGCTGGACGTCGGCCAACGCGGCCGGCGTCACCCGCCGGCGGAGGGCCCGGAGCCGCGCGCTGATCTCCTTGACCGCGAACGGCTTGGTCACGTAGTCGTCGGCGCCGGCGTCGAGCGCGGTCTCGATGTCGCTGGTGTCGGCGCGGGCGCTGACCACGATGATCGGCAGGTCCAGGGTCCGGCGGACGTGCCGGATGACCTCGAAGCCGTCCATCGACCCGAGCATCAGGTCCACGATCATCAGGTCCGGCGCGCTCACGGCGACGGCCTGGCATGCCTCCTCACCGGAGCCGGCCTCCGCGACGTCGTAGCCCTCGTCCTCCAGAGCCCAGCGGAGCGCCGTCCGGATGTGGTCGTCGTCCTCCACCACCAGCAGTCGCAGCGCCATCGCGGGCAATGGTGCCATCGCCGCCGCCCCGTTCCGCACCGACGGGGGCGCCGTCATGGAATCGCAAAGGCGTTCCCCGGCCCATCGCAATGTCGCCGGGCCACGCTCGGGGCCGGACACCGACCGTCCCACGCAGCGAAGGAGTTGCCGATGCCTGCACCCACTGCGGTCCGCGCGGCGGCGCACAGCCGGCTGGATCCCGAGCGCGACCGGGTGACGATCCGGCTCACCGACGACCTGCTCGCCGACGGGCTGGCCGACGTCCGCTGGCTGCTGCACGACGCCCTGCTGGCCGGTGCCCGCCGGCTCGTCGTCGACCTCAGCGCGGTGCAGCACCTGTCCAGCCCCGCCGTCGCGAGCTTCCTCTCCGCCCACCGCACGTGCCGGGCGCGCGGCGGCACCGTCGTCCTGCGCGGCGCCAACCGGCGCACGCTGGACCTGCTGCACCGGACCGGCCTGTGGCGGGTCATGGAGCTCGAGACCGCCCGCCGGGCGGCTTGATGCTCAGCGAGACCGTCGACCGCCAGACCGGTTCCATCCGGGCCAGCGGGCGCCTCACCCTGCTTGGCGCCGACCTCCTGCGCGGGACCGCGGAGTCGCTGCACGGGAACGGCCACCTGCGCGTGGTCCTCGATCTGCGGGACGTCCGGGACGCCGACGACGCCGGCCTGGACGTCCTGCGCGCGCTGGGCCGGGAGCTCGCGGCGCGCGGTGGCGAGCTCGTCGTCCGGCACGCGCCGGCGACCGTCTAGCGACCGGAGTCAGTGCAGGGCGGTCACGAGCGTGCTGCCCGTCCCGCCGATCGGCTGGACGACGAACCCGAGGTTGCCCAGCACCTCGGCGATCGCCGCGTTCATCGATCGCTGCACGGTCGCGTCGGCCGCCGCACCCCGCGGGTGGCGCAGGCTCAGCCGGTCGTGGGCACGCCAGCTGACCACGACGCCGCTCAGCTCGAGGTCGGGTGCCAGGCAGACCCCGCCCTGCGCCTGCGTGGTGTCGTGCAGCGGCATGCCGGCCTCCACCAGCGCGGCCGCGACCTCGACCACGAGCGTGGTCAGCGGGTCGGTGTCGGACAGCAGGTCGTCCCAGTCCCGGGGCAGCCGGTCCAGCTGGTTCCCGAGCTCCCCGAGCCAGGCCCGCTCCTCCGGCGAGGGCCGCAGCGCCACACCGCCGTCGGGACGCCGGACGCCGAAGACCGAGACCGCGGGCAGCTCGTCGGCCAGCGCGGCCCAGTCGGCGTCGATCCGGTCGGGAAACGGGCCGGCCAGCACCTGCGCGCGGTCGTCGATCAGCCACCAGGCGGACCCGCCGGTGGGCTGTGCCGGAGCGGGACGGACGGCGACGTCGACCTGGCCCTGCGTCTGCGCCCGGCCGGCGTCGGCCGTGCGGCTCGCGGCACGACGGCCGGCGGGATGGGTCCCGGACGTGCGTGCGTCCGCACGCCGCTGGTCCCGGGCGCCGTTGCGCTCGAACTCGTAGCGGGCCGTCGAGCTGGCACCCAGCACGACCACCACGCCGGTCAGGAGCAGGAAACCCAGCACCGCCATCGCCGGCGAGGCCAGCGTCGCGCCCATCGTCACCCGTGGACTCCTCAGCACCATGCGCCGCGGCGGGGAAGTGCCGCGAACAGGTGCAATGGTCACGTCCGGAGGCAGCGCTGCCGATGACTTCCGACAGGCCACGGAGCGCCCGTCACCGGATCGTTGCCAGCGGCCTCCGAGCCGGTCGATGACCCGCCTCACGATGCACCGCCATGTCGACAAGCGGCGCGCCCACCAGCGGAAACGCGGCGAGACGCGGTGCGGTCATCCCGGCAGCGGCTGTCCGGGACGGCGTGTCGGACGGCGGCTGAGCCGCTAGCCGCCGAGCCCGGCCTCCCGGGCGCGGACGACAGCGGCCGCGCGGTCGGGCACCTGCAGCTTGTTCAGGACGGCAGAGACGTGGTTGCGCACCGTCTTCTCCGACAGCGCCATCCGGCGGGCGACCTGCGAGGTGCGCAGCCCTCCGGCGAGCAGGTCGAGCACTTCCCGTTCCCGGTTCGTCAGCTCGGGAAAGGCCGGGGCGCGTGAGCTCGTCCCGGTGAGCGCCTCGGCCACCCGCCGGGCGACCGCCCCGCCGTAGACCGCGTCGCCGCCGGCGACGGTCAGCACCGCCCGCACGATCTCCTCCCGGTCGGCACCCTTGAGCAGGTAACCCCGCGCACCCGCCCGTAGGGCACCGAAGAGCGAGGCGTCGTCCTCGTGCATGGAGAGGACCAGGACGCCGATGCCGGGATGGCGCCGGCTCAGCTCGTCGATCGCGGCCGCGCCGGACAGCTTCGGCATCGACAGGTCGGTGAGGACGACGTCCGGCGCGCAGCGGGCCACGAGCGCGAGGAGTTCCGCGCCGTCCGCCGCCTCCCCCACCACCTCGACCTCGGGCGAGGCGTCGAGGACCGCGCGTAGCCCGAAGCGGTACATGGGGTGGTCGTCGGCCAGCGCGACCCGCACGGTCATCACCGTGCCTCCAGCGGCAGTCCCGCGACGACGCGGGTGCCGCCGGGCCCACTGGTGACGGTGAGCGCGCCACCGACCGCCTGCGCGCGGATGCGCATGGAATCCAGGCCCACGCCGCCGGGTCGTGGACCGTCGGCCTCCGCCGTCCCGAATCCGGTGCCGTCGTCGCCCACCGACACCTCGAGCCGGCCGTCCCGGGCGCGCAGCTCCACGTCGGCCGATCGCGCGCCGGCGTGCCGGGCCACGTTCGTCAGTGCCTCCTGTGCGATCCGGTAGGCCGCCGTCTCGACGTCGGGCGGCAGCGGCGGCAGTTCCTCCGCGGTCACCCGCACCGGCACCGACGGGGCCAGCGCCTCGGCGTGCCGGCGGACCGCCGCGACGAAGCCGACGTCGTCGAGCGGCTGCGGGCGCAGGCCGTCGATGATCCGGCGCACCTCGCCGACGGCGGCGTCGACCTCGTCCTTCAGCCGCGCCAGCAGCGTCGCGGTGGGATCGTCGGCCCGCCCGTCCAGGTGCGCCTGCACCGCCTGCACGCCGAGGCCGATACCGGCCAGCGACGGGCCGAGCCCGTCGTGCAGGTCGCGGCGGATGCGGTCGCGTTCGGCGTGGGTGGCGGTCAGCACCCGATCCCGCTCCCGCTCCAGCCACCCGGCGAGCTCCAGTGCCCGCACGACCACGGCCACCTGGGGTGCCAGCGCAGCCAGCAGCCGCAGGTCCCCAGCCGTGAACGGCTCGCCCGGGTGCCGTTCGGTCACGTGCAGCGTGCCGACGTCCCGGCCACCGACGCGCAGCGGCATGGCGACCGTGCCGCCCTCCTCCGTCGGCGGATCCCCTGGGCGCGTGACGACAGCGCCCGGCGCGCGCAGGGCGGCGGTCACACTGCCCAGTGCGGCCGGAAGGAGGTCCGCCTCCTCGGCGGTGGCTACTCGGTCGCCGAGCTCGGTCACGGCGCCGACCGGGTCACGACGCCGTCCGTAGACCAGGCGGTCGGCCGCCGCCTGCAGCCGCCCGCGCGCGGGGCCGAGCGCCACGGCGATCAGGGCGGCGGCCACCGCGGCGGGAACGGCCGACAGCGTCCGCCCGAGCGCGGCCGCGGTCACCGTCGCGACGGCGAGGTAGAGGACGACGACGGCGGCCGTGAGGGCCGCGTACACGAGCGCCCGGCTCACCACGATGCCGAGCAGCCGGTAGCGGACGACGCCGATGAGGATGGAGCCCGGCACCATCATGGCCAGCGGCAGCCAGACCCAGGGCGACGGGATGAAGAAGATCGCCACCATGAGGGGCAGCACGACGCACAGCAGCCACGCCAGCTGCTGGCGCTCCGGCGACCGGGCCCGCGCCAGCCGCAGGACGGTCGCTGCCCAGATCGTGAGCGTCCCGGCGGCGATGGCGAGGCCGGCGACGACCCCGGCCCCCACGACCCATCCGGCTTCGGGCAGCAGGACGGGCGCCGTACCGGACGCGAAGTCGTCGTACGAGCTCTGGGAAAGGCTGCTCAGGACGGTCACGACGAGCAACCCGGACACGACCGCCCCCACGGGCCAGCGCCACCACCGCGCGGGCAGCCGACCGGAGGGGTAGACGGCGACCAGCACCGTCGCCGGCAGCAACGCGGCCGGGAGCCAGGCCATCGACCCGGCCTGAGCGATCACGGCAGCGAGGGGCCACGCCGGATCGGCGACCCTCGTGCCGTAGCCCCCGTACGCGACCGCCGTGGAGCTGAGCGCCCCCAGCAGCCCGGTCAGCACCAGCAGCCAGCCGATCGAGTTCCGCGGCCGCAGATGGACCAGCAGTGCGCCGGTCGCCGCGTAGACGGGGCCGATGGCATCGCTCAGGACGCCTGCCCCGGACTCAGGGAGGCGGGCGTCCACCCAGGCCGACAGGCCGACGGCGGCCGCACACAGCAGCGTCGCCGTGACGGCGGCGCCGGTCGGGAGGTAGCGAGGGCGCACGGCATCAGTGTGCCGTCGGTCGTGTCCCGGTGGGGGGCCTCGGCGTCCCGGTCGAGCCGGGAGGAGTTCCCGGGTCGGGCGGCCGTGCGGCCCATCCGCAGGGACGCCCGGGACCGACACGGTGGCGTCCGACCGGCCACCGGTGCCGGCACCGACCCGGGAGGACCTCATGTCTGCCAGCTCGACCGTCCCGTCCACCGCCACGCGCCGCTCCGTGCCGGCGCCCGACGCCTTCACGACCGCCGGTGCAGTTCTCGCCCTCGGCTGCACGCTGGCCGGCACCTTCCTCGAGACGCCGTGGAAGGACGATTCCGGCTGGGGCGTCGACTTCCACGGACACGGCGGCTGGGCCGCCCTCGGGGTGAACATCGCCGTCGTCGCCGTGTCGCTGGTCCTCGTCGGCCTCGCCACCGCCCGGGCGCGAGCCCTTCCGCCGCAGCGCACCGCGGTGCGAGCACTCGTCCTCGCCGGACTCGGCGTGGTGGCGATCGCCGTCTTCTACCTCGGCATCCCGTCGGTTCTCGCGGCCGGCGCGGCCGGGGTCGCCCTCGACGCCCGCCGCCGGCTCGGCCGGCTGACCGCCCCCGCAACGGTCGCCCTCGTGCTGGCCGCCCTCACCGTCGCCACCGCCGTCTACCTCGCCTTCACCGGCTGACGCGGTTTCCACCCTTCCCATCCACCAGCAAGGAGAGTCCGATGACCATCACCCGATCCCGTCGCGCCGTGCTCGCGGCGACCGTCCTGCTCGCCGGCGCCGGCGCGGCTCTCGCCGTCGCCCCGACCGCGGCCGCCGACCAGACCCTGCACCTCACGACCGTGAAGGTTCCCGACCAGTCCACCGAGCTCGACCTCGGCGCTCCCGGGTTCAGCACCGGTGACACCGAGATCTTCGTCGACGAGGTGCAGCGACGCGGCAGGGCCGTCGGCAGCTCGACAGGCAGCTGCACCCTCGCGCTGGTCTCCGACACGCGACTCGTCGCCCTGTGCACCACCACGATCCTGCTGCCGGAGGGAACCGTCACCACCCAGGGCGCCTTCGACGAGAATCCCCAGCAGGGCCCCGAGGGCTTCCGCTGGGCGGTCACCGGGGGAACCGGGCGGTACACCGGCACCGCCGGCGAGGCGATCGGCACGTTCCGACCGGACAGCGACATCGTCGACGTGGTGATCCGTCTCCGCTGACGATGATCCGCCCATGCCGGGGCCGCTCGCGTGCGTCGCGAGCGGCCCCGGTGCGCCGTGCGCGACACAAGACCTCTGGTCGTGAGCATGAGCGGAGGGCGTGGGATTCGAACCCACGATGGGTGTTACCCCATAGCGGTTTTCAAGCTTGGTTCAGAGGCTCTCCGAACCAACAACGATCAATCGTTTTCGCAGGTGAAAATCGAAATCGCCGACGCCATTGATTACCCCCACCAGCCGCTGAAGGTTCGGCCGCAGCAGCCGTACCCCGCCGATTTCCGACGTCGGTGGGCCGCCAGGGGCCGGTCGCTGCAGTACACGACTTTGGCCATAGCCCCACACGGCAGCAGGACCCCGCTCCGACGAGCGGGGCCCTGCTCGTGCGTCAGATGCCGTAGGCGTCAGTCGTCGTCCGAATCGCTGGAGTCGTCGTCCCCACCGCCGGAGCCCGAGTTCGCCGAGCCGGAGCCGGAGTTGTCCGGCTTGGACGCCTTCTCGGCGGCCTCGCGTGCCTGCTCCTCGGCATCCTCGGCGGCCTCGCGGGCCTCCTCCTCAGCCTCACGGGCCTGCTCCTCGGCAACCTCGGCGGCCTCCCGGGCGTCCTCCTCAGCCTCACGGGCCTGCTCCTCGGCCTCCTCGGCGGCCTCGCGAGCCTCCTCCTCAGCCTCACGGGCCTGCTCCTCGGCCTCCTCGGCGGCCTCCCGGGCGTCCTCCTCGGCCTCGGCAGCCAGCCGAGCCGGGTCGTCGGAGTCGTCAGGGCCGTCGCTCTCGTCGGTGTCGGGCGCATCGGGCAGGTCGCCCGGCCCGTCGAGGCCCGAGTCGTCGGTCTTGAGGCTGTCGTTGGAATCGGGAAGGTCGAACGGCGACACGGTCTCGACCGCGGCGGCCACCGGGTCCTGAAGCGAGGCGGGCAGGGCGCCGACGGCGCCCGCTCCCGTGACACCAGCCACGGCGATGCCGAGGCCCGCGGTGGCCTGCGCGACTGCGCCGGCACCGGCGATCTTGGCCGCGACCGCGGCGAGGCCTTCGAACAGCAACATGTGGGGGCTCCTCCGAGCATGGTGGATCGCGCCTTCTGCCGATCCGCTGCCGGTCCATCGGCGCGCCGGGCCTTCAACCTGAGCCGGGGTCATCCCGAAGGGGGACTCCGCGGTATCCCCCTGGAAGACGATCGTCTGCGGATGGAACAGCGGGAGGACATCGACCGGCCCCGTGGTGCCGAACACCCGGACTTGGACGGGAAGGCCTGTCCCAGCGAGGTGGTGAGCCGTGGCCGAGCGATCCTCGCTGTGGTCGAGCAGCAGACTGGCCCCCGCGTCAACGCCCGAGGGGAACGGCGAGCCGGTGCGGTGGGGTCGCTGCGGCGCGCCGAGCGTGTCTGGGCAAGGGAGACCACGTAGGCACCAGATCCGGCAGCGAGGCGCGGCCGGGCGGGAGCCAAAGAGGCGGTGGCCGGGCTCGTACTCGCGGTGCACTCTGAGGTCCGTCTGCACCGAGCGCACCTCGACGACCGCGCCGTCGGCGACCAGCTCGAGCAGCGCGACGACCGCCGGCTGCAAGAGACTGCGCATGGCCTCCATGGCCAACACCGGGGGCTCGCCCAGCTCCACCAACTCCACGGCCCCGGCGGTCGTAGCGGTGAACGCCTTCTTGACCAGCAGCGCCTTGCCGGCGCGTACGTATGCCCAGAGACGAAGGCGTGGTGCTGGGCGTGGGCGTGGCCACGTAGAGGACGTCGACGTCCGGGCCGGTCATGATCTCCCCATAGGACCGATTCGCGGACACATTGCTCCGGAGGCGGTTGCCCTCCGGTTCTGGGCCAGTGGTCACGACCTGACCATGCTCTTCCTCACCGGGGTCTTGTGCCGCGAGGCACTCGAGCCCATGCAAGCGGTCCCGGTAGACCCGCCGGGTGAGTCGTCTCGGATGGGGGGCAACCGGGACGCTCTTGGCCGGCAGAGCCGCGTCGTCCGCCGGCCGCTCGACACGCGCCGCCGTTCCGCGGGGAGGCTGCTGCGAGACCGTGAGCTGGTGCTGCTGCCACTACCACAACTGCGTCATCAGCCCTGGCGCGAGTGGTGTACGCGCGCAGGACGATCGGCGGACGTGCCGACAGACTGGTCCCGAGCGGTCAGCCGACCGACAGTGCCCCGATGAACTGCCGCACCACCTGCTGGCCGGTGGAGTCGTCGCCGGTGGTCATTCCGGCCTGATAGTTCGCGCCGTCCGAGCCCTGGATGTAGACACGCAACCGCAGCACCGTGCCGCTGCCGGGGGCGGGGACCGGCTCCTCGTCGAGCGATCCGGCGGCGACCTCCGCGCCGGGGACAGTCAGGGCGAACACCCGGGCACCGCCCACCGGGACCGCGCCGTCGAAGACGGCGGTCGTGCTGCTCTGGATGAGGTACTCGGCCAGCGCCTCACCGTCCCCGTCGGGTGCGGTGGTGCCGCGGATGGGGGCGCCGTTCCACGCCCGCTCGACGTAGCCGTCCCGATTGGGCTCCGTGATACCCGGACGTTCTCTGGCGCCGGCGGGCACGGCGAAGGACAGCCCGTTGAAACTTCCGGTCTTCCAGCCGTCCGGCACCCCGGCCTCAACGCCGTCCAACGGTTCGTACGGAGGCTCCGGCGGAGCCGGCCTGGACGTCGCCGCCGGGGTCGACGGCGCAGACGCACTCGAGGTCGCGGGCGCACTCGGCGACACGGCCTGGCTCGCGACGGCGGCGGTGCCCTGAACGGCTCCGCAGGCACTCAGCGTCACGGTAGAGGCGGTCAGGAACACCGGTACGGCATGGCGCCAGCGAATCATCTGTTCTGCACTCCTCTCGACGGGTGCACCGTGGTGGTCAGCGCCGGGCAGACGCGCACTTGGCGGACTCGCTGGGGCATCGGTCGATGGTGACGTCGTTGAACGGCAGGTGTGGCTCGACTGCGGGGAAGACGACGAACAGCAGCAGCGCAGCGGCGGCGAGGACCAGGAGGAGCGACTGCGCCACCTTGCTGCCCGCGCTGCCGGGCAGGTGTCGCCAGATCCAGGTGTACATTGTCCGACTCCTTGGGTCAGGCCGGGATCTGTCGCTGCTGCAGCGCCAGGGGGCCGTCCGGTGCCGCCGCCTCGGTCAGCGGAGCGCCGTCGAGCACGGCGTGGATGACCAACCGGGTCCGGGCGGAGTACTTCGGATGGCAGGTGGTCAGCGTCAGGTAGGCGCCGGTCGGGGCTGCGGTCATCGCGCCGCGGGGGGTGGGCGCGATGACCGACACGTCGATCGGGTCGACGACCTCGCGGCCGGGCACGCCGTTGCCGTCCGGGACGAACTCTCCCGTCGCGGTGTCGCCGATGACCCGGTAGGTGTACCAGGCGTCTTCGGTCTCCACGACGATCAGATCACCGGGCCGCAGGGTGTCCAGGTCCAGGAACGGGGAGCCCCGGCCGACTCGGTGACCGGCGACGGCGAAGTTGCCCGGTTGACCGGGCATCGCCGTGCCTACGTAGTGGCCGGGGCCGTGGGCTAACTGCTGCTCCTAGGTGCCTTCCACGACGGCCCGGCGGTAGTCGGTGCCGAGTCGAGGGATGTGCAGGAACCCGAACGGTTCGCCGACCGGCGGTGCGGTGACCGGCGGCGGCACCGCGACGGTCGTCGGCGATGGCGCGTCCCACTCATCGCGCAGTTGCTCGGTGAGGTGCGCCTGCGCCCGGTCGCTGTACAGGTCGCTGACGAAGTTCTCATAGACGATGAGTAGTCCCACGATCACCGCCACGGTGACCAACAGCTGCCCCAGCCCGCTGACCAACGGACGGACAACATCGCCCAGGGATCGGCGGGCGACCGTCGGCGCGGGTCGCGGAGGAGCATGCTCTACCGGAGGCGAGACGAGAGTCATGCATTCCCGCCGATCAGCCGTCGCTGCGGGCGTAGCGATCGTCCTGCGGACGCCGGCCTGGCTTCCCGATCTGACGGCCGCCGTCGATGCCGGGCAGATCGAAATCGATCCCAACCGGCGTCGCAGGCGTGATCGATGCGACGAAGTCGGGCAGGCGCTGCCCGACCCCGAGCATGGCCGCGATGGCCGCAGCGCTACGAGCCCCGGCCAGGCCGTCGCCGTAGGGCGATTGCTCGACCGTCATGGCTGCGTGGGCCAGTGGCTCGGACAGCAGCGTCGTCAACGTAGAGACGATGCGAGCCCCGTCCGTGCCGACCAACTCTGCCGCACCGCACTCCACAGCCTCCTGCCGTTCGGTCACGTCCCGGGTGACCAGCACCGGCACACCCAGAGCAGGCGCCTCCTCCTGGATGCCACCCGAGTCGGTGACAGCCACGTCGGCGATGCGCAACAGGCGGACGAGGTCGTCGTAGGCCGCCGGACCGGTGAGCACCACGTTGGGCAGGTCCGCCACGGCCGGACTGACCCAGTCGCGGACGGCGGGGTTGGCGTGCAGCGGCCAGACGAACTGGACGTCGGGCCGCGCGGTGGCGACCTCGCCGATCGCGGCGGCAACCTCTCGCAGCGGCTGTCCCCATGACTCCCGCCGATGGGCGGTCACCAGGACGGTCGGCCGCTGCCCACGGACCCGGTACTCACCGAGCGCATCCGCCAGCATCGCTTCGCTCCACGGGCGCTGCCACGTGGCGGCCTCGTAGAGGGCGTCGATGACGGTGTTGCCGGTGACGGCGATGTCGGCGGAGTCGACGCCCTCGGCCAGGAGGGCGTCCCGGTTGCCTGCGGTCGCTGCTAGGTGGAGCGCGGCCAACCGCGTGGTCAGGCGGCGATTGGCCTCCTCGGGAAACGGGTTGTGCAGGTCGCCGGTACGCAGCCCGGCCTCGACGTGCACCACCGGCCGGCGGGTATAGAAGGCACCCAGCGCGGCGGCGAACGTCGTGGACGTGTCACCCTGCACCACCACGGCCGACGGGTCGGCACTCTCCAGCACCGGACGCAGGCCGAGCAGCGCCCGGGCGGTGATCTCCTCCAGCGACTGGCCGGGTGCGTGCAGGTCGAGATCGGCGTGCGGCGCGACGCCGAACATGGTGAGCACCTGGGTGAGCATCTCCCGGTGCTGGCCGGTCACCGCCACGATCGGCGCTAGGTTCGGGTGGGCATCGAGGGCGCGGATGACCGGCACCATCTTGATCGCTTCCGGACGGGTGCCGAAGACGACGAGCACGCGGTGCAGCGAGGACATGGCAGAGGCTCCCGGGAAAGCGGTCAGGTCGCGGTGGGACGGCGACGGACGTTCGGCGGCACGGGAGGCAACAGACGAGGCATGACCACCGTGGGCATCTCGTCGTAGTTGTCCCGCAGGACGTACTCGGTCGGCCGTCCCCTCCGATGGAGTGCGGCCGACGTGGCCTGGGCCGGCTGCCCGACCATCACGGGCTCCGGCATCGACCGGGACGGCTGGGCGGGCGCGAACGCCTCATGGCGCCACCACTCCAGGGCCGGGTCGGCCTCCACGCGGGCGTCGGGGTCCACGCCCTCGGGCTTGGGGAGGGAGGGGTCCTCCTCCACCGCGCGGGCCGTCTTGGCCCATCCATTGCGGCGCAGCAGGATCCGGCCGAGGGCCCGGTACTCGGCGATGTACCAGATGTAGTTGTACAGCGCGAGCAGGTGCCCCATGGCGAGTGCGCGCAGCAGGGACAGATCGCCTGCCCGCCGCCGGTACTTCAGCGACATGTACAGGGCGGGGGCGAACGTGAACAAGTACTGGAGTGCGGAGTAGACGAGACCGAACGGGCTGAACCACAGCTCTGGGTTCGCGACGACGCTGGTCACGTAGAAGACCATGGCGGCTGCGAACATGATCGGCGCCAGCAGCACCAGGCCCGGCGCCAGCAGGTAGTAGCACATGTCGAAGGCGGTCACCGTCGGCAGGTGCGAGGCGAGCACCTTCGGTACGAGCTTCCAGCACTGAAAATGCCCCTGCGCCCAGCGGGTGCGCTGCCGGATCAGCAGCCGCGGGTTCGTCAGGCCCTGCTGGTCGACGTGCGTCTCGCCGCAGAACCGGTTCAGCCACCCGTTGATGGCAAGCCGCACACCTAGATCGAGGTCCTCGGTGAGGCACTCGCTCCACGGGTCGTCGCCCAGTTCCATCAGAGCCGCGAGCCGGGTGAACTGTCCGTTGCCGCCGAGGCCGACGCTGCCCAGTTTCTCTCGGGCGGTCTGCGTCAGCGAGGAGAACAGCAGGAACTCGTAATCCTGGAACCGGTTCAGCCACTTCTCGCGGTTGCGGATCCGGACCAGCACCTGGACCGCTCCGACCCGCTCGTCGCGGAAGTAGGGCGCCACCTCCTCAAGCACCGACGGCTCCAGGCGGCCATCCGCGTCGACGATGCACAGCACCACGTCGTGCGGGTCGATCCCCTCGGCAAGTACTTCTGCACGGATGTGCCGGTAGGCGTCGTTGAGCGCCTTGCCCTTGCCGATCTTCGCGTTCGGCAGGGTCCGCTGGAACAACTGCACGCGGGAATCGCCCATGCGCGAGCGGACGATGCCGGCGGTGTCGTCGCTGGAGCCGTCATCGATGACCAGCACCCGGTCCTGGTCGGTACAGGCGCCCAGCAGTCCGTCGACGGTCGAGCCGATCACTAGTTCCTCGTTGAGCGCAGGAACCAGGAAGATGAATCGCTTCGGCTCGTCCCCGTCCTCGAGCAGCGGCTTCTTCGTCCGGGCGAGCGCCAGGGTGAGAAGGAGGTAACCGAGCCCGACGAGGACCAGGATCAGCGAGAGCGCGTAAAGCACCGGCGGGCTCCTAGCGGGCGAGGAAAAGCGGGAGCGGCGGGCCGCCACAGTGGCGGCCCGCCGCGTCAGGAGCTGCTCACGCGACCGGCAGGGTCTTGCGTCCCTGGGCTGCTCGAATCAGCGCGATGCCCGACAGGAGGGCGAGGAAGCCACCGCCGGCGTAGGCCGCGGTGCTGAAACCGGTCCACGCCAATTTGCTCGCACCGGTCGGCGAGGTCGCCGGCGCGGCGACGGTCACCACCGACTCGACGACATGCGGCGAGCCGTCCGGTGCGTTGCCGAGCGCGACCAGCGTGTGCTGACCGGTGAGGCTCGGGTCGAGGGCTACCTCCACCGACATGTGGCCGCTGGAGTCAGCGACCGTCGTGCCCAGCGTCGTCGGCTCGCTGTACTGAACGATGCTGATCGACGCGTTCGAGCCGAATCCGTCCGCGGTCAGGGTCAAGTCCTGGCCGGCCACCAGCGACGTCGTCGCGGTACCGCCGAGACTGAGCGTGCCGGTGGACGCCGGGACGGAGTCGGGCGCGACCGGGAACCCGGTGGCCCCACAGACGAAGAGAGCGGTCGCGGCGCAGACGCCGGCGACCGGCTTGCCGAGGGTCATCAAGACTCCTACTTCGGGACGAGCGACAGAGTTGGCGCTCAGCTGGTTGGGCAGCAGACGTCAGGTCGGCTACGAGGAATGATCGGCCACTCACAGACCGTCCTGAAGGCGCAACGAGATGGTGATCCGAACGATGTCTGGTGCGGACTCTTGGCAAGTTGTGACAGCCAGCCGAACGGCTGCAGCACGTGCGCCCATCGTCCTTTAGCTGCTGTGCGAGATCTGCTCTGGCTGGGCACGGCACGGACGGGTTCCGCGGCGTCCGGCCAGGCGGGCCACCGGGCGCGCGGGTGCACCGACGGCCCAGGGTCGTGCGCGCCGGTTGGGCACAAGGGCGTCGTCAACGGCGGCCGGGTCGGCGTCCAGGTCGTTCAGGTGGCGGTCGCGAGTGAGCACCGCAGCTTTGCGGGCTCTTCGCGGTTCCTGGTGAAGGACGCGGCGTGAGCCGATGATCGTGAGCGTGGCCCGGAGACGTTGAGGGCCCGTGGTCCTGCTGGGATGGGTGTTGCCTAGACATCCGCACCAGTGAGGTCCACGAGCCGTGTTCGAGCCTACGGGCTCGCAGCGTGACGCCGCGAGCACGATCTTCAACCTGCCCGACTACCGGGTCCTGAGCGCCATCGACGACGACGGCCTGCGCCGGGTCGAGGTGCAGTCCACCGACCCACCCGGCTGCCCAGTCTGTGGAGTGCTCGCCGCGCGGGTGCACTCACGCCGCAGGCAACTGCTCCGGGACCTGCCGGTGGCCGGTCCGGTGGAGCTGGTCTGGGTCAAGCGCTGCTGGTTCTGCGACCAGGCTCGTTGCTCGCGTCAGACGTTCAGCGAGGTCACCGACCAGGTGCCGGCGTACGCCCGCTCCACTGCCCGGTTGTGCCAGGCACTGGTCGCCGCCGTGGTCGTCTCCGGTCGGGCGGCCAGCGAGGTCGCCCGCGCGCACCGGGTGTCCTGGTGGCCGGTGCAGGCCATGCTCACCGCCGCTGCCGACCTGATCATCGACCCCGACGACGTGCTCGTCCGCCGGCTCGGGGTCGATGAGCACCGCTACCGCTCGGTCCGTTTCTTCCGCGACGAGAGCGGCGGCTGGCGGCGCTACGAGCCATGGATGACCACCCTGGTCGATACCGACACCGGCCGGGTGCTTGGCGTGGTCGACGGCCGCGACTCCACCGGCGTCGGCGCCTGGCTGGCCGCGCGCAGCCAGACCTGGCGGGGAAGCGTGGAGGTGGTGGCGATCGACCCGTCGGCGGCGTTCCGCAAGGCGCTGCGCGAACACCTGCCGGCAGCGGCGGTCAGCGTCGATCCGTTCCACCTGGTGAAGCTGGCCAACGACACGGTGGAGGTCGACATGGGTCGCGGCGTCTGGCTCGACCCGTTGCGCAGCGGCGTCACGCTCCGCGACTACAGCCAGGCGTGGCTGGCAGAGCGGACCGCATAACTCCGGCAGCCGTGCGGCGATGGCACGCCGAGACGAGCGCAGCCACCGGCCCGACGGCGACCAGGCAGGCCTATGCCCTCCTCCACGCCATCCTGGCCACGGCCGTTGCAGACGACGCGCTCCCTCGGAATCCCTGCCGGATCAAGGGTGCGGGCCAGGCCCGCAGTGACGAGCGACCGCTGCTGGACGTCGACCAGGTGCAGCACCTCTCCGCGAACATGCCCGAGAACCTCCGGGGTCTCGTCGACCTGGCCTTCTGGGCCCACCTGCGCCTCGGCGAGCTGCTGGCTCTCCGCATCGGCGACATCGACATGGACGCGGGCACCGTGGCCGTGCAGCGGCAGGTCGTGGAGACGGACGCGGGCCCCGTGGAGAGCACACCGAAGGTGGGCAGCCAGCGCGTCGTCCACCTCCCCCCGCAGGGCGTCTCAGCACTGGCCGAGCACCTGAAGACCCGCTCCCCGGCGCTGCCAACGGCTCGGCTGTTCGTGCGGAGAGACGGGAGAACTCTCCGCGCCCATCACGTCCACGCCGCCTGGAGCACAGCCCGGCGAGCAGCCGACCTGCCCGACGTTCATCCGCACCACCTGCGGCATGCGGGCCTCACCCTTGCGGCGCAGAGCGGGGGCCCTGGCCGAGGTCATGCGGCGCGCCGGCCACTCATCGTCCCGCGCGGCGATGATCTACCAGCACGCGGCCGAGCGGCGCGACGCCGAGGTCGCGGCCCGCCTGGGGCACCTCGCAGCGGGCACCACTCCCAACCGTACGGGCACGTAGCGGGCACGCGAGCGGGCGGCGGCGCGGGACTTCCGTCGCCAGAGTTCTTCCGGACAGGACAAAACGCTGGTCAGGAGCGGAGGGCGTGGGATTCGAACCCACGATGGGTGTTACCCCATAGCGGTTTTCAAGACCGCCGCCATCGGCCACTAGGCGAGCCCTCCTGGCGCCGTCGAGGCTAATGCCCCGGGCAGGGACCCCGCCGCCGCAGGTCCCGGACGCGATCAGGCGCCGGAGTGGTCCTGGGTGACCGGCGCCGGGGTGGCCCCGGCTGCGACCGGCTCGTCGGGGGACGCCGTCTTCGCGCGGTGGATCTGCTCGTAGACGCGGGCCCGCAGCTCGGCGAAGCGCGGGGAGGACCGGGTGGTCAGCTGGTCGCGCTCGTCGGGCAGGTCGATGGTGAGGTCGTCGCGGATCACCGTGGGCGAGTTGGACAGGATCAGCACCCGCTGGCCCAGGTAGACCGCCTCGTCGATGTCGTGGGTGACGAACAGCGTCGTCACCTTGAACTTGTGCCACAGGTCGCGGATCAGGTCCTCGAGATCGGCGCGGGTCTGCGCGTCGACGGCGGCGAACGGCTCGTCCATGAGCAGCACGTGCGGCTCGTAGGCGACGGCGCGGGCGATCGCGACCCGCTGCTGCATGCCGCCCGACAGCTGCCACGGGTAGGCGGCGTGCGCCTCGGCGAGCCCGACGGCGGCCAGTGACTCCTCGACGAGCTGCCTGCGCCGCTCCGTCGGCAGCTTCTTCTGCTTGAGCGGCAGCTCGACGTTCTCGCGGACGGTCATCCACGGGAAGAGGCTGCGGCCGTACTCCTGGAAGACGACGGCCATGCCCGGCGGGGGACCCGAGACCCGCGCGCCGTCCATGAGCACCTCGCCGGAGGTCGGCTCCAGCAGCCCGGACATGATCTTCAGCAGGGTCGTCTTGCCACACCCGGACGGGCCGACCAGGCAGGCGAGCTCGCCCTGGCCGAGGGTGAAGGTGAGGTCGCGCACGGCCTCGACCGTGCGGTCCTTGCTCTCGTACACCTTCTTGATGCCGCGGACGTCGAGCATGGGAAACCTTCCGATCAGGAGGAGCGCTGGGCGCGGCGCAGGCCGTGGTACCAGGCCAGCCGGCGGTTCTCGACCAGCCGGAACAGCATCGCCAGCAGGAAGCCGAGCAGACCGAGCATCAACATGCCTGCCCACGTCTCGGGGATGGCGAAGCTCCGCTGGGCCTGCACGACGGCGAAACCGAGCCCGTTCGTGGCCGCGAAGAGCTCGCTGATGACCATGAGGATGATCGCCACCGACAGGCCCTGCCGCAGGCCGGCGAAGATCTGCGGGCTGGCACTGGGCAGCACCAGGTACCGCAGCCGGGACCAGCCGTGGACGCCGTACACGCGGCCGGTGTCGCTGAGCACCTCGTCGACGGCACGCACTCCCTCGACGGTGTTCAGCAGGATCGGCCACATGCACCCGAAGGCGATCACGACGATCTTCATGCCGTCGCCGATGCCGAAGAGCAGGATGAAGATCGGCACCAGCACCGGCGGCGGGATCGCGCGGAAGAACTCGAACACCGGCTCGGTCAGCCCCCGCACCGTCCGGGAGGTGCCGATCAGCACGCCCAAGCCGAGGGAGACCGCTGCGGCGAGCGCGTATCCGGCGGCCAGCCGGTACAGGCTCGGCCAGACGTCGTCGACCAGCCGGGCGCCGAACCACTCCTGGACGAGGCTGTCGAGGATCTCCGACAGCGGCGGGAAGAAGAAGTTGGTACTGCCGGCACTGGCCACCCACCAGACGGTGAACAGCATGACCGGCAGCCCCAGGGCCATCCCGATGCGATGCACGACGCTCACGAGTCCTCCTCGCTGGCGCTCGTCGGCCGCGTTCGCGAGGCTGCTGTGCTCATGCGTGAACTCGCAAGCTCCTTCACGCCGGCACCTCCCCTCGCTGGGACGGGTGCCAGGACAGCGACCGCCGCTCGACGGCCCGGAAGACCACGTTCACGATCACGCCCAGGATGCCGGTGACGACGACGATCGCGTAGGTCGCCGCGACGGCCCCGCTGCTCTGCGCGTTGTTGAGCAGCTTGCCGAGGCCCGGGTTCCCGATCACCAGCTCGGAGGTGACCGCGAGGATCAGCGCCACCGCGGCGGCCAGTCGCAGCCCGGTCATCACGTACGGGAGCGCGGTGGGCCAGGTGACGTGCCGGATCCGCGCCCAGGAGCCCAACCCGTACGCCCGCGCGGTGTCCTGCGCGACCGGGTCGACGTCCTGCACCCCGTAGAGGACCTGGATGAGCACCTGCCAGAACGAGGCGTAGATGACCAGCATCAGCTTGCTCTCGATGTCCGACCCGAACAGCAGCACGGCGATCGGGATCAGCGCCACCGACGGGATCGGCCGCAGGAACTCGATGGTCGACGCGGTGAACTCGCGGGTGAACCGGGAGGTGCCGATCAGGATGCCGAGGACGACGCCCGCCACGGACGCGATGGCCAGGCCGAGCGCCCAGCCCTGCAGCGTGTCGAGGACGGCGGTCCAGAACTCCGACCGGCCCAGCTGCTCCAGCAGGGCCGATCCGATCTCCGACGACGGCGGGAAGTAGCGGCGCGGAACCAGCCCGATCCGCGGAGCCACCTCGACGAGGACCACGAGTCCGATCAGGCCCAGCAGTCCCAGGACCCAGGTCGGCAGCACCCGCCGCGATCGTGACGGCCGGGCGCCGCCGGTCGACGGGGCGGCGGCGTCCGCCGATGTCCGGCCGACGGTCGACGAGCTCATCAGCGAACCCCCTCGCTCGCGCCCGTCCGGACCGGTGCCCCGGGTGCTGCGACCCCCCGGGACCGCGCGAGCCCCGTCACGGCAGCAGGGCGTCCAGATCCGGCGCCTCGTCCAGCAGGCCGTCCTCGACCGCGAGGTCGGACAGGGTCTGCACGGACTCCCGGTTGATCTCGGTCGGCCAGGCCGGCATCGTCATGGCCCCGGCGATCGCAGGGTCGATCTGGGTGTACTCGCCGAGGATCTCGCGGACGGCGTCCGGGTTCTCCTGCGCGTACTCCAGCGACTGCTGCATGGCGGAGCTGAAGCACTCCACGGCCTCGGGGTTCTCCTGCGCGTACTGCTGGCTCGTGAAATACGCCGCCACCGTGAGGGCGTCGGCGGTGTCGACGAAGTTCGACGTCACCACCTGCGCGCCGTTGTCCGTGGCCAGGGCCAGGAACGGCTCCACGACCCAGATCGCGTCCACGTTGCCCTGCTGCAAGGCGGCCCCCATGTCGGGGAACGGCAGTTCGACGAACTCGACGCTGTCGGGGTCGCCGCCCGCGGCGCGCACCGACTCGCGGATCGTCGTGGTGCCGATGTTGTTCAGCGTGTTGACCGCCACGCTGCGCCCGGCCAGGTCGGCGGCGTCCGTGATGCCGCTGTCGGGCGTGGTCACGACTGCGCCGAAGTCCGCGCCCTGCTCGCCCGTCGAGGTGACACCGTTCGCGACGACCTGCAGCGGCAGGCCCTCGCTGGCGGCGAGCAGCAGGGAGGTGATGTTGCTGAAACCGAACTGCGACTCCCCGCTGACCACTGCCGGGACGATCGCGGCTCCGCCCTGGCCGGTCTCCAGGCTGACGTCCAGACCGCACTCCTCGAAGAAGCCCTGGTCCTGGCCGAGGTAGACCGGGGCCACGTCGACGATCGGGATGACCCCGACGGTCACCGCCTCGAGGCCCCCTCCTTCCGCACCGCCGCCCTGGGGGCTCTCCGCGTCGTCCCCTCCGCAGGCCGCCATGGTCAGCAGCACGGGTGCGGTCAGGAACGCGGTCAGCGTCCGGCGCATGGGATCTCCTTCGATCGGCGTGTCCGTGTACCGGGACCTTGCGCACAGTCGTTCGCCTTGCGAACGTATGTGTGCCATACGAACGGTTGCAGGTGACCGTGGCCACGTCAACAGCTGTAACAGGACTGTGCCCAACGGCAGCGAACGGCCGGACACCGCAGGCTGCGACGCCCGTCGTCGTCCGTGATGCGGACGTCGGCTGGTGGCGTCCGGGCGAATGGGGAGAGGTGAGCATGGCCGACGCGGAGACGGAGCTGGAGACGGGCACCACGGTCGGCCGGGTCCGCGACGGCACGTTCGTGCAGTCCCTGGACCGGGGTCTCGCGGTGATCCGGGCCTTCGACGCCCAGCATCCGGTGCTGAACCTGAGCGAGGTCGCCCGGGCGACGGGCCTGACCCGCGCCGCCGCCCGGCGGTTCCTGCTGACGCTGGTCCACTTGGGCTACGTGCGGGTCGAGGGCCGGGAGTTCTCCCTCCGCCCGCGCGTCCTGGAGCTCGGCTACTCCTACCTGTCCGGCCTCACGCTGCCGGAGGTGTCACAGCCGCACCTCGAGGCGCTGGTGAGCCGGGTGGACGAGTCGTCGTCGGTCTCGGTCCTGGACGGCGACGACGTCGTCTACGTGGCGCGGGTGCACACCAAGCGGATCATGACCGTGATGATCACGGTGGGGACGCGGTTCCCGGCGTACGCCACGTCGATGGGCCATGTACTGCTCGCCGGGCTCCCCGACGCCGAGCTGGCCGACTACCTGGCGCGGGCGGAGCTCGCCCCCCTGACGTCGCGGACCGTCACCGACCCCGGCGCCCTCCGTGCCCGGCTGGGTGAGGTGCGGGCCCAGGGCTACGCGGTGGTGGACGAGGAACTGGAGGAGGGACTGCGCTCGGCGGCTGCTCCGGTGCGCAACCGGGAGGGTGCGGTGGTTGCGGCGGTGAACCTGTCGGTGAGCGCCAACCGGACGTCGCTGCGCCGGCTGGAGGACGAGTTCGTGCCGCCGCTGCTGGAGACGGCCGCCCAGATCTCCCGCGACCTGGGTTGCCCGGCCTCCGCGTGACGACGGCCCGCCGCCTCAGCTGGACCGTGCTCGCACCGGCGGCGGCGCTCGTCCTCACCGCGCTGTGCCTACGGGGGCCGTTCGCCGCCGTCGGCCCGGTGCTCGGGGACGTCGGGGACGAGCTGTCCCTGTCCACCGGCGCCCTGGCGGTGGTCACCTCGTTGCCGCTGGTCTGCTTCGGCCTGCTCTCGCCGTTCGCCCCCGCGCTCGCGGCCCGCATCGGGTTGCACCGCGCGGTCCTCGCCGGCCTCGCCGTCCTCGCGGTCGGCATCGGCCTGCGCTCGGCCGGTGCCATCGGCCTGTTCGCCGGCACCGTCGTCCTGAGCGGCGGTATCGCGATCGCGAACGTCCTGCTGCCCGCCGTCGCCCGCGCCGAGTACGGCAGTCGCAGCGCCGCCGTCGTCGGGGCGGTGACCGGGTCGATGGCGCTGTCGGCCAGCCTGGGCGCCGGCCTCGCCCAGCCGCTCACCGCCCTGACCGGCAGCGCGATGGGCGGCCTGGCGCTGTGGCTGGCTCCGGTGGCGCTCGCCCTCGTCGCGATGGGGTTGCTGGCGCGCGCCCGCCCCGAGAGCCCCGCCCCGCCCCCCGCCCCGGGACGACGCACCGCGATCCTCCGCGACCGGGTGGGCCTGGCCGTGATGGCGTACTTCGGCTTCCAGTCGCTGTCCTTCTACGCGCTGCTCACCTGGCTGGCCGCGATCCTCGAGGACGACGCCGGTGTCACCCCCGTCACCGCCGGCGTGCTGGTCGCCGCCGCCGCGCTGCTGGGTGCCCCGCTGTCGCTGCTCGTCCCGCCGCTCGCGGCGCGCCGGTCGAGCCAGGTCGGGTGGGTCGTGGCGGCGTCCGCCCCCACCGCGGCCGGCATCCTGGGCCTCCTGGTCGCCCCGGACGCCGCTCCGGCCCTGTGGGCGGTGCTCTACGGGCTGGGCACCGGCGCGTCGTTCCCCCTGGCCATGACCCTGATCCTGGTGCGCACCCGCGACGCCGCGCAGACCGGCCGGCTGTCCGCCGCGTCGCAGAGCCTGGGGTACCTGCTGGCGGCGTCCGGACCGCTCGCCGTCGGCCTGCTGCACGAGCTGACCGACGGCTGGACCGCGAGCCTGCTCCTGCTGCTGGTGGTGCTGGCCGGCCAGCTGGCCTCGGGCGTGGTCGCCGCCCGCCCCCGCCTGGTGCGCGCCGACGCCTGATCGCCCTGCCCGAGTCGATCATCAGCTCGGGGGGGCGGTGATCCCCTCGGGCGTCTCCTCCCCCACCGGCCGGCCGACGACGCCGTGCAGGTGGCAGGCGGCAAGCTGCCCGGCCGCCCCGGCCGGCTGAAGCGCGGGGTCGACGGTCGGGCAGGGCTCGAAGGCGTAGGGGCAGCGGGTCCGGAACCGGCAGCCACTGGGGACGGCGGACGGCGAGGGGACGTCGCCGGTGAGGACGATCCGCTGCCGGGCCCGTTCCAGGGCCGGGTGCGGCACCGGGACGGCGGACAGCAGCGCCTGCGTGTACGGCATCTGCGGATCCGAGCCCACCGCCGCGGCCGGCCCCACCTCCACGACCCGGCCGAGGTACATGACCGCGATCCGGTCCGACAGGTGCCGGACGGCGGACAGGTCGTGCGAGATGAACAGCAGCGTGAGCCCGAGCTGCCGCTGCAGCCGCCGCAGCAGGTTGAGCACCTGTGCCTGCACGCTGACGTCGAGCGAGGCGATCGCCTCGTCGCAGACCAGGAAGTCCGGCTCCCCCGCGAGCGCCCGGGCGATGCCCACCCGCTGCCGCTGACCGCCGGAGAACTCGTGCGGGTACCTGCCGGCGACCGCTGGGTCCAGCCCCACCAGCTCCAGCAGCTCACCGACGCGGGCCGAGCGCTCGCGCTTCCCCGACCGCAGGCCGTGCACCTCCAGCGGCTCGGCCACGGTCTGCGCGACCGTCCGCCGGGGGTCGAGGGAGGCGAACGGATCCTGGAAGACCATCCCGGCCCGGCGGCGCATCTCCTTGAGCCCGCGGCGGTCCAGCGAGGTCACGTCACCGCCGTCGAAGGTGATGGTGCCGCCGGTCGGTGGCACCAGCCGCAGCAGCGCGTTGCCCAGCGTCGACTTCCCGCAGCCGGACTCCCCCACCAGCCCGAGCGTCTCGCCGCGCATGATGTCGAGGTCGACCCCGTCGACCGCCCGCAGCACCCCGGCCGGCTTCCGGCGCAGCCCCCCGCCGCCGACCGGGAAGTGCACCTCCAGCCCGCGGGCGGACACGAGGACGTCGCCGGACGTCGTGCGATCCGTGCTCTGTGCGCCCAGCGCGGTGCTCATGCACGGCCCCCTTCCGGACTCTCGGCGCGGAACGCCCCGCCGTCCCCGGGACTCCCGGCGCCGGAAGTCCCCTCCTCCGTGCACCAGGTGGCGGCCCGGTGCTCCAGTTCCGAGGAGCGTTTATGGCCATAAACGCTGCTCACGGGGGCGAGGGGTGGTTGCTCGGTCTCGCAGCGCGCGTCGCTGCGGACGGGGCACCGCGGCCAGAACACACAGCCCTCCGGCAGATCGGTCGGTGGCGGCGGCAGCCCCGGCACGGTCGTCAGGTCGGGCACCTCGCCGTCCGGGCCGGCGGGCGCGGCCAGGTCAGGCAGGGACCCGAGCAGGCCGCGTGTGTACGGGTGCGCGGGGTGCTCGAGGACGTCGTCCACCGTGCCGTCCTCCACGCACCGCCCGCCGTACATGACCAGCACCCGGTCGGCGATGCCGGCGACGACGCCCAGGTCGTGGGTGATCCAGATGACGCCGGTGCCGTGGTCGGCCTGGAGCTTCGCGATCAGGTCGATGATCTGCGCCTGCACCGTGACGTCGAGGGCGGTGGTGGCCTCGTCCGCGATGAGCAGCGCCGGCGAGTTCGACAGCGCGATGGCGATGACCACCCGCTGCCGCATGCCACCGGAGAGCTCGTGCGGATAGCGGTCCAGCGCCCCCTCGGGGTCGGGCAGCCCCACCTCGCCGAGCAACTCGGCGGCCCGCCGGCGGGCCACGGCCTTCGACATGTCGCCGTGCGCGCGCAGCCCCTCGACGAGCTGCCGGCCGACGGTGAGCACCGGGTTCAGCGACGTCATCGGGTCCTGGAACACCATGCCGGCGCCCGCCCCGCGCACCTGGCGGAGGCGCTCGGGCGCCATGGTCAGCAGGTCCTCGCCCTGCAGCAGGGCGCGGCCGGTGACCGTGGCCACCCGTGCCGGCAGGAGCCCGAGCAGGGCCAGCACCGAGACGCTCTTCCCGCTGCCGGACTCGCCGACGACGGCGACGGTCTCCCCCTGGCCGACGCGGTAGGTCAGCCCGTTGACCACGTGCGCCGTCCCGCGTGGAGTGCGCAGCCGCACCCGCAGGTCCTCGACCTCCAGCACCGGCTCGGTCACTTGCCACCCCCGGCCATCTGGGTGCGTTGCCGCGGGTCCAGGACGTCGCGCAGTCCGTCGCCGAGCAGGTTGAAGCACAGCACGGTCAGGAAGATCGCCATGCCCGGGAAGAAGGCCAGCCACCAGGCCAGTTCGATGTAGCCACGCCCCTCGGCCAGCATCAGCCCCCAGGAGGGGTTCGGCGGCTGGGTGCCCAACCCCAGGAAGGACAACGCCGCCTCGGCGAGGACGGCGAAGGCCAGGCTGATCGACGTCTGCACGATGATCGGCGGCGCGGCGTTCGGCAGGATGTGGCGGGTCAGGATGCGCCAGTCCGAGGCGCCCACCGAGCGCGAGGCGCGCACGTAGACCTCCTCCCGGACGCCGAGCACGCTCGCCCGCGTCACCCGGGCGAAGATCGGCGTGTAGACGATGCCGATGGCCAGCGCGGTGTTGCCGGCACCCGGGCCGCGGACGGCCAGCACCGCGATGGCCAGGAGCACCGCCGGGAAGGCGAAGAGCACGTCCATGAACCGCATCAGGACGTCGTCCACCCACCGGCCGTAGTAGCCCGCCAGCAGGCCGATCAGGCTGCCGACGACGAGCGCGAAGCCGACGGCGAGGAAGCCGACCCGCAGTGACACCGACGCGCCGAGGATGACCCGGCTCAGGATGTCGCGGCCGAGGTCGTCGGTACCGAACGGGTGCTCCCAGCTGGGCGACTGCAGCCGGTCGGCCACCGAGATCTCGTTCGGGCCCTCCGACGCCAGGGTGTCGTCGAAGACGGCGGCCACCACGATGAGCAGCAGCGTCACCGACGCGATCGCCGCGGTGGGGTTGTGGATCAGCAGGCTGAGGGTCTCTCGCCACCGCGGTCGGGCGGGGCGAAGCGACGCCTCGGGGGCCCGCGACTCCGACACCGTGCCGGGTGCACCCGCAGGGGTGTCCGGGGAGTTGCCCGGCTCGGGGAGCGGCGCGCCGGTCATGGCAGCAGGACCCGGCTGTATGTCATCGCCGGATCCGCGGGTCGATGGCGGTGTAGAGCAGGTCGACCACCAGGTTGATCACGAGGAACACCACCGCGAACAGCAGGATGGCGCCCTGCAGGACGGGGTAGTCGCGCGCTTCCACCGCTTGCAGGGCCAGCTGCCCGAGCCCCGGCCAGGAGAAGACGATCTCCACGACCACCACGCCGGAGAGCAGGTAGGCCAGCTGCACGCCGGTCACCGTCACCAGGGGCAGCAGGGCGTTGCGCAGGACGTGCCAGGTGAACACCTGCCGCGTGGGCAGGCCCTTGGCCTGCGCCGTCCGCACGTGGTCGGAGCCCAGCGCCTCCAGCATGCTGGACCGGACGAAGCGGGTGATCACCGAGCCGGAGACGACGCCGGTGACCAGCGCCGGCATGACCAGCCTCTGCAGCCACGCCCCCGGGTCCTCGCTGAGCGGCACGAAACCGCCCGACGGCAGCCAGCCCAGCGTGCCGGCGAAGACCAGGATGAGCACGATGCCCATCCAGAAGTCCGGCACGGAGATGCCGAACTGGCTGATCACGGTGGCGATGCGGTCGATGATCGACCCGGGCCGCAGGGCCGAGATCGTCCCCAGCGGGATCGCGATGGCCAGCGCCACCAGGATCGACGCGAACGCCAGAGTGAGCGTCGCGGGCAACCGCTCGGCGATCACCGAGGTGACCGTCTCCCCGCTGCGGAAGCTCACGCCGAGGTCGCCGGTCAGCGCCCGCCCCAGCCAGCCGAAGAACTGCTCGACCAGCGGCTGGTCCAGCCCCGACCGCTCCCGCAGGGCGTCGTAGGTCTCCTGGGAGAACCTCGTGCCCAGCGCCAAGCGCACCGGGTCGCCGGGAACGAGGTGGACCAGGGAGAACACGATGACGCTCACCCCGGCCAGCACCACCGCCGACTGCCCGATGCGGCGGAGCAGGTAGGTGGTCAGGGCAGCGTCACGTCCTCGAAGTTGATCGCCTTGTCCGCGCGGATCTGGTACCCCTCGAGACCGGGGACCCAGGCCTGCACGACGTCGGGGTTGTAGAGGTACAGGTAGGAGACGTCGTCCACGATGAGCTTGGCCGCCTGGTCGTAGAGCTCCTTGCGGGCGTCCTCGTCGGTCTCCGTGGCGGCCTCGTTGAGCAGCCGGTCGACCTCGGGGTTGCTGTAGCCCTGGTAGTTGCTGGACCCGCCGGTGATGTGCTGTGCGTGGTAGTAGTCGAACGGGTCGATGTTGCCCAGCCAGCCCAGCAGGAAGGCGTCGAAGTCTCCCTGGGCCTGGCGGTCCAGCCAGGTGGCGAAGTCGACGGTCTGCACGTCGACGTCGATGCCGATCGGTTCGAGCTGGCTGGCGATCACCTGCGCCGCGGTGACCGTCTCCGGGAACTCGTCGGTCACCATCAAGCCCATGGTGATCGGCGTCTGGACGCCGGCCTGCTGCAGGAGCGCCGTCGCCTCCTCGACGCTGGGCTCGAACGGTGCGTAGTCGTAGTAGTAGAACGAGTCCTCGGGGATCGCGGTCTGATTGGGCTGGGCCGCGCCGAAGCGGGCCGCCTCGGTGACGGCCCCGCGGTCGATCGCCGTGGCGATCGCCTGGCGCACCAGCGGGTTGCCGAACGGCTCCCGGGCGTAGTTCATGCTCATGTACCAGTAGTCGACGCTCGGTGTGGTGGCCAGCTCGACGGCGTCGTCACCCGCCAGGGACTCGATCTGCTGCGGCGGGATGTTGTCGGTCCACTGGACCTCGCCGTTCTCCAGCGCGGTGAGCGCCGCGGCCGGCTCGGTGATGTAGCGGAACTCGACGCCGTCGATGCTGGGCGCCCCACCCCAGTAGTCCTCGTAGGCGGCCAGCTCGGTGCTGCTGGCGTCGGAGCTCTCCAGCGTGAACGGCCCGGTGCCCACCGCCTCGGTGGTGAGGTCGTACTCCTCGGCCGCGCCCTCGGGGAGGATCGACATCCCCTTGAACGCCCCGATCAGTGCCGGCAGGTTCGGCGTCGGCTGGCTGACCGTGATCTCGACGGTCTGCGGGTCGACGGCCTCGACGCTCTCGACGGTCGAGAAGCGGTAGGCGTTGTTGAGTTCCTCGTCGATGATCCGGTTGTAGGAGTAGACGACGTCGGCAGCGTCGAACTCGCTGCCGTCGTGGAACGTGACATCCTCACGGAGGTTGAACGTCCACGTCAGGCCGTCGTCGCTGACCTCCCAGTCGGTCGCCAGGCTCGGCTCCATCGTGAGGTCTTCGGCGTTGGGCACGACGAGGGTGTCGTAGACGTTCTCCAGCACCTGGAAGCTCGGGTAGGCGCTGGTGACGTGCGGGTCGAACTGGTCGGGCTGTGCGGCGACCGCGGCGGTGAGGACGTTGTCACCACCGCCACCACCACCGGTGTCGACGCTCTCCCCTCCCCCTCCGCAGGCGGTCAGTGCGAGGGCGCCGGCTGCGGCGAGGGCGAGTGGTCGGATGGTGCGCACGCTGACCTCCGGGATTCGGAAAGGCGGGTCCACCCTCGACCCTCTCGCCGTCGGCACGGGTCGGCCACCCGAACTGCGCGTTCACCACGAACGTTGCCGGTTCGATACCCACCTGCAACACATCGGTCATGGAGGAACGACGAGCGGCGCGGGGTGACGCAGCCCACACTGGACGAGCGATCACGTCGTCGTACCGGAGAGGTGCCCCATGACCGATGCCCCGTCCACGCACCGCACCCGCATCCCGCGCGACCGCGAGCACGACTACACCGACGAGATGGCGCACAAGCGGCAGGCCTTCGTCGCCGAGCGCACCGGCGCCCACCTCGAGCACGTGAGCACCTACTCCTTCGACCCCGCCGTCCTGCCCGGCAACGTCGAGAACTTCACCGGCGTCGCCCAGGTCCCGATCGGCCTCGCCGGCCCGCTGACCGTCCGCGGCGAGCACGCCCAGGGCGACTTCTTCGTCCCGCTCGCGACGACCGAGGGCACGCTGGTCGCCAGCTACAACCGCGGCATGCGCCTCATCGGCGAGTGCGGCGGCGTGCGGACGACGGTCGTCGACGACCACATGCAGCGGGCACCGGCGTTCATCCTCGACGACGCCCTGCAGGCGCGGGAGTTCGGCCGGTGGGTGGACGAACACCTCGACGGCATCCGGACGGCGGCCGAGTCGACCACCCGCTCGGGGAAGCTCACCTACATCGGCCAGCACCAGATCGGCCCGCTGCGCTACCTGCGGGTCAACTACACGACCGGCGACGCGGCCGGCCAGAACATGACCGGCAAGGCGACTCTCGCCGCCTGCGAGTGGATCCGCGAGAACCACCCCGACCACCCGCGCTACGTGCTGTCGGGCGCCATCGACACCGACAAGAAGCACTCGCAGATCAACATGCTCATGACCCGCGGGAAGCGGGTCGTGGCGGAGGTGACGATCCCGAACGAGGTGCTGAAGCGGGTCACCGGCGTCGACACCCGGCAGCTGTTCGAGTACCGCCAGATCGGGATGGCCGGGGCGTTCATGTCCGGCGCGGCCTACAACGGCGCCCACGCCGCCAACGGCCTGACCGCCATGTTCATCGCCACCGGGCAGGACGTCGCCAACGTCGCCGAGTCGCACTCCGGCGTCACGTACGCGCAACTGCTGGAGAACGGCGACTACTACTGGTCGACGACGCTCACCTCGCTGATCGTGGCCACCTACGGCGGCGGCACCGGCCTGGCCACCCAGCGCGAGTGCCTGGAGATCCTCGGGTGCTACGGCGCGGGCAAGGTCAACAAGTTCGCCGAGGTCTGCGCCGGCGTCGTCCTGGCCGGCGACATCTCGCTGACCTCGGCGATCCTGGCCGGCGACTGGGTGACCAGCCACGACGCGCTCGGCCGCAACCGCTGACCCCGGCCAAGGCATAGGTACCTATACCTGCGTCGTGGACCCCGGGATGGGGGGTAAAGGTACCTATGCCTGGGTGGGATCAGTCGACGGTCACGTCGTTGAAGGGCAGGTGGGGCTCAACCCACGGGAAGACGACGAACAGCAGCAGCGCCACGACGGCGAGCACGAGCACCAGCGCGGTCAGCGACCTGACCGCCGTCCCGCCGGGTAGGTGCCGCCAGATCCAGCCGTACATGCAGTGCTCCTTCCTCAGCGCTCGGACAGGGCGGCCGGGCCGTTGGGCATGTCCGCCTTGCTGATCGCTGCGCCGTCCAGGCGGGCGTGGATGATCAGCCGCTGCTCCGCCGAGTATCGGGGGTGACAGGTGGTCAGGGTCAGGTAGGCGCCGGTCGGAGCCGCGTTCTCCGCGGCGTTGGGGGTCGGTGAGATGACCTCGACGTCCTCCGGGCGGACGATCTGCCGACCCGGGATGCCGCTCGGATCGGCGGCGACGTCGCCCGTCGCGACGTCCCCGAGCATGCGGTAGACGAACCAGCTGTCCGCCGTCTCCACGACGATCGGGTCACCGGGCTGCAGCAGGTCGAGCTCCAGGAACGGTGACCCCTTGCCCACCCGGTGCCCGGCGAAGGCGACGTTCCCCTGCTCTCCCGGCATCGCGGTGCCGGTGTAGTGACCGGGGCCCTGCGAGAGCTGCCTCTCCTGCGTGCCTTCGAGGACCACGCGCTCGTAGTCCAGGCCGAGGCGCGGGATGTGCAGGACGGCGAACGCGTCACCCAGCTTGCTCTCGTGCACGGGCACCGCCGCCGAGGGCGGGCGGTCCCAGTCCTCCTGCAGCTCATGGGCGAGCGCGACCTGCCGGCGGTCGGCGAGCACGTCGGTGACGACGAGCTCGTAGACCACGAACAGCAGGACGACCAGCCCACCCGTGATCAGGAGTTCGCCTGCCGCCTGGACGACACCGACCCAGCGTGCCGGCGCACGCAGTGTCGTGGACGGCACCGGCGGCGGGGCGACCCGCTCCATGGGCTGGGTGTGCGTCATTGCAGGTCCGTTCGTACGTGCGCGGTGGTGCGCGGAGGACGTGCGACGACCCGGGACCCGAGCCGGGTGGCTCGGGTCCCGGGTCGGGCGGTCAGGCGGCGGAGCGGCGACGGGCGACGACGATCAGGCCGGTCCCGAGCCCGAGGACGGCGAGACCACCGATCGCGGGAAGGGTGACGTCGGCGCCGGTGGCGGCCAGCTTCGGACCGGTGACCGTCGCCGTCCCGGCCGCGGACACCGTCACTGCCAGGGTGGTGAAGCGCTGGTCGCCGTTGGTGTCGTAGCCGGAGGCGACGAGGGTGTGCTCCCCGGGCGCCAGGCCGGCCGGGACGGTGACGGTGGCGGTGAAGTTGCCCGACGAGTCCGCGACGACCGTGGTCAGGACCTGGGGCTCGGAGTAGATGAGGAGCGTGACGGTCGACCCGGGCGCGTAGCCGGTGCCGGTCACGGTCATCGTCTTGCCGGCCTCGACCTTGCCCGACGAGCCGGCCGCCGGGGTCATGGGCCCGTTGGACGCCGGGACCGTGGCCGGGAAGGGGATCTTCCCGGTCGCGACCGGTGCCGCGTGGATGCCTCCGTTGCCTTCGGAGTCGATCGCGAAGACGCTCACCTGCCACTCAGAACCGAAGTCGGCGTCACCCGTGCAGGTGAGCACGTCGGCGGTGCTGTGGCAGAGAGAGTCACCCATCCCGCCGGCGTCCGGACCGGCCGGCTGGAACATGTAGGCGGCATAGCCGTCGACCGGGAAGGTGCCGGCGACCGTCGGCGCGGACCAGCTGGCGGTCACCTTGCCCGGGGCCGTGGTGACCGTGAGGGCACCCGGCGCACCGATCGGCTTGGCGGGCGTGCCCTGGACCACGTCGCTGTCGACACTCGGGCCCTGATCACTGGTTGCCCGCACGACGATGTCGTAGCTCTGACCGTTGATCAGGCCGGTGACCGTGCCGAAACGCTCGTTGTTGCCGTAGGGAGCATCGACGACGAACGGGTTCCAGGTGGAGCCGTTGTCGGTGCTGACCTCGTAGCCGGTGGTCTCGGCCTCGACGGCGGGGTCGTAGTAGCCGAGGAGGAAGGTGAGCGTCACCGAACCGTCGCCGACCTCGTAAACCTCGAGGTACCGGGGCGCGGTGGGGGCGGTGAGCGCCGCCGAGACCACGTCCTCGGTCGACACGGCGTCGCCCGGGGTGGCGCTCGCCACGCCGGCGACGCCGAGCAGCGCGGTGGACAGGCCGATCGTGCCGGCGGTCAGGAGACCGAGCGCACGACGGGGTGGTGACGTGAGCTGCACGTCGGCTCCCTCAGTTGACCCGGATCGCCGGGGCGGTGGCCCGGCGATCCGGACGGCGGAACGAGACCATGGGGGGTGCGACCGGAACGGCGCCGCCACGCCCGAGTCCACCAGTGGGTCACGGCGTTATGGGATCGTTATTCCGAAGGCGTATGTGCAGGTCAGCGCGTCGGCACATCCAGGCGAGAACCGACAGGTCCGGTACCGGGCTGTTGTCTACAACCGTGCACGATCGCCGGGCCGGTCGCGCGTCAGCGGACGTGCACGCCGGAGATCGTGCGGGCGATGACCAGCCGCTGGATCTCCGAGGTGCCCTCGAAGATCGTGTAGATCTTGGCGTCCCGGGCCATCCGCTCGACCGGGTACTCGCGCGTGTAGCCGTTGCCACCGAGGATCTGCATGGCCTTCTCGGTGACCCGGACGGCGGTCTCCCCGGCGACGAGCTTGGACATCGACCCCTCGGCGGCGGTGAACTGCTGGCCGTTGCGCGCCATCCACGCCGCACGCCACACCAGCAGCCGGGCGGCGTCGATGGAGGTCTTCATGTCGGCGAGCAGGAACGCGATCGCCTGGTTCTCGATGATCGGCCGGCCGAACTGCACCCGCTGCCTGGCGTAGTCGAGCGCGTAGTCGTAGGCGGCCCGCGCCACCCCGACCGCCTGCGCACCGACGGCGGGACGGGTGCGCTCGAACGTGGCCATGGACGGCTGGGTACGGCCGCTCTTCACGCCCTCGCGCGCCCGTGCCAACCGTTCCTCGAGCTTCTCGCGACCACCGAGCAGGTAGTTGCCGGGGATCCGGCAGCCGTCGAGCACGACCTCGGCGGTGTGCGAGGCGCGGATGCCGTGCTTGAGGAACTTCTGCCCCTGGGCGATCCCCTTCGTACCCGGGGGGACGACGAAGCTGGCGTGGCCCCGGGCCTTCAGTTCGGGGTCGACGACGGCGGTGACCACGTGGATGTCGGCGATCCCGCCGTTGGTGGCCCAGGTCTTGGCGCCGGTGAGCACCCATTCGTCGGTCGCCTCGTCGTAGACCGCCCGTGTGCGCATCGCCCCGACGTCGGAACCGGCGTCGGGCTCCGAGGAGCAGAACGCGGCGACCTTCGGCTCCTCCACGGTGCCGAACATGGCGGGGATCCACTGTCCGACCTGCTCGTCGGTGCCGTTCGCGCGCACGGAGGCCGCCGCGAGGGTGGTGCCGACGATCGCCAGCCCGATCCCGGCGTCACCCCAGAAGAGCTCCTCCATGGTGAGCGGGATGCCGAGGCCGGACTCGTCGAACCACTGGGTGGCGAAGAAGTCGAGGGAGTAGAGCCCGATCTTCGCGGCCTCCTGCAGCACCGGCCAGGGGAACGCCTCGCGCTCGTCGTACTCGGCGGCCGCGGGGCGTACGACGTTCGCGGCGAAGTCGTGCACCCACTTCTGCAGCTCGAGCTGGTCCTCGGTCAGGTCGAACGAGACGGCCATGCGGGCCCTCCTGTGCTCGTGTCGTTGGGCGCGCGTCGTCTCCGCGCCATAGGCATAGGAACCTTTACCTATGTCCTGGGCGCCCCGAACGGGGGTAAAGGTTCCTATGCCTGCGGTCAGGCGGGGCGGATCGTCGCGACGACGTGCTCGGTGCCGCTCGTGGCGTTGCGGACGGCGGCGTCCCAGCCGCCGTCGGCCTGCGCCGTGGACAGGGTGACGGTCGACGGCAGGAACAGCGGCTTGCGGAATTCGACGTCGATGCTCAGCGCGTCCGGCAGCCGGCCCGCCAACGCTCCCAGCACGCGGGCCTTCACCCACATGCCGTGGGCGATCGCCCGCTTGAAGCCGAACGCCTTCGCGGTCAGTCCCGACAGGTGGATCGGGTTCACGTCGCCGGAGACCTTGGCGTAGCGGCGTCCGGCGTCGTCCGGGATCCGCCAGGTGGCGGCCGCCCGCTCCAGGTCGCCGACGGCGACCTCGACGTCGGCCTCCGGCGCGCCCTCGGGCGCCTTCGCGCCGCGGGAGAGGTAGGTGGAGCGCGAGCGCCACACCTCCTGGCCGCCGGCCGTGGCCGCCGCGCACAGGTCGACGGCGGCGCCACTGCGGTGGGTCGCGAAGTTCTCGGCCCACACCTCGAGGTCCAGCCGGGCGTCGGCGCCGACCGGCCACAGCACGTCGATCCGGTTGCGCACGTGCACCAGCCCCGGCAGCGCCAGGGGGAACGAGCGGTCGCTCATCAGCGCCATCTGCAGCGGGAAGGTGAGCATGTGCGGGTACGTCGCTGGCAGGACGTCGTTCAGCGGCAGCCGGCAGACCCGCGTGTACGCGGCGAGGTGGGCCGGATCGACCTGGACGCCCCTGCGCGCGAGGTGGGTGTCGGGGAGGTCGCCGCCCCGTCCCCGTGCCGTGACGGCGGCCTTCGCGTACAGCTTGCCGAGGTTCGGCGCCTCGTCCAGGACGGTGACGGCCATGTCAGGCGCCCAGCATCGACTGGCCGCAGACCCGCACGGTCTGGCCGTTGACACCGGCGCTGCCCGGCTGCGTCAGCCAGGCGATCGTCTCGGCGACGTCGACCGGCAGCCCGCCCTGCTGCAGCGAGTTGATCCGCGAGCCGATCTCGCGGGTGCCGAAGGGCATCTTCGCCGTCATCTCGGTGACGATGAAGCCCGGCGCGACGGCGTTGATCGTGGCGTTCCGCTCGGCGAACTGCGGCGCCCACGCCCGCACCATGCCGATGACGCCGGCCTTGCTCGCCGCGTAGTTGGTCTGCCCGCGGTTGCCGGCGATGCCCGATTGCGAGCTCACGCAGACGACCCGCGCGCCCGGCTTGAAGACGTCGCCGTCCAGCAGCGCCTGGGTGATGTCCAGCATCGCCTGGAGGTTGACCGCCATGACGGAGTTCCAGCGGGCGGCGTCCATGTTGACCAGCAGCTTGTCGCGGGTGATCCCGGCGTTGTGGACGACGACGTCGACCCCGCCGTGCCGCTCCTCGAGGTGCTCGATCAGCCGCTGGGCCGCGTCGGACGCGGTGATGTCGAGCTGCAGCGCCGTCCCGCCGATCTCGTTGGCGACCTCGGCCAGCTTGTCGCCGGCGGCGGGGATGTCGACGGCGACGACGTGCGCGCCGTCCCGGGCCATGACCTTCGCGATCGCGGCGCCGATGCCGCGCGCGGCACCGGTGACGACGGCGACCTTGCCGGCCAGCGGCTTCTCGTCGTCGGCGGCGACCGGGATGTCGGCCGAGGAGACGCTCATGACCTGGCCGTCGACGTAGGCCGAGCGGCCGGAGAGGAAGAACCGCACCGGCGAGGCGATGGAGCCCTCGGCTCCCACGGGGACGTGGACCAGGTTCGCCGTCGAGCCGCCGCGGAGCTCCTTCGCGATGGAGCGGACCAGTCCGTCCAGCGCCTGGCGGGCGGCCGCCTGCGCCGGGGAGTCCGCGTCGGAGGGCGGGTCGGCCAGGATCAGCACCCGCCCGGTGGCCCGGAGCCGCTTGACGGCGGGGGCGAGGAAGTCGTGCGCGCTGGCCAGGTCGGCCGGGGTGCGCAGACCGGTGGCGTCCAGGATCACCGCGGCCGGCTTCTCGCCGTCGGTCGCGCCGTCGGCGGTGACCGGCGACTGGACGTGCACCCCCTCGGCGCGCAGGAGCTCGGTCAGCGCGTCACGAAGCCGCCCCTCCCCCGCCGAGCCGATGACCGCCGGGCCCGGCAGCAGCGGCTGGCCCGGCTCGTAGCGGCGGAGGACCGCCGGCCGGGGCAGGCCGAGGTTCTCGGTGATGGTGGTGCCGAAGCCGGAGTTCGCGAAGTCGCGGTACCAGTCGCTCACGGTTCTGGGGTTCCTTCCGAGAGGAGAGCGTTTATGGCCATAAACGCCGGGAGGGGGCCAACGGCCGGGGCGTTCGGGGCGTTTATGGCCATAAACGCCCCTCGGGTCAGGACTCGAGGATGGCGACGACGCCCTGGCCGCCGGCGGCGCAGATGGAGATGAGTCCACGCTTGCCCGGGCCGGCCTCGTGCAGCTGCTTGGCCAGCTGGGCGACGATCCGGCCGCCGGTCGCCGCGAACGGGTGCCCGGCGGCCAGCGAGGAGCCGTTGACGTTGAGCTTCGACGGGTCGATCGGCCCCAGCGGGGCGTCGAGGCCGAGCTTCGTCTTGCAGAAGTCCTCGTCCTCCCAGGCCTTCAGCGTCGCGAGCACGGTGGAGGCGAACGCCTCGTGGATCTCGTAGAAGTCGAAGTCCTGCAGCGACAGGCCGTTGCGGGCCAGCATCACCGGCATCGCGTAGACCGGCGCCATCAGCAGGCCCTCGCCGCCGTGCACGTAGTCGACGGCGGCGGTCTGCGCGTCGACCAGGTGGGCGAGCACCGGCAGGCCGTTCTCGGCGGCCCACTCGTCGGAGGCGAGCAGCACGGTCGAGGCGCCGTCGGTGAGCGGCGTGGAGTTGCCCGCCGTCATCGTGGCGCCCTCCCCCTTGCCGAAGACCGGCTCGAGCTTCGCGAGCTTCTCGACCGAGGAGTCCGGCCGCAGGTTGTTGTCGCGAGCCAGCCCCAGGAACGGGGTGACCAGGTCGTCGAAGAAGCCGCGGTCGTAGGCGGCGGCCATGTTCCGGTGCGAGCGGACGGCGAGCTCGTCCTGCTCCTCGCGGCCGATCTGCCACTCCTCGGCGGTGATGGCGGCGTGGTCGCCCATGGCCAGGCCGGTGCGCGGCTCGGCGTTGCGCGGGATCTCGGGGACGAGCTGACCGGGGCGGATCCTGCCGATCGCCTTCAGCCGGTCCTGCAGCGTCCTGGCGTTGTTCAGGGAGATGAGCACCCGCCGCAGGTCGTCGCCGACGGCCAGCGGCGCGTCGGAGGTGGTGTCGACGCCGCCGGCGATGCCGGACTCGATCTGACCCAGCGCGATCTTGTTGGCGACGAGGATCGCGGCCTCGAGGCCGGTGCCGCACGCCTGCTGCACGTCGTAGGCCGGGGTGGTGGCCGAGAGCTTCGACCCGAGCACGGACTCCCGCGTCAGGTTGAAGTCGCGGGCGTGCTTGAGGACGGCGCCGGCGACGACCTCGCCCAACTGCTTGCCCTGCAGCCCGAAGCGGGCGACCAGGCCGTCGATCGTCGCGGTGAGCATGTCCTGGTTGGACGCCTGGGCGTAGGCGGAGGTGGAGCGCGCGAACGGGATCCGGTTCCCGCCGACGATTGCGGCCTTGCGGGTCAGGGCTGCCATCGGAACCTCCGGGGTCGGGTGGGTTGGCCGGTACTCAGAGTACGCGGTACTATGCTTCACATGAAAGCCGAGGCGGTGAGACGCTCGTCGCAGGCCACTGCAATGCCCGACAGGGCTGCGGACGACCTCCGCGCCCAGGAAAATGTCGCCGACACCCGTGACCGCCGCGACTCGAGGTGGGACGAGCACCGGCGCACGCGCCGTGAACAACTCGTCCAGGCGACGCTGGCCGCCGTCAGCCGGCACGGCGCCGGGGTCGGCATGGACGAGATCGCGGCCGAGGCCGGCACCAGCAAGACCGTCGTCTACCGGCACTTCGCCGACCGCGCCGAGCTCTACGTGGCGGTCTGCAACCGGGTGGCCGCGCAGCTCCTGCCGAAGCTGCGGGACGCGATGGAGAGCAGCGGCCATCCCCGCGGGATGGTCGCCGCCGCGATCGACACCTACCTGACGTTCATCGAGGCCGACCCCGAGCTGTACCGGTTCGTCGTCGACCAGCAGACCCTCGACCGCCCGACCACCGACCCGCTCACCAGCCTGTCCGACCTCATCGGCGCGCAGGTGGCGGCCGCGATCAGCGTCACCCTGCAGCAGGGCGGCCACGACCCGGCGCCCGCGGCGCCCTGGGGCCACGGCGTGGTGGGGATGGTCCGCGCGGCCGCCGACTGGTGGCTGCGCGCCGAGCGCCCCATGCTGCGCGGCGAACTCGCCGCACACCTCACCGATCTCGCCTGGGCGGGACTCTCCGGCGTCGTCACCATCCCTGAAGCCCCGAGCAAGGAGGACAAGTGAGCAGCAGCGTTCCCACGTCGGTGGACCCCGGCAAGCTGCGCGAGGTCATGGACGGGCGCTGGGCCCACATCCGCCGCGACGCCCGCGAGAACCTCCGCGACCCGGACTTCCTGCCGGTCTACGGCGAAACGATGCAGGAGGCCCGCGAGCGGGTGACGCGGGCGGCCAAGAAGCTGGCCGACTCCGGCCGCGTCGGCCTCGGCTTCCCCAAGGAGTTCGGCGGCGAGGCCGACTCCGGCGCCTCGGTGATCTCCATCGAGATGCTGGCGTTCGGCGACCTGTCGCTGATGGTGAAGGCCGGCGTCCAGTGGGGGCTGTTCGGCGGTGCCCTGGAGCTGCTCGGCACCCGCCGGCACCACGAGGAGTACCTGCGCGACGTGATGAGCTTCGACCTGCCCGGCTGCTTCGCGATGACCGAGACCGGCCACGGCTCCGACGTCCAGCAGCTGCGGACGACGTGCACCTACGACCCGGCCACGGAGTGCTTCGACCTGCACACCCCGCACCAGGCCGCGCGCAAGGACTACATCGGCAACGCGGCCGAGGACGGGCGCCTTGCCGTGGTCTTCGCGCAGCTGATCACCCAGGGGAAGAACCACGGTGTGCACGCCTGGCTGGTGCCGATCCGGAACGGGGACGGCTCGCCCTGCGAGGGCGTCACGATCGGGGACGACGGCCCGAAGGCCGGCCTGCCCGGCGTGGACAACGGCCGGCTCACGTTCGACCACGTGCAGGTCCCGCGCGACATGCTGCTGGACCGGTACGGCCAGGTCGCGGCCGACGGCACGTACACCTCGAGCATCGAGAACGAGACCCGGCGCTTCTTCACCATGCTCGGCACGCTGGTGCGCGGACGGGTCAGCGTCGGTGGCTCGGCCTCCTCGGCCACCAAGATGGCGCTCGACATCGCGGTCCGGTACGGCGACGTCCGTCGCCAGTTCGCCGCGCCCGGCGAGGACCGCGAGATCGTCATCAACGACTACCTGGTGCACCAGCGCAAGCTGCTGCCGGCGCTGGCCAGGACCTACGCGCTGCACTTCGCGCAGAACACGCTGGTCGAGACGATGCACGACGTCCAGACCGCCGTCCACGTGCACGGCGAGCAGATCGACGAGGAGGCCCAGCGGGAGCTGGAGTCGCGGGCCGCCGGGCTCAAGGTGGCCCAGACCGCGCACGCGACGGCGACCATCCAGATGTGCCGCGAGGCCTGCGGCGGGGCCGGCTACCTGCAGGAGAACCGGCTGCCGCACCTCAAGGCCGACACCGACGTCTTCACCACCTTCGAGGGCGACAACACCGTCCTGCTGCAGCTGGTCGCCAAGGGGCTGCTCACCGGCTACCGCGACGCGTTCGGCTCCCTGGAGGGCTGGGGCAAGGTCGGGTTCATCGCCGACATGGTGCGGGAGACCGTGCTGGAGCGGACGGCGGCGCGTGCGCTGATCGCCCGGCTGGTCGACGCGGTGCCCGGGGTGGACGACGTCCCGATGCTCGAGCGCGGGTGGCAGCTGAAGATGTTCGAGTTCCGCGAGAAGCACGCCCTCGAGGGCGCGATCCGGCGGCTGCGGAAGAACTCGACCACCGACGGCATGGCGCCGTTCGACATGTTCAACGACGTCCAGGACCACGTGCTGAAGACGGCGCAGACGCACATCGACCGCGTCGTCCTCGAGGCCTTCGTCGCCGGCGTCGACCGCACCGAGGACCCCGCGGCCAAGGTGCTGCTGGACACGGTCTGCGACCTCTACGCGCTGTCGACGATCGAGGCGGACAAGGCCTGGTTCCTCGAGCACGGGCAGCTCACCGCCGCCCGCGCCAAGCTGCTGACCGCCACGGTCAACCAGCTGCTCAAGGAGCTGCGGCCGCACCTGATCACCCTGGTCGACGGGTTCGCCATCCCGGCCGAGTGGAAGGCCGCGCGGATCCTCGAGGAGGAGGCCGACCGCCAGGAGGCGATGGCCGCCCGCGACGCCGAGCTGCGGACGCAGAACGGAGAGGACACCCCGCAGGGCACCGCCACCGACCTGGAGGTCGCCCCCGCCCAGTAGCAAGAGGGCCAGCACGCCACACCTCGCACGCTCGGCGCGGGGCCCTGAACGGTGGCCGTTCCAGCACGTCACCGCCCGAGCGGGCGGCTTTCCCGCACAGTGGTGCCCTGCCCGCTGAGCGACCCTGTTGGCCTATTGCTGTGCGTGTTGCCGTACACGCCGCCGCGTGGCCACGATCGCGCACAGCAGGAGCGCCGGCGCCGGGCAACAACGGCACGTCAAGCCGCCTGAACGGCCGTTAGGCCGCGCCATGACCCGGCTCAACGTCAGGGCGGGCGGCTCAACCCGCACGACGTCGGCACCGCTGCCGGCGGCGACAGGGTCCTGAGCGGGGCAGAGCACGACTGTGCGAGATGAGGGCCCGTGACCGACGGCGTCCTCGGCCGCCCGGTCAGGCCTCGGTACCGGCCCCGGGGAGAACGTCGGGCACCGGCTCGATGCTCGCCGGGACCTGCTGGGGGCCGGCCTCCGCCGGGCGCGGCCGGTCCTGCGGGTGCAGCCGGATGGCGAGGATGGCCACGTCGTCCTCCGCGTCGGGCAGGAAGAGCCGCTCGAGCACCTCGTCGCAGAGGTCGTCGAGGGACATGCCGGCACACATCTCGAGCACGGCGACCAGCTCGGCGGTACCGGCATCGACGTCCCGGTCCCGCCGCTCCACGAGCCCGTCGGTGTACAGGAACACCGTCGCACCGGCCTCGAGGGCCGTGGTGTGCTCGTGGCGCTGCTGGTCCGGGGACACGCCCAGCAGCAGGTCGGGGTGCTCGTCGAGCAGGTGGGCCTTCCCGTCGGCGGTCAGCACGGCCGCCGGCGGGTGCCCCGCACTCGACCACCGGAGCACGGCGCGGCGGGCCCGGAGGTCGTCCTGCTCCTGTTCGAGGCGGGCGACCAGCGCCGTCGCCATCGTGTCCAGCGCCAGGCCCTCGACGGCGCGGTCGAGGCCGGCCAGCACGTCGGCCGGCCCGTGGCCGCTGGAGTACGCGATGCCGCGGAGCAGGCCGCGCACCTGACCCATCGCCGCAGCCGCTCGGGTGTCGTGGCCGACGACGTCGCCGATCGCCAGCACCGTCGCGCCGTCGGACTGCAGGAACGCGTCGTACCAGTCGCCGCCGATCTCAGCGCCCTCGGCGGCCGGCACGTAGCGGACGGCGATCTCGCTGTGGTCGGGCTCCGGGGGCGCGGTGAGCATGCTGCGCTGCAGCGCGACGGCGAGGTCGCGCTGCTGGAGGTAGAGCTGCGCCTGGTGCAGGGCGAGGCCGGCCCGCCGGCCGATCTCCAGCGCGGTCTCGATCTCGTCGGCGGTGTGCGGCCCCCGCTCGGCACCATTGAGCAGGCACAGCACGCCCAGCGTCTCGCCGCGCGTGACCAGGGGCACGGCTGCGACCGCGGTCGGGGCCAGCGACCGCAGCGCCTCACGGGCGGCGGGATCGGACAGCGACCGGGCGATGCGCTCCGGCCGCAGCTCGGGGATGACCAGCGGCTGACCGGTGCGATGGACGATCCGCGGTGCGCTCTCGTCGGTGGCCGTCGCGGTCATCAGCGCGACGTAGGCGGCCACCTCGTCCGCCCGGGACGGGTCGCGGTGCGCCGACGCGGTCTCACGCATCTGGCCGTGGTCGTCGCCGGTGACGATCCAGCACCAGTCGCCGAGGGAGGGGACGACGAGGGAGGCCAGGCGCGCCAGCTGCTCGGAGACGTCCAGGGTGTTCGACAGCAGGCGGCCGGCATCGGCCAGTAGCTGCAGGCGCTGGTTGGCCGCGGTCATCGCCGCGACGGCGGCCGTGCGCTCGGCGGCGGCCTGCAGACGTGAGGCGGTGAGCGCGATCTGCGCGGTCAGGGCCTCGAGCACCTCGATGTCGTCGGCGGTGAACTCATGGGCGGTGCTCCACACGGCGACGAAGCTGCCGAGCAGCCGGCCCTCGACGCGCAGCGGCAGCGCCGCCAGGGCCTCGACGCCGAGCAGCGTCGCACCCTCCTCGCTGTCGGGGAACCGGTCGACCAGCGCCCGGCGGTCGGTGAAGAGCAGCCGCGTCCCCCGCCGGGCCACGTACTGGGTGGGTCCGGCGTCGTCGAGCGCAACCTCCACCCCGTGCGGCGTCAGCTCGACGTCGGACGCCACCGTGCGCACGGCCTGGGCCAGCTCGCTCGACAGGTGCATGCGCAGCACGCCGTCGGACTCGAGCACGGCCAGGCCGCTGGAGGAAGCACCCAGGACCTGCGCCCCCCGCAGCGTGACCCCGGCCAGCTGGTCGATCCGGTTGGCGTTGGCCAGCTCCGCCGCGACCTCGGCGATCGCCGCCGCCCGCTGCACCGCCGACAGCCGCTGAGCTGCCTGCCGGCGAGCATCGGTGACGTCGAGCATCGTGCCGAGCATCCGCACCGGCTCGCCGCGCGCATCGGTGATGATGCGCCCGCGGGCCACCATCCACCGTTCGGCACCGTCGGCGCGGAGCGCGCGCAGCTCGCTGGTGTACTGGCCGCCTTCGGCGTGTGCGGTCTCCATGGGCGCGACGACGGCGGCCCGGTCGTCGGGATGGACGTAGCCCTCCAGCAGCTCGTCCAGCGTCGCGAACTGGGTCGCGCCGTGGAGCCCGAAGAGCGCGGCGCAGCGCTCGTCCCAGATGACGGCGCCGGTCTTCAGGTCGCTCTCCCAGATGCCGATCGAGCTGGCCTCCAGCGCCACCTCCAGCCGGGCCAGCGACGTGCCGATCGCGGACCGGGCGGCCGAGAGCTCGAGCTCGGCGGTCACCGACGTGGCCAGCTGCATGAGCAGCTCCGCGTCGTCGTCGGTCCACGGCCGCGGCACGGGGTCGTAGACGGCCAGGGCGCCGATGAGGTGCCCGGACGCCGCCACGAGCGGTGAGCCCAGGTAGGCGCGCACCTGGCCCGATGTCACGGCCGGCAGGTGGGCGATGCGCAGGTCCGACCCCGCGTCGGGCAGGTTCAGCGGACTGCCCTGCTGGACGACGATGGCGGAGAGGGCGCCGGTCAGCAGCGCCGGCCCCCCGATGACGCCGGGCGGCAGCCCGTAGCCACCGATGACGGTGTCCTCGTCGGTGAAGATCGTGACCTTGGCGTGGCCGGCACCGACCAGCCGGGCGGCCAGGCGGGAGAGCCGGTCGAACGCTGCCGCCCCCGGCACCTCCACGAGCAGCCGGCGCGCGGCCGCCACCCGGTGCGGGTCGTGCAGCACGCCGTCCTCAGGTGGCAGCAGAGCATCCTGAGCGGACACACGCCCCCCTTCCCCGACTCCTGGCGGCGTCCTGAGCGGACTTCCGGCGGCCACATGCTTCCACGGCGGCGCGCCGGAACCGACAGCCGCGCCCGCACCACGCACCCCTCGGGGTCAGACACCGCGCCGCGGCACTCAAGAGATCATCCGCAACGACCGATGTCGAGGACATGTTGCGTACGCGCACGCGGGGCCTGCCGGACTGCCGTCCGCTGCTCGCCGACCCCGACGACATGACGCTGGTCTTCCAGCCGATCGTCGACCTCGCCGGCGCCACGGTCGCCGGCTACGAGGTGCTGGCCCGCTTCCCGGGCGCCTCCGGACCCGACGTCTGGTTCGCCGCCGCCGCCGAGGCCGGAATCGCCGCCGAGCTCGAGGCCCTGGCCATCCACAAGGCGCTGGCCACCGTCGACTCGCTGCCTCCGGACACCTTCCTCACCGTCAACGTCAGCCCCCACATCCTCGGCTCGGAGCCGGTGCAGCACGCCCTCGCCGCGCGGCCGGACCTGCGCCGCGTCGTCGTCGAGCTCACCGAGCACACACCCGTCCACGACCTGGCCGCCCTGCGCCGCCAGTGCGACGACCTGCGCAACCGCGGCGCGCTCATCGCCCTCGACGACGCCGGCAGCGGGTACTCGGGCCTGCAGCAGCTCGCCGCGCTGCGACCGCAGGTCGTGAAGCTCGACCGTGCGCTGGTGAGCGACGCCGACACCGACCCGGTACGCGTCGCCCTCGCCGAGATGCTCGGGGAGTTCGCGGGACGGATCGACGCCTGGCTGCTCGCCGAGGGGATCGAGACGCCCGCCGAGCTCGCCGCGTTCGCCCAGCTCGGCGTCCCGCTGGCCCAGGGGTGGCTGCTCGGCCGGCCCGGCCCGGGTTTCGCGCCGCTGTCTGCCGAGGCCACCGACCTGGTCCGGGCCCAGGTGGCGCGGGCGCGGCTCACCGACAGCGTGGCCGGTCTCGTCCGCCCCGTCCGCCAGCACACTCCGGACGACGAGATGCCCGTCGTCCCGCCGGTGGTGCTGCTCGGATCGCAGGGCGAGCCGACCGGCCTCGTGCTGCACGACCCGCGCACGGGCGAGATCTACCAGGCCCCGGTCTCCCTGCGCGTCCACCCCACGACCGACGTCACCGAGGCGCTGCAGCGGGCGCTCACCCGGTCGCCCGCCGTCCGCTTCGACCCGGTCCTCTGCACCGACCCCTCGGGCCACGTGCTCGGCCTGCTGCGCATCGAGGACCTCGCAGCCGCGGCCCGGAAGAGCCGCTGACCAGAGCCCCCGGCCGCCCCGGCCGGACGCACCACCCCCGCCACGACGACAAGGAGTCCACCCCATGAAGACCTTCGCCTGCGGAGACGTCATCCCCGGCTGCGGCGCCCGCTTCTCGGCCGCCGACGAGGACGGCATCTTCAGCCAGGTCGCCGGCCACGCGGCCGCCGACCACGGCGTCACCGACATCACCCCGGAGCTGGTCCAGGCCGTCCGGGACCGCATCGTCAGCGTCTGACGCGCCGGGTGGGGGCGGCTCCCGGCCGTCCCCACCCGCTCAGGCCGACGCCTCGTCGAGGAGCGCCCGCTGCTCGTCGGTGAGCACCATGTCCTGCATCGGCAGCAGATCGGCCAACTGCTCGACGCTCCGGCCGCTGGCGATCGGCGCCACGACCGCCGGCTGATCGGCCAGCCAGCGCAGCGCGACCGCCGGCACCGGCATCCCCTGGGCGTCGGCCACCTGCGCCAGCGCTGCCAGCACCCGGTCGCCCCGCTCCCCCACGTAGGCCGACGCCTTCGTGGCCCGTGGTGAATCGACCTGCTCGCCGGCGCGGTACTTGCCGGTCAGGAAACCCTTGGCCAGGCCGTAGTACGGCAGCACGCCCAGGCCCCGGTCGACCGCGACGTCGCGGAGCTCGTCCTCGAAGACGGGCCGCTCCATCAGGTTGTAGTGCGTCTGCAGCGCCGCGTACCGGGCCTTCCCGATCTTCTCCGCCGTCTCCAGCGCCTCCACCAACCGCGCCGCCGAGTAGTTCGACGCCGCCACGTACCGGACCTTGCCCGACTGCACCAGCTCGTCGAAGGCGGTGACGGTCTCCTCCAGCGGCGTCGTCTCGTCGTCGTAGTGCGCGTAGTAGACGTCGATGACGTCGGTCTGCAGGTTGCGCAGCGACCGCTCGGCGGCGCTCCGGATCTCCGCTGCCGCCAGCGGGTGCTCCTTCGTGCCCCGGGAGGCCTTGGTGGCGACGACGACGCGGTCACGGGTGCCGCGGGCGGCCATCCACGCCCCCAGGATCCGCTCCGACGTGCCGTCGCCGTAGCTCTCGGCGGTGTCGACGAACGGGGCCTCGGTGCTCGGCGTCGCGTCGAGGTAGCGGTCCAGCAGCGCGAAGGACGTCGGCTCGTCCGCCGTCCAGCCGAAGACGTTGGCGCCCAGGCAGAGGGCGCTCACGGTCAGGTCCGTCCCAGGCAGCTGCGGCATGTCCCCACGCTAGGCGGGGACGCCGCTGCCCGCCGTCCGCACGAGTGGTGCGGATGTGGTCAACGGTTCATCCGCGGCCGTTTTGGGGACCCCTGGGTGGCCAGACGCCGGGGCGACATGGCACGGTGCGCGGGGTCCGCCTTCCCGGAAGTCCCGGATTCCCGGGTCATCCGCGCTCCGAGCGCGGATGCGGGAAGGTCCCCACCGGGGGACGGAGCCGGCCGCGTGCCGAGCCCTGGCACCTGCCACCGCACACACGAGAGGAACCTCATGAACAAGGCCGAACTGGTCTCCGCCATCGCCAAGCGCGCCGACGTCCCGGCCTCCACCGTGGACTCGGTCCTCGCCGGGCTGCAGGACGAGCTCGTCGAGGCGATCACCCGCGGCGAGAAGGTCGCCGTCTCCGGCCTGCTGACCGTCGAGCGCACGCAGCGCTCGGCGCGCACCGGCCGCAACCCGCAGACCGGTGAGTCGATCGACATCCCCGCCGCCAACACCGTCAAGGTGACCGCCGGCTCGAACCTCAAGAAGGCCGCCAGCTCCGTTCCGGTCTGAGCCGGACGTCTTCCTGCGCCACCTCCGCCGTCGGGCGGCTGCCTGACCCCGTGTGGTCCGGCCCACAACGTCGTGGGTCAGGATGCGGGTACAGGCGCCGCCCGACGGCGGACGGCGTTCGGGCCACCGGAGGTTCATGTGGGCAGTGATCTGACCGTCAGCACCGATCCGGCCGAGGTGGGCTTCGACCCGGCCCGGCTCGGGCGGATCGACCGGCGGCTGGCCCGCTGGGTCGACGACGGGCAGCTGCCCGGATTCCTCGTCACGGTGGCCCGGCACGGCAGGCTCGTGCACGTCGGCCGCCAGGGGCTGCGCGATGTCGAGGACGGCCTGCCGGTGGAGGAGGACACCCGCTGGCGGATCTTCTCGATGACCAAGCCGGTCACCTCCGTCGCGGCGATGATGCTGTACGAGGAGGGCGCGTTCGAGCTGGGCGACCCGATCGCGAAGTGGCTGCCCGAGTTCGCCGAGACCCGCGTCTACGTGGCCGGTTCGTCCCAGCGGCCGGTCACCGTGCCGCAGGTGGAGCCGATCCGCGTCCGGCACCTGCTCACCCACACGTCCGGGCTCACCTACGGCTTCCACAACACGCACCCGGTCGACGCGATGTACCGGGCGATGGGCCACGACTGGGGCAGCCCGCCGGGCGCCGACACCGCCGAGGTGTGCCGCCAGTGGGCGTCGGTCCCGCTGCTCTTCCAGCCGGGCAGCGAGTGGAACTACGGCGTCTCCACCGACGTCCTCGGCCGGCTGGTCGAGGTGCTCTCCGGTCAGCCCCTCGACGAGTTCTTCGAGCAGCGGATCTTCGCGCCCCTGGGCATGCGGGACACGTCCTTCGGTCTGCGCGAGGGGGATGACCTCGAGACGCTGGCCCGCCTGTACGCCGCCGTCCCCGGGCAGCCGGGGGGCGCTGCCACCGGTTTCGCGCCGATCGACGCCATGGGCCAGGCCGCGCACAGCAAGCCCGCGTTCCTCTCCGGCGGTGGCGGGCTGGTCTCCACGGCAGGTGACTACCTGCGGTTCGTCGAGCTGCTCCGCCGTGGGGGCTCCTACGACGGCGGGCGGCTGCTGGGATCGCGCACGATCGCCTACATGACCCGCAACCACCTGCCGGGCAACGCCGACATCGAGGCCTTCGGCCGGCCCGTGTTCGCCGAGACGCCGCTGCGCGGGGTGGGCTTCGGCCTCGGTTTCTCGATGGTGATCGACCCCGCGAAGTACGGCGTCGTCTCCAGCCTCGGCGACTACAGCTGGGGCGGCGCGGCGTCCACGGCGTTCTACGTCGACCCGGTCGAGGACATCACCGTCAGCTTCTACACGCAGCTCCTGCCCTCGAGCACCCTGCCGATCCGCAACTACCTGCGCGCCCTGGTCAACCAGGCCCTCGTCGACTGATCCGCTCCACCGGGCACCAGGCATAGGAACCTATACATGCGTATTCGGGCCCGAAACGCATGTATAGGTTCCTATGCCTCAGGCGGGCGTCAGAGGTAGCGGCGGTAGACGACGGTGGCGACCATCGCCGGCTTGGTGCCGCCGTCGATCTCCATCGTGACGCCGAGGTTCATGGCGATGCCGCCCTCGAACGGAGTGGCCGCCTCGAGGGTGGCGCCGGCCCGCACGCGCGCGCCCACGGGCACCGGCGAGGGGAAGCGCACCTTCTCCGTGCCGTAGTTGACACCCATCCGGAAGCCCGTGATCTCGATGATCTGCGGCATCAACGAGGGGATGAGCGACAGTGTCAGGTAGCCGTGCGCGATGGGGCCGCCGAACGGGCTCTCCTTCTTCGCGCGCTCAGGGTCGACGTGGATCCACTGGTGGTCGCCGGTGGCCTCCGCGAACCGGTTCACCTGCCCCTGGGTGATCTCCACCCAGTCGCTGTAGCCCAGGTGCTGGCCGACCAGTCCCTGCACGCCCTCGATGCCCTCGACGGTCGTCTGCGCCATGGAAGCCCCCTCCCGCTCGATCTGATTGGCTGACTCCACCACACCGGCGTCGTCGAGGAGGGAACGGGTTGCTCCGGATCGGTGCGCTGGATGTGCCAGACGGTGACTTCGTCCTGATGGCGATCGTGAACCGGACACCCGACTCGTTCTACGACCGCGGCGCGACCTACGCCATGGCCGCGGCGATGGAACGGGTGGATCGCGTCGTCGCCGAGGGCGCGGACATGGTGGACGTCGGTGGTGTGAAGGCCGCCCCCGGCGAGGACGTCGACGCCGCGGAGGAGATCCGCCGCACCGTCGACCTGGTCGCCGCCATCCGCACGGCGCACCCGGCACTGCCGATCTCCATCGACACCTGGCGGGCGGAGGTCGCGCGCGAGGCCCTGGCCGCCGGCGCCGACGTCGTCAACGACGCCTGGGGCGGGGTGGACCCGTCGCTCGCGGGGGTGGCGGCGGCCGCCGGGGCCGGCATCGTCTGCACGCACGCCGGCGGGCTGCCGCCGCGGACCCGCCCGCACCGGGTGCAGTACGACGACGTCGTGGCCGACATCGTCATGCGGACGACGGCGCTGGCCGAGGCCGCCGTCGCGGCGGGCGTGGACCGCGACCGGGTGCTGGTCGACCCCGGGCACGACTTCGGCAAGAACACCCGGCACTCGCTGGAGGCCACCCGCCGGCTGGATGAGCTCGTCGCGACGGGCTGGCCGGTGCTGGTGGCGCTGTCGAACAAGGATTTCGTGGGCGAGACCCTCGACGTCCCCTTGGCGGAGCGGCTGACCGGCACCCTGGCCGCGACCGCCGTCAGCGCCTGGCTCGGGGCGCGGGTGTTCCGCGCGCACGATGTCGCCGCCACCCGGCAGACGCTGGACATGGTGGCCTCGATCCGCGGCGACCGGCCGCCCGCGCGAACGGTCCGCGGCCTCGCGTGAGCTGCGTGGTGATCAGGGTCCCTGATCACCACGGGTCCTACCTCGCGGTCGACCGTGCGGGAGGACGCCACACGGTGAGGGAGGACGCCGCCTGATCGCCTCCCGTGGCACTTCCACGGTTGCACCAGCGGGTCTAGCCTCCGCCGCGTCGGATCCGGACCACACCCCGAGGAGGCCGCCATGAGCGGTCGGGTCGTGCACTTCGAGGTTCCCTACGACGACGGGGACCGAGCGCGGAGCTTCTACAAGGAGGCGTTCGACTGGCAGCTCATGGAGATGCCGGAGATGGGCTACACGATCGTGATGTCAGGCCCCAGCGGCGACAGCGGCCCGACCGAATCGGGCTTCATCAACGGCGGCATGCTGTCGCGCGAGCAGGCGGCGACCCGCGGACCTGTCCTCGTCGTCGAGTGGACAGCATCGAGGACTCGCTGAGGAGGATCGGCGAGCTCGGCGGCTCCACCGTCGTCGGGAAGACGCCGGTCGGCGAGATGGGCTTCGCGGCCTACTTCACCGACCCGGAAGGCAACGTCATGGGTCTGTGGGAGACCGCCCGCACCTGAGCTCCGCGATGATCAGCTGAGGCTGATCATCAGGGGTCCTACCTCACCGTCGACGGTGAGGTAGGACCCCTGACGACCAGGTGACCTGATCGTTCTCGTACCGCCCTCGCTAGGTTGCCGGGCATGGCCGCCACCGGGTTCCTGACCGTCGACGAGCTCAACGCCCTCCTCCCGGGCACCTTCCCCGGGCTCCTGGGCATCGTCATCGACACGCACGAGCGCGGGCGGCTCACCAGCCATCTCGACATCCGGCCCGAGCTGCTGGCGCCCAACGGCTACCTGCACGCCGGCACCGTCGTCACGCTCGCCGACACCAGTTGCGGACTGCCCACGCGGGCGCTGCTGCCCGAGGGGTCGACCGGCTTCACCACCATCGAGCTGAAGAGCAACCACCTCGGCACCGCGCGCGAGGGACGGATCGCCTGCACGGCGACGAACGTCCACGCCGGCCGGACGACGCAGGTCTGGGACGCCGTCGTGTCGAACGCCGGGACGGGTAAGACCATCGCGCTGTTCCGCTGCACGCAGTCGGTGCTCTGGCCCCGGTGAACGGATCGATGGGGCGAACCCGCGGGTAACCCCCTTGTGGCGCCCGACACGCCAGGTGTGAGACTGGCGCCACACCAGCACTGAGGAGGAGCCCCGTGGCCCTGGCCAGCCCGTATCCCGATGTCGAGATCCCGAACCTGTCGGTGCCCGAGTTCGTCCTGGCCGCCGGCAAGGAGCGCCCGGACGCACCCGCACTGATCGACGGCCTCAAGGGCGACGTGATCACGCACGGTCAGTTGGCCGCGTACGTCGACCGGGTCGCCGCGAACCTGCACGCCCGTGGGCTGCGCAAGGGCGACGTCGTCGCCGTCTTCTGCCCGAACACGCCCTGGTTCCCGGTGGTCTTCCACGGCATCGCCGCCGCCGGCTGCGTGATGAGCCCGATCAACTCGCTCTACACGCCCGACGAGATCGCCTTCCAGCTGAAGGACTCCGGCGCGAAGATCCTGATCACGATCTCGCTGTTCCTGGACCGCGCCGCCGCGGCCGCCGAGAAGTCGCCGGTCGACGAGATCGTCGTGCTCGACGGCGCCGAGGGTCACGCCAACCTGTTCGACCTGCTCGGCGCCGACGCGCCGTCGGTCCAGGTGGACATCGACCCGGCCAACGACCTGGTCACCCTGCCCTACTCCAGCGGCACGACCGGCCTGCCCAAGGGCGTCATGCTCACCCACCGCAACCTGGTGGCGAACGTGGCGCAGTGCCGGCCACTGATCAGCCTCGGCGAGGACGAGCGGATCATCGCCGTCCTGCCGTTCTTCCACATCTACGGCCTCACGGTGCTCATGAACCAGGGCCTGGCGTGGGGCGGCGCGGTGGTGACGCTCCCCCGCTTCGACCTCGAGGACTTCCTGCGCACCATCCAGGACCACAAGATCACCCGAGCGTTCGTCGCGCCCCCGATCCTGCTGGCCATGGCGAAGCACCCGGTGGTCGACAAGTACGACCTGTCGTCGCTGACCTCGATCCTCTCCGGCGCCGCTCCGCTGGACGAGCAGCTGGCCCTGGCCGCCCAGAGCCGGCTCCGCAAGGGCGCCGAGGACGGCGTCACCGTGGGCCAGGGCTACGGCATGACGGAGCTGTCGCCGGTCTCGCACACGACCCCCGACCCGGGCTGCGAGCCTCCGGGCGCGCAGACCGACGTCCCCAAGGGCTCGGTCGGCTACGCGATCCCCAACACCGAGTGCCGGCTCATCGACCCGGGCACCGGCGAGGACGCGGCGCCCGGGGCCAGCGGCGAGCTGTGGATCCGCGGTCCGCAGGTCATGAAGGGCTACCTCAACAACGCCGAGGCGACGGCGAACACCGTCGACTCCGACGGCTGGCTGCACACCGGTGACGTCGCGATCGTCGACGACGAGGGTCGCTACACCGTGGTCGACCGCGTCAAGGAACTGATCAAGTACAAGGGCTACCAGGTGGCGCCGGCCGAGCTCGAGGCCGTGCTGATCGGCCACCCGGAGATCGCCGACGCCGCCGTGATCGGGGTGCCGGACAAGGAGAGCGGCGAGGAGCTGCCCAAGGCGTTCGTCGTCCGCGCGGCCGGCTCGGAGCTCTCCGAGGAGGCGGTCATGGAGTACATGGCCGGCAAGGTCGCGCCGCACAAGAAGGTGCGCTTCGTCGAATTCATCGACGCGGTGCCGAAGTCGGCGGCCGGCAAGATCCTGCGCAAGGACCTCAAGGCCCGCTGAGCAGCGACCCGCGGCGTCGGGACCTCGGGACGACGTCGTCCGGAGGTCCCGACGCCGTCGTCGTCCCGCCCTTCGTAGAAGGACCCCCTCCTCCCCGCCCCTCGCAGGCTCGGGAACGGTGCCCTGGAGGGGGCCTTAGGGTCGGGCCATGCGTGCGGTGACGGTGACCGAGCCCGGCGGACCCGAGGTGCTCACCTGGGCGGAGGTGCCCGACCCGGTCTGCGGGCCCGGGGAGGTGGTCGTCGACGTCGCGGCGACCGCCGTGAACCGGGCGGACCTCCTCCAGCGGCAGGGCTTCTATCCCCCGCCCAAGGGTGCGAGTGACGTGCTCGGCCTCGAGTGCAGCGGCGTGATCTCCGAGGTCGGCGAGGGCGTCAGCGGCTGGTCGGTCGGCGACGAAGTGTGCGCGCTGCTGTCCGGCGGCGGCTACGCCGAGCGGGTCGCCGTCCCGGTCGGGCAGCTCCTCCCCCGCCCCTCCGGGGTGGAGCTGGCCACCGCGGCCGCCCTCCCGGAGGTCACCTGCACGGTCTGGTCCAACGTCTTCCTCCTCGCCGGCCTCCGGCGGGGGGAGAGCTTCCTCGTGCACGGCGGGTCCAGCGGCATCGGGACGATGGCGATCCAGCTGGCCGCCCGCGCCGGCGCGCGCGTGTTCACGACCGCGGGGACGGCGGCCAAGCTCGACGTGTGCCGCGAGCTCGGCGCGGAGGTCGGCATCAACTACCGCGACGAGGACTTCGTCGAGCGGGTCCGCGAGGCGACCGACGGCCGCGGAGTCGACGTCGTCCTCGACAACATGGGCGGCAAGTACCTGGGCCGCAACGTCGATGCGCTCGCCGTGGGCGGTCGGCTGGTGATCATCGGGATGCAGGGCGGCACGAAGGCCGAGCTGGACATCAGGAAGCTGCTGGGCAAGCGCGCCTCGGTGCACGCCACCGCGCTGCGCTCGCGGCCGGCCACCGGCCGGGGCGGCAAGGCAGAGATCGTGGCGGCGGTCCGGCACGACGTGTGGCCCGACGTCGAGCGTGGCGTCGTCCGCCCGATCGTCGACCGCCGGCTGCCGATGTCCCGCGCTGCCGAGGCGCACCGCGTCGTGGAGGCCAGCGAGCACATCGGCAAGGTGCTGCTGCTGCCCGAGGACTGATGCCCTCAGAGGTCGACCCGCACCAGTTCCCGCCCGCCGTCGCCGAGGAGCACCACCTCGTCGACGGCGTCCGGCTCCACGGGAGCCCACCCGACCCAGCGGCCGTCCCCGTCGGGCGACGCCGGCCACTCCCCTGCCGGGTGCCGGTCGCCGTCGTCCTCAACCGCGACCATCGTGCACGTCTCCCCCGCACGCAGGCCGGCGACCGTGACGTCCAGCGCGCTGCCGCCGCCCTCGGCACTCGCCGTCACGCTGGCCTCCACCGGCCCGGCCGTGGCCGAGCGGGTCCGCTGCTGCTCGCCGGTGAGCCACGCGGTCGCGCCCGCGCCGAGGACGAGCGCGGCGAGCGCGGCCGCCGCGACGAGCAGCAGGCGGACCCGGCGGCGGGGCCGCAGGGCCGCGGCGGCGACGCGCTCGTACAGCTCCGGGGACGGTGCCACCCCCACCGGCGCCAGATCGGCGCGCGGCACCCGGTCGAGCAGACCGGGCAGGGGGGCCAGCTCCGCGAGCTCGGCCGCGCACACGGGGCAGCCGGACACGTGCTGCTCGACCTGCCGGGCCTCACCGGATTCCAGGGCCCCCAGGACGTAGGCGCCCAGTTCGACGGTTCCCGGGCAGCTCACGTCGTCACCCCCCGCTCGGCGAGCGCGAGCTTGAGCGCACGCAGGGCGTAGTAGCAGCGCGACTTCACCGTGCCCGGCGGGATGCCCAGGGCGCGGGCGGCCTCCGCGACACTGCGTCCCCGGTAGTAGGTCTCCACGATCACGGCCCGGTGCTCCTCCGACAGCGCGTGCAGGGCGTCGGCGACCACGATGCGGTCGAGGGCGGCGTCGATCTGGTCCAGGGCCGGCAGGACCGCGAGCGCGGCGTCCCCCACCTCGGTCGGCCGCGCACGGCGGGCCCGGTGGGCGTCGACGGCGAGGTGCTGCGCGACGGTGAACAGCCACGGGCGCAGCGACCGGTCGGGGTCGTCGTCGACCCGGTCCAGGTGACGCCAGGCCCGCAGCAGCGTCTCCTGCACGATGTCCTCCGCGCGGGCCCGGTCGCCGTCGGTCAGCCGGAGCGCGTACGCCAGCAGCACGGGCGCGTGCGCCTCGTAGAGGGCCCGCAGGCTCTCCTCGCGCGCCGTCGCACCGCGGGCCCGCATGCGGTCAGTACGCCGTGTCCGCCGACGACGGCGCCGCCTCGGAGATCTTGGCCCCGTGGGGCGCCACGACCCACCAGACCCCCTGGACGCCCTGACCGGTCACGTCGCCAGCATCGGAGTCCCCGGCGTACGTGTACAGGGGCAGCCCCCCGACGGTCACCTGCCGCGTGCCGTCGTCCCGTTCGATCGTCCCCACGTCCCCGGTGACGCCGTCGACCTCGGGGGCCTCGGCCTCCGCGGTCACCGGCGGCCAGCTCTCCGCGCAGCTGTCCGCGCAGGAGCTGCTTCCCGAGCCGGGCGCGTCCCGGTCGAAGACGTAGACGGCGCGGCCCTCCCCGTCGACCACGATCTCGCCGAGCTCGCTGTCGGCCGTCGCCAGCACGGCGTCGCCGGCCGGTGCCGCCGCGCCGGCAGCGTCGTCCTCCTCCTCGCCGCCTCCGCAGCCGGCCAGCGCGAGCACCCCCAGGGCCGCTGCGGCCACCACCCGTCTCGTCGTCGCGTCCACGGTGTGGCTCCCTCCCGGCGGATCGACCGGCCGCCGTCCCCCTCACCACGGCGCGCGGGTCCCGGCGGTTCAGCCGGCGACCCGGGCTTCCGGGCCTGGCGTTCGCCGTCCCGGCGGGCGGGGCAGGATGGTGGCCATGACTGCATCCGGGAACGGCAGCGAGCGCCCCCAGCACATCGTCGTCGTGGGCCCCGACGGGCAGCCGGTCGGCGCCCTGCCCGTGCCCCAAGGGGACGACGACGGAGACGGCCCGGCCGGCGTCGGCGAGATGGTGGAGCAGCCCGCGAAGGTCATGCGGATCGGCACCATGATCAAGCAGCTGCTGGAGGAGGTCCGGGCCGCACCCCTGGACGACGCCAGCCGCAACCGGCTCCGCGACATCCACGCCGCGTCGATCCGGGAGCTGGAGGACGGGCTGGCACCGGAGCTGCGTGAGGAGCTGGAGCGGATCACGCTGCCGTTCACCGAGGGGGAGACGCCGTCCGACGCCGAGCTTCGGATCGTCCAGGCACAGCTGGTCGGCTGGCTGGAGGGGGTGTTCCACGGCATCCAGACGGCGATCTTCGCTCAGCAGATGGCCGCACGGGCGCAGCTCGAGGAGGGCCGCCGCAAGGCCCTGCCCGGCGGTCAGGCGCCCGGCGGCCAGCAGGACTTCCGCCCCGGCGGCGGTCAGTACCTGTAGGCCTTCGGCAGTTGAACGTCGGGCACCTCGCCACTCCGCCGTGGTGGCAGCGCGGGATGCGGGTGCGCCGACGATGATCGACCGATGGGAGGGGAGTGCTGGTGAGTCCACGCGACGGGGACATCCGTGCGTCGGACGCCGACCGCGAGGAGACCGTGCGCCAGCTCCAGCGTGGGCTCACCCAGGGTCGGCTCACCGTCCACGAGTTCGACGAGCGGGTGCAGGCGGCCTACGCCGCCCGCACCCTCGCCGAACTCACCGAACTCATCCGCGACCTGCCGCGGAGTCTGTGGTGATCGCCGCGGGCACGCCGTCCGCCTGACCGGCGGGCAGTTCGGCTGCCCCGCCGTCCGAGGCCGGCAGCGCTGCCGGAGACGTGGTCGACCCGGACGCCGCCCGCTCATCACCCGCCACCTCCGGAGCGCCGCCGGTGGCGTGCTCGAAGAAGCGCAGCAGCTCCACCGGGATGGGCATCACCAGCGTGCTGTTCTTGTCCGACGCGACGTCGGCGACGGTCTGCAGCAGCCGCAGTTGCAGTGCGCCCGGCGTCGCGCTCATGGCCTCGGCGGCCTGCGCCAGCTTGGACGACGCCTGCAGCTCACCTTCGGCGTCGATGACGCGCGCTCGCCTGTCCCGCTCTGCCTCGGCCTGCCGCGACATCGAGCGGCGCATCCCCTCGGGCAGCGAGATGTCCTTGACCTCGACCCGATCGATCTTGATCCCCCAGTCCTCGGTGGGAGTGTCGATCACGGCCCGGAGCTCGCTGTTGATCTGCTCCCGGTCCGAGAGCAGGGTGTCCAGGTCGGCCCGACCGATGACCGACCGGAGCGATGTCTGGGAGACCTGCGACGTGGCGATCATGTAGTTCTCCACGTTGATGACTGCCCGGACCGGGTCGACCACGCGGAAGTAGACGACGGCGTCGACGCCGACGGTCACGTTGTCCCGGGTGATGGTTCCCTGCGACGGAACGTCGAGGACCAGGGTCTGCACCGGCACCTTCGTCATCCGGTCGACGAAGGGGATGATCAGGCGCAGCCCGGGTTCCCGGACGCTGGGCAGCAACCGGCCGAACCGCAGCACGATGCCGCGCTGGTACTGCTGGACCGCTTGGACGCTCGCACTCAGCAGCACCACTGCGAGCACCCCGACGACGGCAAGAACGATGAGCAGAATCTCCATGCGGAGCCACCTCCACGGTCGGCGCGGTGGCGTCAGGACGATCCCACGGCACCTGCGGCGCCGACCCGTCCCGCTCCATCCTCCCAGCTCGGACGGCCGTGTGCCGTTTGCCCACGATGCGACGCCTCGGGCGGTCATCCTCAGCGGGTGGCTCCCCGGAACGCGCTCGGGGGCCACCCGCCGATGACGGACCGGTCAGCGATCCCGCTCGAGAAGGCCCGGGTGACCGCTGCGGCCGGCGTCGACAACGCGATCGGGGGTCAGAGGGCGGCGAGGAAGGCGGCGACGCCGTCGTCCTCGTTGGTGCCGGTGACGTCCGTGGCCACGGCCATGAGGTCGGGATGCGCGTGTGCCATCGCGACGGCGCGGCCGCCGGCAGCCCGCACCCACTCGAAGGCCGCGATGTCGTTGGGCATGTCCCCGAAGACGACGACGTCCTCGGGGCCGATGCCGTGCCGGGCGGCGACCGTGGCGAGGCCCGACGCCTTCGTCACCCCGGCCGCGGAGATCTCCGCCAGGGCATCCGTCGAGGAGTTCGTGACGGTAGCCCGGCCGCCGATGACCTCCTCCACCAACGCAACGAACTCATCCCTGGGCAGGTGCTCGTGGCGGGCCAGCAGCTTCGCGACCGGCTGCACCACCATCTCCTCAAGCGTCGCCTCGGCCACCCCGGGCGCGTCGACGTCCCAGCGCGGCTTGTAGATCGGCTCGTGACGGAACTCCAGCCCGTACTCGACCGCGAACCAGGTGTCGGGCTGCCGCCGGCGCAGCTCGGCCGTCACCGACCGGAGGACGTCGGGGTGCACCGGCTCCTCGCGGAGGATCTCGAAGGTCTCCAGGTCCAGGAGCACCGCACCGTTGCAGCAGACCGCCGTGCCGTAGCCGAGCACCTCCCGGATCCGGTGCATCCAGCGCGGTGGGCGGCCGGTGGCCAGCACGACCGGGACGCCGTCGGCGCGCCAGCGCCCGAGCTCGGCCACGGTCGTCTCGCTGACGGTGTCGTCCCAGCGCAGCAGCGTGCCGTCCATGTCGCTGGCGATGAGGCGCGGCCTCCAGTCAGACATCGGCGAGCACCGCTTCCAGGTAACGGGCGACGCCGTCGGCGTCGTGACCACCGGTCAGGCCGGTCGTCGCCGTACGGACGGCGGGGTGCGCGTTGGCGACCGCGATCGCGGTGCCCCCCGCCTCGGCGACCGCGGTGATCATCGGCAGGTCGTTGGGCATGTCGCCGAACACCAGCACGTCGCCGAACCCGACGCCGTACCGCTCCAGGGCGATCGCCAGCCCGGTGGCCTTGGTGATGCCCGGCGGGAGCACCTCGATGAAGCCGAGCCCCGCGTGCGTCACCTCGGCGTCCGCCGGGTCGACGACGGCCTTGGCGCGGGCCAGCAGCTCGTCCTGCCCGAGGGCCGAGGAGCGGAGGAACGCCTTGAGCACCGGGCCCTCGGGCAGCACCTCGTGCCGCGGCAGGAGGTGGGCCGGCTCCGGGTAGGGCCAGTCGAACCCGTGCTGCACGCGGAGCGGGCCGGAGATCTCGCTCTGCTCCGAGGCGTCCTCGACGGCGACGATCAGATCGCCGGCGACGGCCTCGATCCGCTCGATCACCGCCTGCGCCTGGTCCCGGGGCAGCCCGACCGTCCGCAGCACCTCGTCGCGCTCGAGGTCGACGACGAACCCGCCCTGCGCCAGCACGGCGATGCCGCGGCCGTCGAGCGCGCCCCGCACGCTGTCGAGCAGGCGGGGACCGCGGCCGGTGACGCCCACGACCGGGATCCCGGCGTCCCAGCAGGCCTCCAGCGCCGCCCGCGTCCGCGGGCTGACCTCGCCCTCGCTGTTCAGCAGTGTGCCGTCGAGGTCGCTGGCGACCAGCTTGGGCCGCCAGGGGCCCAGATCGCCGAGTGGGATCACCCGATCTCTATCGGGCACGACGCCGTAGGCCTTGAGCACCGTCGGCCGCTGACGGCTCATGCGGGGGGCACCGCCGCCGCGAGCGTCATCCCCGGGGTGAGCTCCTCGACGCCACCGAGCCAGGGCCGCAGCGCCTTCGGCACGTACACGGCGCCGTCCGCCCGCTGGTGCACCTCGAGCAGGCAGGCGATGGTGCGGGCGATCGCGCACAGCGTGCCGTTGAGCGTGGCCGCCGTCTGCGGCTTGCCGTCGGCGTCGCGGTAGCGGATGTTCAGCCGGCGCGCCTGGAAGGTGGTGCAGTCCGACGTCGAGGTGAGCTCCCGGTAGGTGCCCTGCGTCGGGAACCAGGCCTCGATGTCGTACTTGCGGGTGGCACTGGTGCCCAGGTCGCCGGCGGCGATGTCGACCACCCGGTAGGGCAGCTCCAGCGCCTGGAGGAACTCCTCCTCCCAGGCCAGCAGCCGCAGGTGCTCGGCCTCGGTCTCCTCGGGACGGCAGAAGGTGAACATCTCGACCTTGTCGAACCAGTGCACGCGGATGATGCCGCGGGTGTCCTTGCCGTAGGAGCCGGCCTCGCGGCGGAAGCAGGAGGACCAGCCGGCGTAGCGCTTCGGCCCGGCCGAGAGGTCGAGCACCTCCTTGGCGTGCATGCCGGCCAGGGCGACCTCGGAGGTGCCGACGAGGTACAGGTCGTCGCGCTCGATCCGGTAGACCTCCTCGTCGTGCTCGCCGAGGAACCCGGTGCCCTCCATCGCGTCGGGCTTGACCAGCGCCGGGGCGATGACGGGGGTGAAGCCGGCGGTCACGGCCCGGCTGATCGCGAGCTGGGCCAGGGCGAACTCCAGCAGCGCGCCGGGGCCGGTGAGGAAGTAGAAGCGGGCGCCGGAGACCTTCGCGCCGCGCTCCATGTCGATGGCGCCGAGCGCCTCGCCGATCTCGATGTGGTCGCGCAACGGGAAGTCGTAGGCGGGCACCTCGCCGACGGTCCGCAGCGTCACCGCGTCGTCCTCGCCGCCCGGCGGCACCTCGTCGGCGACGACGTTCGGGATCCTCAGGTGCGCCTCGCGCAGGGCGGCGTCGGCCGCCCGCTGCGCCTCCTCGGCCTCCTTGACCTCGGCGGCCAGCACCTTCGCCCGCTCGAGGACGGCGGGACGCTCCTCGGGCGTGGCCTTCTTGACCGCCTGGGAGGCGTTCTTCTGCTCGCCACGCAGGTCGTCGCCGCGCTTGACCGCCTCGCGGCGGGCGGTGTCGGCGGCCAGGAGCGCGTCGACCAGGGACTCGTCGGCACCCCGGGCGCGCTGGCTGGCACGGACGAGGTCGGGGTTCTCGCGCACGAGTCGCAGGTCGATCACGCCACGATCGTAGGTGGCGGGTTTCGACGTTCCCGCGCAATTACGGGACCATGGGCTCATGCGCTTCCTCGGGGACACCCGCCCGGCCCACGACCTCACGTACGCCGACGTCTTCATGGTGCCGGCTCGATCGGCGGTCGGGTCCCGCCTCGAGGTCGACCTGACGACGCCGGACGGGGTGGGGACGACGATCCCGGTCGTCGTCGCCAACATGACGGCGATATCGGGACGGCGGATGGCCGAGACCGTGGCCCGTCGCGGCGGGCTCGCCGTGCTGCCGCAGGACATCCCGGTCGACGTGGTCAGCGAGGTCCTGTCGTGGATCAAGTCCCGGCACCCGGTCTACGACACCCCGATCACGCTGTCGCCGACCTCCACCGTGGGCGAAGCTCTGGCGCTGCTGACCAAGCGCGCGCACGGGATCGTCGTCGTGGTCGAGGGCGACTCCCCCGTCGGCGTCGTCACCGACGGCCAGTGCCAGGGCGTGGACCGGTTCACCCAGCTGTCGGAGGTCATGACCGGCGACCCGCTGACCATCCCGGCCGGCACCGACCTGCCCAAGATCTTCGACGTCCTGTCCGGGGAGCGGGTCAGCGCGGCCCCGGTCGTCGAGGGTGACCGATTGGTCGGCGTGATCACCCGCAAGGGCGCGCTGCGGTCGGCGCTCTACACCCCGGCCGTGAACGCCGACGGCCACCTGCTCACCTCCGCGGCGGTCGGCATCAACGGCGACGTCGCCGGCAAGGCCGGAGCGCTGCTGGCCGCCGGTGTGGACGTGCTCGTGGTGGACACCGCGCACGGTCACCAGGAGAAGGCGATCGAGGCACTGCGGGCGGTGCGCTCGGTGGCCGGCGCCACTCCGGTCGTGGCCGGCAACGTGGTGACGGCGGAGGGGACCCGCGACCTGATCGAGGCCGGCGCCGACGTCGTCAAGGTCGGCGTGGGCCCCGGCGCCATGTGCACCACCCGGATGATGACCGGCGTCGGCCGGCCGCAGTTCTCCGCCGTCGAGGAGTGCGCGGCCGCGGCGCGCGAGCTGGGCAAGCACGTCTGGGCCGACGGCGGCGTGCGGCACCCGCGCGACATCGCTCTCGCGCTGGCCGCGGGCGCGGCCAACGTCATGGTGGGCTCGTGGTTCGCGGGCACGTACGAGAGCGCCGGCGACGTGCACGACGACGGCGGCCGGCTCTACAAGGAGAGCTTCGGCATGGCGTCGGCGCGCGCGGTCAAGGCGCGGACGTCGTCGCAGTCGGGCTTCGAGCGCGCGCGTGCCGGACTGTTCGAGGAAGGCATCTCGTCGTCCCGGATGTACCTGGACCCCACCCGGCCGGGCGTCGAGGACCTGATCGACGGCATCGTGGCCGGCGTCCGCTCCTCCTGCACCTATGCCGGGGCCCGGACCATCGACGAGCTGCACGGGCACGCGGTGCTGGGGGTGCAGAGCTCGGCCGGCTACGAGGAGGGCCGGCCGCTGCCGACCTCCTGGTGAAGCCGCTCCCGCTCCCGGTCTTCGAACAGCTGGTCGCCGATGCCCTGGACGAGGTGCCGCCGGAGCTGATGGAACTGCTGGACAACGTCGTCGTCCTGGTGGAGGACCGGAACCCCGACGAGCCGGACCTGCTCGGGCTCTACGACGGGCACGCGCTGACCGAGCGCGGCTGGGAGTACGGCGGCGCGCTGCCGGACCGGATCATGATCTACCGCGAGGCCATCTGCGACATCTGCGCGACGGAGGAGGACGTGGTCGACGAGGTGACGATCACCGTCGTCCACGAGATCGCGCACCACTTCGGCATCGACGACGACCGCCTGCACGAGCTCGGCTGGGCATGAAGGTGCGTTTATGGCCATAAATGCACCTCCGCCGGCGCGGGTAGCGTGGGACGACGTGCCCGAGGACTCCGCCGCCGGCAAGCTGCCGATCAAGATGCTGCACGACCGGATCCTGGTGGCGCGGCGCACGGAGGACGGCGACCGTCGCTCCAGCGGCGGCATCCTCATCCCGGCGACCGCCCAGGTGGCCAAGCGGCTGGTGTGGGGCGAGGCCCGCGGCGTGGGCGCGTCGGTGCGGCAGGTGAAGGTGGGCGACCAGGTGCTGTTCTCCCCCGAGGACCAGCACGAGGTCGAGGTGCACGGCGAAGACCTGATCATCCTTCGCGAGCGCGACGTGCACGCCGTCGCCGCCGAGCGCATCGAGGAATCGACCGGCCTCTACCTCTGACCCCAGGCATAGGTACCTATACGTGCGCCTTCGGCCCCGGAACGCATGTATAGGCACCTATGCCTCGGGCGGGGCGGCGCGGGAGTGGCGCATGACGACGCCGGTCATGTCCTCGAGCCACCGGCGGACGACGGCCAGCTCCTCGTCGCTGTAGCCCTCCATCGCCGCCGACAGGTCGCGGGCCAGCCCCCCGAAGTGCTCGGCCCCGGCCGCCATCGCCGAGTCAGACATCTCCAGCGCCACCCGCCGCCGATCGTCGGGATCGCGCACCCGCCGCACGTGGCCGGCCTTCTCCAGCCGGTCGACCAGCGCCGTCACCGAGGCCGACCGCAGCTCGACCGCCTCGCCCAACCGGCCGGCGGTGAGCGCCTCCCCGCGTCGGGCAGCGTCCATGATCGCCACCAGCGCCCGGACGTCGGTGCGGTTGAGGCCGTGCACGTCGGCGAACCGCTGGCCGACCGCATCCAGTTCGACGTTCAGCCGGCGAAGGAGAAGTGCGATCTCCTGACGCGCGTCGGCTGCTCGGTCCACCCCGCACCTCCGTCCCGCGCGTCCGGCGCACCCAACCGCTAATATCTCGACGATCGAGATTATCGACCATCAAGGGGAATCATGCCTGGCCGACGCTCCCTCCGCTGGCTCCCCTTCGTCGTCCTCCTGGTGTGGCTGGTCGGCGCCGGACCGCTCAGCATCCTCGGCGGCAAGCTGACCGGTCTGCAGGAGAACGACGTCGCGGCGTTCCTCCCGGACAGCGCGGAATCCACGCGCGTCCAGGAGCTGCAGGACGGCTTCCAGTCCGAGGAGTCGATCCCTGCGGTGCTCCTGTGGGAGAGCGCGGACGGCGTGGACGAGGCCACCCTCGTCGAGATCGGCGACCGTGTCGCCGCGGCCCAGCGGATCGCCGAGGATGCCGGCGCGCTCGCCGGCGAGGTCTCCCCGCCCATCCCGTCGGAGGGCGCCGAGGCGGTGCAGGCCTTCCTACCGCTGAGCCCCGACCTCGGCGAGGAGCTGCTGCCGGTGGTCGAGGAGCTCCGCGCCGCGATCGAGCTGGAGGGCACCGAGTCCTACGTCACCGGCCCGGCCGGGATCTTCGCCGACTTCTCGGACGCGTTCGAGGGCATCGACGGGCTGCTGCTGCTCGCGGCGTTCGGCGTCGTCCTGGTGATCCTGCTGGTCGTCTACCGCAGCCCGCTGCTGCCCCTGCTGGTCATCGGCACCGCCGGACTGGCGCTCACCGCAGCCAACGCCGTCGCCTACCTGCTGGCCGACGGCGGCGTCATCACGGTCAACGGCCAGAGCCAGGGCATCTCCTCCATCCTCGTCGTGGGCGCGGCCACCGACTACGGGCTGCTGCTCACCGCCCGCTACCGCGAGGAACTGCGCCGGGAACAGTCCAAGTACGACGCCATGCGCGTCGCGCTGCGCCACTCGTGGGAGCCGATCGTCGCATCGGGCGCCACCGTCGTCCTGGGCGTGCTCTGCCTGCTCTTCTCCGACCTCGGCTCCAACCGCGGGCTGGGCCCGATCTCCGCGGTGAGCGTCACCCTCGCCGTCGTCGCAGCGCTCACGTTCCTGCCGGCGGGCCTCACGCTGCTCGGCCGGGCCGCGTTCTGGCCGTTCCGGCCGATGTTCGGCTCGGAGACCAGGCGCGGGCGCGGGTGGGAACGGGTCGCCGCGCTGGTCGGCCGTCGTCCCCGCCGGGTGCTGGCCGGAAGCGTCGCGGCTCTCGTCGCCGCCGCCGTCTTCGCGCCGACCTTCGACGCCGACGGCATTCCGATCAGCGACACCATCCAGGGCGAGTCGAACGGGATCGCCGGGCAGGAGGCCCTCGCCCGCCACTTCGAGGCCGGGGTCGGCAGCCCGACGATCATCCTTGCCCCGGAGGAGAGCTGGCGGGACGTCGCCGAGGTGGCTGCGGCCACGGACGGCGTGGCCTCGGTCGCCCCCTTCACCGCGGGTCCTCCGCTGCCGGGCGCGGAGCCGCTGGTCGTGGACGGACTGGTCCGGCTCGATGCGACCCTCGCCGTCACCCCGGACAGCGTCGCGGCGATCGAGACCGTCAAGGACCTCCGGACGGCGCTGGACGAGGCCGACCCCGCGGCGATCGTCGGCGGGGAGACCGCCAGCAACCTCGACGCCCGCGAGAGCGGCGCCCGTGACCTCCGGGTGATCGTCCCGAGCGTCCTCGTCGTCATCACGCTCGTGCTCGCGCTGCTGCTCCGCTCCCTGGTCGCCCCGCTGCTGCTGGTGGCGACCGTGGTGCTCAGCGTGGGAGCGACGGTCGGCGTCGCGGCGCTGCTCTTCGACGACGTCTTCGGATTCCCGGGCAGCGATCCGACGATCCTGCTGATCGCCTTCGTGTTCCTCGTCGCGCTGGGGATCGACTACAACATCTTCCTGATGACCCGCGCGCACGAGGAGTCCCAGCGGCGCGGCGCCAGGGACGGCGTCCTCCGCGCCCTGGCGGTGACCGGGGGCGTGATCACCTCCGCCGGCCTGGTGCTGGCGGCCACCTTCGGCGCGCTGTCGGTGCTCCCGCTGCTCTTCCTCGTGCAGATGGCGTTCCTCGTCGGCTTCGGCGTCCTGCTCGACACCTTCGTCGTCCGCTCGCTGGTCGTGCCCGCCGCCGTCGCGCTGATCGGGGACACGGTGTGGTGGCCCAGCAGGTTGGCGAAGGGCCCAGCGGCCGCCGAGCCGGACCGGGAGCTCGAACGCGTCTGACGGCACTCCGTCCACGGTGGGGCAGAGTGACACGCATGCCGCTGCGCGTCGCGATCCTGGGCCCGGGCGGGGTCGGCGGGATGCTGGGTGCACTCCTCGCCCGCGAGGGGCACGCCGTCACCTGCCTCGCCCGCCCGGAGACCGCCCAGCACATCCAGCGGCACGGCCTGACGCTGTCCAGCGACCGGTTCGGCGAGCTCAGCGCCGCGGCCACGGGGACGACGCGGCTCGACCAGCCGGCCGACGTCTGCCTCGTCACCCCGAAGGCCACCCAGCTCGAGGCGGCCCTGGAGCGTCTCCCGGCCGACGTGCTGGGGACGGCGGTGCTGGTCCCCCTGCTGAACGGCATCGACCACCTGGACCTGCTGCGCGAGCGCTACCCCGCTGCTCGCACGGTGGCCGGCGCGATCCAGGTGGCCGCCCACCGGACCGCTCCCGGGACGGTCCGGCACGACGGCTCGATGGCCGCGGTGACGCTCGCACCCGGCGCAGAGCAGCTGGCCGACGCACTCCGCGTGACGGGCCTCGACGTCGCCGTCCGCCCGGACGAGCGCGGGCTGCTCTGGGCGAAGCTCAGCTTCCTGGCCCCACTGGCGCTGCTGACGACATCGCTCGCGGCTCCCGTGGGCGCGGTCCGCGAGCAGCGGTCCGAGGATCTGCGGACGGTCGTGTCCGAGGTCGCGGCCGCCGCCCGCGCGGACGGGGCCGACCCGGACCCGGCAGCCACCCTCGCGCTCCTGGACCCGCTGCCGGCGGGCATGCGCTCCTCGATGCAGCGCGACGCCGAGGCCGGCCGGCCCACCGAGCTGGAGGCGATCGGGGGCGCCGTGCTGCGGGCGGCCGAGCGGCACGGCGTCGACGTCCCGGTCACCCGGCGGATCGTCGAGGACCTGCGCGCCCGGCTCCGCTGACGCGCGGGCTCAGTCTCCGCCGCGGATGCCCGCGAGCCACTCCTCGGCCTCGGCGAACGCCGGATCCGCGGCGGTCCCGGGAACCGGCTTGTTGTCCCGCCCGTCGGTTCGCGCGTAGGAACCGAGGAAGCGGACGTCGTCGCACACCCGGTGCAGGGCGGCCAGCGCCTCGCCCACGCGACGGTCGGCGATGTGCCCCTCGCAGTCGAGGCTGAAGGAGTAGACGCCCAGCCGCTGCCTGGTGGGGCGTGACTCGATGCGGGTCAGCGAGATCCCGCGGACGGCGAACTCGCTGAGCAGTTCGAGCAACGCGCCGGTGCGGTCACCCACGACGGCGACCAGCGAGGTCTTGTCGTTGCCGGTGGGCGCCGGCAGCGCGCCGGCCGGCTCGACGAGCACGAAGCGGGTCACCGCCCCGGGGTTGTCGGCGAGGTCCTCGACGAGGGCCGCCAGCCCGTACCGCTCGGCGGCGATGGGCGCGCACACGGCGGCGTCGAACTCCCCCGCCGCCACCGCCGCGGCGGCCCCGGCGGTGGACGCCACCGGCAGCGGGGCGAGGCCCGGGAACAGCTCGGCCAGCCGCCCCGCGGTCTGGGCGAGGGCGTGCGGATGGCTGGCCACCGAGCGCACGCCGGCCAGGTCGGTGCCGGGGCGGACGGCGAGCACGAAGGAGACGTCGAGGAAGACCTCACGGGTGATCACGAGGGCGGGGCCGTCGGCGAGGCCGTCCATCGTCGCGGGCACCGAGCCTTCGACGGAGTTCTCCAGCGGGACCAGCGCCGCGTCGGCGTCCCCCGATCGGACGGCGGCCAGTGCCGCGGGGACACTCGGCCGGGGGTACCGGGTTCCCTCCGAGGAGGCAACAGCGGTGCGGAGCGCGGCTTCGGCGAAGGTACCCTCGGGGCCGAGATAGGCGAACCGCGTCGGAGTCGTACTGGATGGCATCCCGGGCATCCGACGAGGGTAGTGCGGGCGGGTAGGGGCGTGTCCCGACCCGGGGGAACCGAGTCGTCACCGACAGACCCGGCCGCACCGGGGCTGGCCCGACCCGTCAGTGGAGGGATGCGTGAGTCCCAGCTCGGCCCGCGTCGCCGCCGGCGACCTCGCGGCTGTGCTGTGTCGTCTCCTGGACGCCAGCTCGCGGGAGGACTCCACCGCCTTCCTCGCCCTCCTCGACGACGTCGACGTCGTCCTCGCGGAGTCCGACGAGCCGTGCTGGTCCGCGTGGCGGCACACCCTCGCCGCCCGGCGGGCCCTGATCGAGAGCGATCCGGAGCTGGCCGTCGAGTCCGTCGCGGCCGCCCGCGAGGCGCTGGACAAGTGCCCGCCCTCGCCCGACACGGCGCTGACGCTGGCCTACCTGGCCCACGTCGAGGTGACCGCCGACCATTTCGACGCCGCGATGCTGCTCGCCGTCGACGCCAGCCTGCTCACCGAGGGTCCCAACGCCGGCGAACCCACCCGCGCCCTGCACCAGGCCCACCGCTGGCTGTCGCTGACGCTGTCGGGACTGGACCTGGAGGAGCTGGCGGTCTCCCACGCGGTCCGCGGCCACCGGATCGCCGCCGTCCTCCCTGATCTCGCCGACCAGTGGCAGCTGCTGCAGCTGTCCGCCCAGCAGCACGCCGAGCTGGCCCAGACCCTGCGCCGCCGCGGCGACTCCGAGCGCGCCCGTGCACTGGCCGCCGTCGCCATCGCACAGGCGACCGAGGCCCGGGAGATGGCGTGGGAGCCCGATCCGGCCGACGCCGACCTGCTCGACGTCGTCCAGGCGTGGGCCATGAACAGCTCCGACGACCTCGACAGCGCGATGGGTCCGCTGCGCCGGGTCCGCCGACGCGTGCAGGAGCACGGCGGCCTGTGGTTGCGCGGCTACACCGACCTGGTGCTGGCCCGCCTGCTCGTGCGGGTCGCCCAGCGGGACGAGGACGAGGAGTACGGCGAGGAGGCCATCGGGCTGCTGGTCGACGCCGCCGGTGCCTTCGTGGCGTCGGGCGACCGCCGCCGCTACCGGCAGTGCCTGCTCGAGCTGGGGCAGAACTCCGCCGACCTGGGCCGGCCCGCCGAGGCGCTGCACTGGCTGGAGGCCTACCGCGCCGACACCGGCCGGGCGCACTCGCGCGGCCGGGAGATGTGGGCGGAGATGTTCGTCCGCCGCAGCCGGCTGCGGGAGGCCGAGCGGCAGGCCGCCCTGCTCCGCCGGCACGCGCTGGAGGACCCGCTCACCGGGCTCGGGAACCGGCGCAGCGCCGAGCGCCGGCTGGGCACGATGCGGCTGGGCGAGGAGCCGCTGTCGCTGGCCGTGGTCGACGTCGACCGGTTCAAGAAGGTCAACGACGAGGCCTCGCACACCCACGGGGACGCCGTCCTCCGCCGGGTGGCCGACCTGCTGCGCGAGCACAGCCGCACCGGCGACGAGGTGTACCGCTGGGCCGGTGACGAGTTCCTCGTCGTGCTGCCGACCGCGACCGAGGCTCAGGCGGTCGTGGTGATGGAGCGGCTCCGCGCGGCCGTGGCCGATGCCGACTGGAGCGACGTCGTCCCCGATCCGGTGACGGTGAGCATCGGCGTCGCCACCGCGCCGGCCGTCGACGAGGAGCAACCATCGACGGTGGTCGGCTGGCGGGCGCTGTTCGACACCGCCGATCTGCACCTGTTCTCCGCCAAGCGCAGCGGCCGCAACCGGGTGCGGGCCCCCGGCGGGGAGCCGGCGGCGGGATCCGCGGACGGGCCGGCGGCAGATCCGGCCGATCCACCCACCGAGGACCCCGCGTGACCCGCTCCGCCTGGGACGCGTGGGACGCATCGGACGAGGGACGGCGCGTTTCCGAACATGTGCTCGACAGCGCTCCCGACGCGGTGCACAGTGCGCTCGTGCCGCCCGGAACCCTGCACCGCCGGGTGACCGCTGCCCTGGCGAACTGGCAGCTCGACGACGCCGAGGAACTCCTCGCCGACGTGGAGCAGGAGCCGTCGCCGTACGTCGCCGCGGACCCGGTGGCCGACGCTCCCGGAGACGCCCCTGTCTCGCTCGGCAAGGCCTGGGCGGACACCCTGCGCGCCGAGCTGCTCGTACGCCGGCTCCGGGTCGCCGGCTTCACCCTCGTCGGCGACCCGGTTCCCGCCGACGCCTCCGCGGAGGACCCCCTCGACCTGCACGCCGGCGTCGCCGACCTCATCGAGGGCGCCGGCGGCGAGGACAGCGACCCCCGTTCGGAGTCCGCCTCCCGCGCCGCGCTCGCCATCGCGCTGGTCCGCTCGGCGAAGGCCGCCTTCGACGCCACGGACGACGACCTGCAGCGAGCCGCCGGCCTGGCCCGGCACGCGCGGATCGAGCTGCTCTCCCGGCGCATCGACGCCGCCATGGACGAGGCCGTCGAGGCCGCCAGCCTGCTGGACCCCGTCCTGCCGCCCAGCGCGCTGCTGGTCGACACCCTCGGCACTCTCGCCGGCGTGCTCGCCGACCTCGAGCTGATGCCGCTGGCGCTGGACTACCAGCGGCGGGCCCACGAGGCGGCGATGATCGCCGCCGCGGATCCTGGCGCGCCGGAGTGGACCGGGAACGGCGACACCACAGTCGACGCCGACGTCCTGGTCGCCACCACCGCGACCTGCCTCGGTGAGCTGTGCGCCGAGCTGGGCGAGGGGCTGCTGGACGACGGCGTCCCCGAGTCCGCCGAGCCGCACTTCGCCGAGGCCCGCATGCTCGCCGAGAAGGCGCTGGCGCTGCTCCCCCCGGACAGCGCGGGCATCGTGACCGCCCAGGTCGTGCACGGCTGGGCGCTGGTCGGGCTCGGTGAGTGCGCGGCCGCGGTCGGCCCGCTGCGCGCCGCCGTCCGCATCACGTCCGCGACCGCCGACCGCGCGCAGCTGGCCTCGGCGCAGCTGGCCCTGGGCCGTGCGCTGCGCCGCCAGAGGGACGTCGCCGGGGCCGACGAGCACCTGGTCTCGGCGCTGAACCTGGCCACCGAGCACGGCCTCCCCCGCCTGCGCCGGGCCGCGCTGCGCGAGCTGTGCACCCTGCACGCGGAGCTGGACGACGCCGGCCGGGCGCTGCCGTACCTGCAGGCCTACCTCTCCGACGAGCTGGACCGGGTCGACGAGCGGCGGACCCGCTGGGTCGAGCTGTTCGGCCGGCGCAAGAGCCTGCTGGAGACGGAGCGGGCCGCGGGCCAGCTCCGCCGGCAGGCCTACGAGGACCCGCTCACCCACCTGCCCAACCGGCGCTACGCCGAGGCCCGGCTCGACGGGCTGCTCACCACGGGCGCGGCGCCGGCGCTCGCCGTGGTCGACGTCGACCGCTTCAAGACCATCAACGACGCCTTCGGCCACCCGGCCGGCGACGCGGCCCTCCGCACCGTGGCCGACCTGCTCGTGGCCGGCGTCCGCGACACCGACGAGGTGTGCCGCTGGGCCGGCGACGAGTTCGTCATCCTGCTGCCCGACACGACCGCGGAGCAGGGCGAGCGGGCGCTCGAACGGATCCGCCGGTCGGTGGCCACCTACGACTGGTCCTCCCTCGGCATCGACGTCCCGGTCACGATCAGCGTCGGCATCGCGTCGGCGGCCCGCGGCGACGACCGGCGGACGCTCTTCGCCGCGGCCGACGGCGTCCTCTACGACGCCAAGCGCAGCGGTCGCGACCGCGTCGTCCGGCTGTCCGGCGTGACCCAGACCCGGGCGCCCGGCGCGAGCCCGCTCGACGCCCTGTTCGGCCCCCCACCCGTGGCTCCGGAGGGCGGCACGACGACCTCCGACATCCCGGACGACGACGCGGCCGCTCCCGTTCCCGCCGCGCCGGCCACCCCGCCGCCCGCGGGCTCCGCCGACGCCGGGTTCGCCCCGCTCCTGGTCGCGCCCCGCCCGGTCGACCCGCCACTGGGCACCGGCAGCCCGGCCGAGCCGCTGCTCGGTCCGCTGCCGAGGCCCGAGCCGGTCGCCGTCCCGGAGCCGGTCGCAGTGGCGCCGGTCGGTCCGCAGCCGATCGTGGTGGATCCGGTCGTGGAAACCGTTGCTCCGGTGCCGGCCGCGCGCCGCGCGGCCACGGTGGAGCCGGAGGTCGTCTGGGCCACCGGCCGCACCACCGAGCAGGTTCTCGCGCTGGTCCGCGAGGCCCGTCGCGAGCACCCCGACCGCCCGGCGCTGGTGCTGCGCGCCGCCGCCGAGACGCTCGTCGCGCTCGCGTCGGAGCACGACGCCTACACGACGATGGACGCCGCGGCGATGGCCGCCGCGGTCGGGCCCGTGCCCGAGCCGGTGGGCCGCGTGCACGTGCTGTGCGCCGGCGGCGCCGACGGCCCGGTCGCGGCCGAGGTCGCCTTCGTCGCCCGGGTCACCGGCACCGAGGTCGTGCGGGTGGACGACGTCGCCGGGAGCCGCGTCCGGGGCATGCTCGCCGACGGGTCCCTGTTCGCCGAGGCCGACTGCCTGGTCGTCGTCGCGGGGATGGACGCCTCGCTCGCGGCGACGGTCGGCGCCATGGCCGACGTGCCCGTGGTGGCGGTGCCCACGTCGACCGGTTCCCCGAACGCCTTCGCGGGCCTGGGCGCGCTGATGACGATGCTGAACTCGGCCGCGCCGGGCGTCGCCGTCAGCACCATCGACAACGGCTACTCCGCCGGCGTCTTCGCCGCCCGCGTGGCGAGGAGAGCGACGACACGGTGATCCCCCCGCGACGGGTGCACGGCACACCTACTGCGCGGCCCTGAACCGCAGGGTCTGGCCGGGGCGCAACTGCCCGCACCGGTCGACGTCACTGCGCACCGGCTCGTCGGCCACGTAGCCGATCACGGGGTAGCCGCCGGTCACGGGATGGTCGGCCAGGAAGAGCACCGGCGTTCCCGAGGGTGGCACCTGGAGGGCCCCCCGCACCATGCCCTCGCTGGGCAGTTCACCGTTCTGTACCCGCTCCAGCGGTACGCCGTCCAGCCGCAGACCGACCCGGTTGCTCTCGTTGGTCACCGTCCAGGCCCGCCCGGTCAGCGCCGCCCACCCCGCGTCGCCGAACCAGTCGGAGCGAGGGCCGGGCAGCACCGCCACGGTGACCTCCCCACCGGGGATCTCGGGGACCGGCGCCAGATCGACCCCGGGCATCGGGTCGACCGGCGGCCCCACCGGCAGCACGTCGCCGTCGGCCACCACCGCCGGTCCCAGCCCCGACAGCACGTCGGTGGCCCGGGAGCCGAGCACCGGGGGGACGTCGATGCCGCCGCGGACGGCGACGTAGGTCCGCAGGCCGGTCCCGGGCGGTCCCAGCCTCAGCTCGGTGCCGCGCCGGAGCGCGGTCGGCGCGGCGTGGGGGAACGGTCCCGCGCAGCGCGCGCCCGTCGTCACCACCAGCAGGTCGGCCTCCGCACGCACCGCCAGCCCGCCGTAGGTCACCTCCAGGACCGCGAGCCCCTCCGGGTTGCCGACGAGCCGGTTGGCCTGCCGGTACACAGCCCGGTCGCAGGCACCCGAGCGGACGATGCCGAGCGCGGCCTGCCCTGGCCGGCCGGCGTCCTGCACCGTCGTCAGGGGACCGGCCGCCAGCACGGTCAGGGCGCGCGTCATCCCGGCGCCGTCTCGACGAAACGCACCCGTACCCCGGGGCGCAGCAGCGCCGGAGGGTTCCGGTCCAGGTCGAAGACGGCGACGTCGGTCCGGCCGATCAACTGCCAGCCTCCGGGGGACTCGCGCGGATAGACACCGCTGAACTCACCGGCGAGCGCGACCGACCCCGGCGGCACCTTGGTGCGCGGGGTCGACCGGCGCGGCACGTCCCACTGCCCGCCCGGCTGCGTGAGGTAGCCGAAGCCGGGGGCGAAGCCGCCGAAAGCAACGGTCCACTCACCTGCCGTGTGCCGTCGCACGAGCTCCTCGGGGGCCAGGTCGAGCAGCCCTGCGAGCTCGTCGAGGTCCTCCCCGTCGTAGTGGACGGGCAACTCCACGACGTCCCCGCCGGTGCGGGTACCCGGACGCGGCGTGGTCCGACGGACGGCGTCGCCCACCGCGGACAGCGAGGTACGGGCCGGATCGGTCACCAGCAGCACGGTCCGGGCGGCGGGGACGATGTCGACCACGCCGTCCGGCGGCTCCTCGGCCAGCGCGGCGTAGAGCGCCAGCACCGCATCCAGGTCGTCCAGCTCCACCAGCAGCGCCGTGCTGCCGCTCGGAAGCACCCGCATCAGGGTGCGAAGGGGGCCAGGGCCACACCGGCCGCGGTGAGCGTCTCCCGCACCCGCCGGGCGATCTCCACCGCTCCGGAGGTGTCGCCGTGCACGCAGATCGAGCCCGGACGCAGGGTGAGTTCACCGCCCTCGACGTCCCGGATCGGCTTCCCGGCGGCCATCGCCACACAGCGACGGGCGATCTCGGCCGGGTCGTGCAGCACCGCACCGGGCAGCCGCCGCGACACCAGCGTGCCCTCCGGGGTGTACGCACGATCGGCGAACGCCTCGTGCACCACCGTCAGGCCGGCCTCCCCGGCGAGGCGCAGCCACGCCGATCCCGGCAGGCCCAGGACCGGCAGCGCCCGGTCGTAGTCGACGACGGCGCGGACGACGGCGGCCGCCTGGTCCTCGTGGTGGACGATCGCGTTGTAGAGGGCGCCGTGCGGCTTGACGTAGCGAACCCGCGAGCCCGCGACACGGGCGAAGCCTTCCAGCGCACCGATCTGGTAGATGACGTCGGCGGTGAGCGCGTCGGGTTCCATGTCGATGAAGCGTCGACCGAACCCGGCGAGGTCGCGGTAGCCGACCTGGGCGCCGATCGCGACGCCGCGCTCGGACGCCCGTGCGCACACGCGGCGCATGATCGAGGGGTCACTCGCATGGAAGCCGCAGGCGACGTTGGCGCTGGTGACGAGGTCGAGCAGGGCGTCGTCGTCTCCGAGCGTCCACTGCCCGAACCCCTCGCCGAGGTCGGAGTTCAGGTCCACGCCGGACATCCTCCACCTACGAGAACAGGTCGATCACCGGGCGGACGGAATTGACCGCCAGGTAGATGGTCAGCAGCCAGGCGGTCCAGCCGACGACCAGCAGCCACCGCGGGTACCGGTAGCCGTGGAAGAGGTCGGCACGCCGGGTGGCCACCCACAGCAGCACGGCGATGCCGAGCGGCAGCAGCAGCCCGTTGAAGGCGCCCGCGAACACCAGCAGGGTGGTGGGCGCTGCGCCCACCAGCACGAACGCCAGCGTGGTGACGGCGATGAAGGCGCAGACGAGGATCGTGCGTGTGCGGTCGCTGGTTCCCGTGCGGGAGGTCACGAACGACACCGAGGTGTAGGAGGCGCCGATCACGCTGGTGATGGACGCGGCCCACAGGACGATCCCGAAGACGCGCAGGCCGATCTCGCCGGCCGCCTCCTGGAACGCGTTCGCCGCCTGGTTCTCGGCGCCGAGGTCGGCGCCGTTCGCAACCACGCCGAGGATGGCCAGGAAGAGGATCACCCGCATGATGCCGGTGATCACGATGCCGGTGATCGAGCCGCGGGTGATGTCCCGGACGTGCTCCGGCCCCGTGACGCCGGAGTCCAGCAGCCGGTGGGCACCCGCGTAGACGATGTAGCCGCCGATCGTGCCCCCGACCAGGGTCGTGATCGCCAGGAAGGAGACGTCCTCGGGCAGCACGACGTTCTGCAACGCCTCCCCGACCGGCGGGCCGGAGGTGATGGCGATGTAGGTGGTCAGCGCGATCATGACCAGGCCGAGGACGACGACGATCCGGTCGACGGCGACCCCCGCCCGCCTGCTGAGGAAGATGCCGATCGCGATGAGCGCGGACAGCGCGCCGCCGATCCTCGGGTCCAGCCCGAACATCGCGTCGGTACCGAGGCCCGCCCCGCTGACGTTGCCGACGTTGAACACCAGGCCGCCGATGAGCAGGAAGCCGGCCATCACCCAGCCGAGCCCCGGGAGGACGAGGTTGCCCAGCTCCTGGGCGCGGCGTCCGGTGACCCCGATGACCCGCCACGCGTTCAACTGCAGTGCGATGTCGATGACGATCGAGACGGCGATCGCGAAAGCGAATGCGGCGCCCAGTTGCACCGTGAACGTCGTCGTCTGGGTGATGAAACCCGGTCCGATGGCCGAGGTGGCCATGAGGAACATGGCACCGAGCAGGGTCGAGCGGGTGCTCGAGGCGAGCCTCCCCGACGGCGCGGTGGTGGTGGGCTGCTCCGGGAGGTGCGACATGGGGGCTCCTGGGAACCTGCGGTCCAGCTCGTCCTGGGTGGAGACCTGCAGCGGGTCGCGTCGGCGGCGGGCGGCGCTTTCACCTCGTCGCGGTCGACCGTAGATTCGAGCCGAACGCCCGGCAATTCGAGCCGTCCGGAGGAGCCCCCGTGACAGCCACCGCAGCTGCTCCAGCCACGCTCCCGGGCCGGACCCCGGCCGATGCCCGGGCCCGCTACCGCGCCGGCCTGGCGGTTCCGACCTCCGGAGAGGCACCGGGCTTCACCCAGGCCAACCTCGTCGTGGTGCCCCAGGACTGGGCCTTCGACATGTTGCTGTTCGCGCAGCGCAATCCGCGGCCGGTGCCGCTGCTGGACGTGACCGACCCGGGTTCCTTCCGCACCGTTCTCGCACCGGACGCCGACCTCCGGTCGGACCTTCCCCGGTACCGGGTCTGGCGGCACGGTGAGCTCGCCGAGGAGCCGACCGACGTGAGCGATCTGTGGGCCGACGACCTGGTCGCCTTCCTGATCGGCTGCAGCTTCAGCTTCGAGACCGCCCTGCTGGACGCCGGCGTGCCCGTTCGCAACATCGAGCAGGGTCGCAACGTCTCGATGTACCGCACCGACCGCGCGTGCCGGCCCGCCGGGCGGCTCTCCGGCCCCCTGGTGGTCTCGATGCGCCCGGTGCCCGCGGAGCACGTGGTTCCCGCGGTGCAGGTGACCGGACGGATGCCCCAGGTGCACGGGGCACCGGTGCACGTCGGCTCACCGTCCTCGCTGGGCATTCCCGACCTCGGCCGGCCGGACTTCGGCGACCCGGTGGATCTCGCCGACGGGGACGTCCCGGTGTTCTGGGCCTGCGGCGTCACCCCGCAGGCGGCGCTGATGGCCTCCCGCCCACCGTTCGCGATCACGCATGCGCCAGGGCACATGTTCGTCACCGACGTCCCGGATGCGGCCTACCGGGAATGACGTCGTGACCGGCGATGATCGCCCCGGCGGAAGGGTCACCAGCCCCCGGCTGCAGGCGAGCGGCATGATCGCCCGGTGACCATCGGGTGGCTGGATCTCTCCGCGGGGGCCTCCGGGGACATGCTGCTGGGGGCGCTGGTGGACGCCGGGGTGCCGCTGGACGTCCTCACCGCTGCGGTGGCTGCCCTGCCGGTCGAGCAGATCCGGCTGGTGACCGAGCAGACCTCGCGGCACGGGCTGGGCGCCACCCGCGTGCACGTGCACGCACCGCCGTCGTCCGAGCACCGCACGTGGGCGTCGGTACGGGCGCTGCTCACCGACGCGGCACTGCCCGCGACGATCCGGGACGGCGCGCTCGCCGTCTTCGAGCGGCTGGCCGCGGCCGAGGGCCGGGTGCACCGGGTGTCCCCGGACGACGTGCACTTCCACGAGGTCGGGGCGCTGGACGCACTGGCCGACGTCGTGGGCGTGGTGGCCGGGTTCGAGCACCTCGGCCTGACCCGCCTGACGGCGTCGCCGGTGACGCTGGGCAGCGGCTCGGCGCGGAGCGCGCACGGCGTCGTCCCGATCCCCGGCCCGGCGGTGCTGGAGCTGCTGGCCGGCGTCCCGGTGGTCGCGGGGCCGGTGCGCGCGGAGATGTGCACCCCGACCGGGGCGGCCCTGCTCGCCGCCCGCGTGGACGAGTGGACGGCGCTGCCGCCGATGCGGGTGGCGCGCGTCGGCACGGGCGCGGGCGGCCGGGACCCCGTCGAGCTGCCGAACGTCGTCCGGCTGGTGCTGGGCGACCCCGCCGGGCCGCAGCCGGCCGGTCCGGTGGTGCTGGAGAGCCCCGTCGTCCTCGAGACCAATGTCGACGACCTGGACCCGCGGCTGTGGCCCGGGGTCCTGGAAGCCCTGTTCACCGCCGGCGCCTCGGACGCCTGGCTGACCCCGATCGTGATGAAGAAGGGCCGGCCGGCGCACACCCTCTCGGCGCTGTGCCGGCCGGACGCCGTCGCGGCCGTCCAGGCGGTGGTCTTCGCGACGACGTCGAGCATCGGCCTGCGGATCGTGCCCGTGGGCAAGGTCGCGCTGGAGCGGGTGCAGTCGTCGGTCGAGGTGCTCGACGGCACCGTCGGGGTGAAGGTCGCCGTCCACGGCGGGCGGGTGGTCAACGTGAGCGTCGAGTACGAGGACGTCGCCGCACTCGCACGGGTGGTGGATCTGCCGGTGAAGGAGGTGCTGCGCGCCGCCACCGCCGCCGCGGCGGACGTCTACCCCGTCGGCCACCCGGCGGAGGACCGCTAGCACCGACCAGGCCACTTCCCGCCGGTGGCCTGCCGCCAGCGGGCCGGTCCTCCCGGAGGATGGCCGCGTGCTCGACGCCTCCCCCGCGACCCGGTACGGGCAGCGCCTGCCCCGCCGGCTGATCCAGCTCTACGCCGGCCTGCTGCTCTACGGCATCTCGATGGCCCTGATCATCCGGTCGGCGCTGGGGAACATGCCGTGGGACGTGCTGCACCAGGGGCTCGCCGACCGGCTCGACCGGTCGATCGGCACCGTCGCGATCGCCGTCGGGGCCCTGGTGCTGCTGGCCTGGATCCCGCTCCGCCAGCGGCCCGGACTGGGCACCGTGAGCAACGTCGTCGTCCTCGGGCTGGCCCTGGACGCCACGCTCGCCGTCGTCCCCGCGCCGTCGTCCCTCCCGCTGCGGGTCGGGCTCCTGGTGGCCGGCGTCCTGCTGAACGGCGTCGCCACCGCCGCCTACATCGGCGTGCACCTGGGGCCAGGGCCGCGGGACGGGCTGATGACCGGCCTGGTCCGCCGCACCGGCCGGTCGGTGCGGCTGGTGCGCACGACGATCGAGGTGGCCGTCGTCGCCTGCGGCTGGCTGCTCGGCGGCACGCTGGGTCTGGGCACCGTCCTCTACGCGGTGGCGATCGGCCCGCTGGTGCAGACCCTGCTCCCCCGGCTGTCCGTGGGCCCCGCCGTCAGCCCCGCTCCGCCGGCCGGCGCTCCGGCTCCTCCGGTCTGACGTCGAGCTCCCTGGTCCGCAGGCCCACCCGGACGACCGGGACGACGGCGAGCACCAGGACCGCCACCGCGACCGGCCCCGCCAGCGCCCAGGCCGCGAACACCAGCAGCGCGGCCACCTCGATGCCGAGGCCCGCGACCGACGTGATCGTCGCCCGGTGCGCGCTGGCGATCCCGTCCTGCAGCCGCGCCTCGGCCACGACGAGGACCGCGAGGTAGAGCGCGTAGAACACCGCGACGGCGCCCAGCGCCGCCGGCCGGGCCCAGACCGCGGCCACCGCCAGGCATCCGGCCGCGGCGACCAGCAGCCCGAGCAGCGCTCCGCCGGGCATGCGGCCGGCGATGCCTCCGAGCGCGGCGCCGGCGGCCCCGGCGAGGGCGATCACCAGCACCGCGAACGGGACGGCGGTGGTGGGCACCCCCCAGTCGCCGGCGAGCACGGGGAAGTACTCCTCGACCGCGTCCAGGCCGCCGATCAGCGCGACGGCGAGCACCAGCACCCGGAGAGCCGGGGAACGCAGCGCCTCGACGACGCCCTGGCGCAGCGACCCCCTCTCCGCGTCGTCCGCCGTCCGCCGTGCCTCGGGGAAGCGGAGGGCCAGCGCGGCGGCGGCCAGGCACACGGCGGCGCTCGCCCAGCCGACCAGCGGGTACCCACCGAGGGCGAACAGCGCGCTGGCGGCGAACGCCGTGGGCACCTGGACGACGAGCTCGGCGGAGGTCATCCAGCCGTTGATCCGGGCGTAGCTGTCGCTCGCGCCCACCGCGGCCAGGCCGTCGTAGACCAGCGCCTCGGTCGCCCCGGAGACCAGCGCGCCGGCGACGCCCCACAGCACGAAGCCGACCGCGAAGGCCCATGCCTGCGGCGCCGCCGTCCACACGGCGAAGCCGGCGGCCTGCAGGACGCCGGCCAGGACCACCACCCCGCGGCGGGACCAGCGGTCGGCGAGCGCACCGGCGGGGACCTCGGTGACGAAGGAGGTGACCGACCAGACGGCGAACAGCGCGGAGATCTGCCCGCCGGAGAGCCCGGTGTCGAGGAAGAGCAGCGCGTAGAGCGGGTAGAGCGGCACCAGCTCGGACAGCGCGGCCCAGCCCACGGCCAGGCGGGCGAGCGGCCGTGCGGCGGGCGGTAGGGCGTTCGGGGACGGGCGTCAACGGAACGGCATGTGCGGAGGCTAACGCCGGTGGCGGGCCGACGCGACGGCTTTCCCGGCCCATCCCTCGATTACCGTGGCGCCGACGAACTGAACTGTCCGAGCACCGCCCGGCAGTGCCGAGCGGAGGAGAGTTCTCGTGGTCCTGTCCGTCATCGCGACGGCGTTCATCCTGGTGCTGCCCGTCGAACTGCCGGACAAGACGCTCTTCGCCAGCCTGGTGCTCGCCACCCGCTTCGCGCCGCTCCCGGTGTTCGTCGGGGTCGGTGCGGCGTTCGGGCTGCAGGTCGCGATCGCGGTCACCGCCGGATCGCTGCTCTCGCTGCTGCCCGATGCGCTGGTCAGCGGCGTGGTCGCCGTCCTGTTCCTCGTCGGGGCGATCATCCTGTGGCGCAGCGCGAACAGCGGGCCCGAGGAGGAGCACCTCGACGAGACGAAGCAGGGCACCTCGTCCTTCCGCGTGGCCGCCATCTCCTTCGGCGTCCTGTTCGCCGCCGAGTGGGGCGACCTGTCCCAGCTGGCCACCGCGGGGCTCGCCGCCCGCTACGACGAGCCGCTGTCGGTCTTCGTCGGCGCCTGGGCCGCGCTGCTCGTGGTGTCGGGCCTGGCGGTCTTCCTCGGCCGGACGCTCGCCGACCGGCTGCCCATCCCGCTGATCCGGCGGGTGGCGGCGGGCCTGTTCGTCGTCTTCGCGGTGTTCGCCGTCATCGAGACCGTCCGCGCGCTCACCGGCTGACGTCGGCGGCGGGCCGCCCAGCTGCCACGCAGGCATAGGAACCTTTACCGGCGTTCTCAGGCGGCGGATTCAACTGGTCGTCGCAACACCAGCTTGTTGATCTTCGGAGAGTAGCTGGGCGAAGGCTTCGGCGGGGGTCTTGAAGCCGAGGGTCTTGCGGGGTCGGCCGTTGAGTCGGGTCTCGATGGCCTCGAGGTCGGCGATGGTGTGCACCGAGAGGTCGGTGCCCTTGGGCAGGTACTGGCGGAGCAGGCCGTTGGTGTTCTCGTTGGTGCCGCGCTGCCAGGGGCTGTGCGGATCGCAGAAGTAGATCGGCAGGTCGGCCGCGATGGTGATCTCGGTGTGCCTGGCCAACTCGATGCCCTGGTCCCAGGTCAGCGAGCGGCGCAGATGTACCGGCAGCGTGGCGATTTTGGTGGTGATGGCGTCGCGGACGGCTTCGGCACCGTGATCGGCCGGCAGGTGCAGGAGCATGGTGAACCGGGTGGTGCGCTCGACCAGGGTGCCGACCGCCGAGCCGCTGTCCTTGCCGACCATCAGGTCGCCTTCGAAGTGGCCGGGTACGGCGCGGTCGTCGGCCTCGGCGGGCCGCTCGGAGATCATGACTTTGTCCTTGATCCGTTCCCGGCGGCCATCGACACGACGGCGGGGCTTACGCAGCGCCCGCCCGGTGCGCAGGTGCTTGGTCAGCTCCCGGTTCAGCCCACCGCGGCCCTGGACGAACAGGGCCTGGTAGATCGCCTCATGTGAGATGCGCATCCGTTCATCGTCGAGGAAATCCACGACCAGACGGCCGGTGATCTGCTCGGGGCTCCAGCCCTCCTTCAACTGCCGCTGCACGTAGGCCTGCAGCTCGGGGAACTCGGCGATCTTGCTCGGCTTCGGGCGGCGGCCCCGCGCCTCGGCCTTGGCTTGCGCCGGCGCGGCCCGATAGCGCAGCCGTGGGCGCCGTCCCGGGCCCTGAGTCCCCGGCGCCGGCCCGGGGCGGTGCCGCTGGCCGACGGGCAGCGGCGGACGCCGCGGATAGCCCTCGAGTCGATTGCGGCGCAGCTCGCGGGAGACCGTCGAGGGATGCCGGCCGATCTCGCGGGCGATGTCGGCCTGCGGCCAGCCCTCGGCCCAGCACAGGTCGATCGTCTCCCGCTCGGCCACGGTCAGGAATCGGTCGCTGGGCTCGGTCAATGCCATCGGCGCCATGCCGCCACCGTCGCGGAACCACCGCTGCCCAGTGTCGGCCGACACGCCGACCGCTTCCGCCGCCTGCTCCGTCGCCGATCCCGCAGCGATCAGCCGCCAGAACCTGCGCTCGATCTCCTTCGGCATCCGCGGACGCCCCATCGACACCACCCCACTTCACCGCGGGGTGTTGCATCGACTCCTTGAACCCAAGCGCCCAGAACGCATGTAAAGGTTCCTATGCCTGGGAGCGTCCCGGCCGGTTCAGCCGCGGGTGACCAGGCCCTCCGACACCAGCCAGTCCAGCGCCACGTCCGCGGGCTGCTCGCCGCCGACGTCTACGCGGCTGTTGAGCTCGATCATCACCTCGTCGGTGAGCAGCGGGGTGATCCGGGCGAAGACGTCGGCGATCTCCGGGTGCGCCTCGAGCGTCTCGGTCAGCACCACCGGGGCCACGTTGTACGCCGGGAAGTACCCGCGGTCGTCCTCGAGCACCGTCAGGTCCAGGGACTCGATCCGGCCGTCGGTCGTGAACACCTCGCCGAAGTTGCAGGCCCCGTTGTCGGTCGCGGTGTAGACCGCACCGGTGTCCAGGACCCGGACGTTGTCCCGCGGCACGCCCTGCGGGTCGCCGAGCGGGATGCCGTAGGCCTCGAGCATGGGCTCGAACCCGTCGCTGCGGGTGGCGAACTCGGACTCGACGCAGAACGTCCGCTCCTCCACCGGCAGTGCCGCGATGTCGGAGAGGCTGTCGATCCCGCCGAGCTCCGGCACGGCCTCGCTGCGGACGGCGAAGGCGTAGGTGTTGTTCATCGGCGCCGGCGGCAGCCAGGTGAGCCCGTTGGCGAGGTCGGCCTCCCGGACCGCCTCGTACTGCTCCTGCTGGTCCGGGATGCCCTCGGGCATGCCCAGGTAGTTCAGCCACCCGGTGCCGGTGTACTCCCACTGCATCTCGACGTCGCCACTGAGCATCGCGGCCCGGGCCGGCGCCGCACCGGGGATGCCGCTGCGGTCGACGACGTCGAAGCCGGCGACCTGCAGGGCGATCACGGCGATCTTGCCCAGGATCAGCGCCTCGGTGAAGTTCTTGGTGCCGACCACGATCTCCGCGCCCTCGTCGGCGATCGGCTGGATCTCGCCCGGCTCCGCCTGCGGGGTGAAGGTGTTCGCGCTCTCCAGGCCGCAGCCGGCCACCAGCGCGGCGGACGTCAGCAGCGCGGCGGCGACGCCGAGCGGGGAACGCATCACAGTCCCTTCGGTCGGGCGACGTGCTCGACGACCCGCCCCAGCCAGTCGATGGCGAGCGCGAGCAGCGCCACGAGCACCGCCCCGCTGATCAGCAGGGAGTCCAGCGAGAGGGTGATGCCCGTGTTGATCAGCACGCCGAGCCCGCCCCCGTCGATGAAGGTGGCCAGCGTCGCGGTGCCGACGAGCAGCACGAGCGCGGTGCGCACGCCGGCGAGCAGCACCGGCACAGCCAGCGGGAGCTCCACGCGCAGGAGCACCGACAGGGCGCTCATGCCCATGCCGCGGCCGGCCTCGACCAGCCGCGGGTCGACGCCCTGGAGGCCGACCATGGTGTTGCGCAGCACCGGCAGGGCCGCGTAGACCACCAGGCCGACCACCGTCGCCCCGAAGCCGAACCCCAGCCAGGTGGCCAGGAGGACCAGCAGCCCGATCGCGGGAGCGGCCTGTCCGGTGTTGGCGATCCCGATGACGAGGGGGCTGAACCGGCGCAGCGGGCGACGGGTCAGCGCGATGCCCAGCGGGATCGCGATCACCAGCACGGTCGCCGCGGACGCCGCGGTCAGGTACAGGTGCTCCCGGATGCTGTTCCACAGCACGGTCCAGCCCAGCTGGCGGGCCTCGGTCTCGCTGAGCGTGGCCGTGAACCGCCACACCAGGAAGGCGAGGACGCCGAGGGCCACCAGGACCGGCTGCAGCAGCAGGGCGCGCCAGCCGCCGTCCCGGGACGCCGACGCGTCGGCCTGCCGGGCCGTCTCCTCCGGCGGCGGCCCCTGGGTCGCGTCGTCCGTGCGGGGCTCGGTGGATGCGGTCATCCGGCCACCTCGGCGCGGCTGCGCTGGATGGCGGCCATCACCGTCTCCACCGCCATCACCCCGGCCAGGCCGTCCCGCCGGCCGGTGACCACGACACCGCCCTGGCTGGCCGCCAGCATGGTGTCCAGCGCGTCGTTGAGGGTGGACCGGAGCCCCACGACGGGGAGCCGCTCGTCCACCGTGTCCGGGACCGTCGTCGTCCGGCCGAGCTCGGCCAGGGTGGGCCAGCTGATCGGCCGCCCCCGGCGGTCCAGCACCACGACGAAGTCGTCCCCGGCGGCCCGCGCCGCGGCCACCGCCTGCGTCGAGTCCGATCCGACGGCCGCCGTCGTCACCTGCTTGAGCTCGACGTCGCCCACCCGCGTGAGCGTGAGCTGCTTGAGCGTCGCGCCGGCGCCGACGAAGTCGGCGACGTACTCCTCGGCCGGCTCGGCCAGGATCCGCTCCGGGGTGTCGTACTGCACGACGCGCGCACCGACGTCGAAGATGACGATCTTGTCGCCGAGCTTCACCGCCTCGTCGAAGTCGTGGGTGACGAACACGATCGTCTTCCCGAGCTCGTCCTGGATGCGCAGCAGCTCGTCCTGGAGGCGCTGACGGGTGATCGGGTCGACCGCGCCGAACGGCTCGTCCATGAGCAGGACCGGCGGGTCCGCGGCCAGCGCCCGGGCGACCCCGACCCGTTGCTGCTGCCCGCCGGAGAGCTCGCGGGGATACCGGTCGCGGTAGAGGGCGGGGTCGAGGCCGACCAGTTCGAGCAGCTCGTCCACCCGCGCGGCGATGCGCTCCTTGTCCCACTTGAGCATCTTCGGGACCAGCCCGATGTTGGTGGAGACCGTCATGTGCGGGAACAGCCCGCCGGCCTGGATGACGTAACCGATCCGTCGCCGCAGCTGGTCGGCGTCCTGGTCCGTGACGTCCTCGTCGCCGAGGTGGATCCGCCCGCTGGAGGGCTCGATCAGCCGGTTGAGCATCTTCAGCAGCGTCGTCTTCCCGCAGCCGGAGGGGCCGACGAACATCACCGTGTCCCCCGCGGCGATCTCGAGGGTCACGTCGTCGACGGCGGGATGGTCCTGGCCGGGATAGCGCTTCGTCACGCCGTCCAGGCGGATGGCCACCCCGCTGATGTGCCGGGCGCCGTCCCCCGTCGTTCCGGCCGACGGCGCCGACGTTGTCTCAGACACGGATCCCCCTGGGGGTGGTGAGCCGACCCGCCACGACGAGCAGCAGGTCGAGGACGAGGGCCAGCAGGACGATGGCGATCGTCCCGGTGAGCGCGGAGTTGAGGGCGTTGGCGCCGCCGAGCCGGGAGAGGCCGGAGAAGATGAACCCGCCGAGGCCGGGCCCGAGCACGTAGGCGGCGATGGCGGCGATGCCCATGACCATCTGGGTGGACACCCGGATGCCGGCGAGGATCACCGGCCAGGCCAGCGGGAGTTCGACGCGCAGCAGGGTGCGCATCCGGCTCATCCCGATGCCGCGGGCGGACTCCACGAGCGACCGGTCGACACCGGCCAGCCCCACGACCGCGTTGCGCAGCACCGGGAGCGCCGCGTAGAAGGTGATCGCGATGACCGCCGGCGTGATGCCGAACCCGAACGGCGCCAGCAGGATGCCCAGGAGCGCGAACGCGGGAACGGTGAGGCCGACGGCCGAGAACCCGTTGGCGGCGGCCGTCGCGGCCGGGTTCCGGTAGACCAGGACCGCCAGCGCGACCGCGATCAGCGACCCGAGGACGACGCACTGGACCACGAGGCTGACGTGCTGGAACGCCTGGAAGGCGATGAGCCCGCGGCGATCGACCACGTACTCCCACATGGGGCAGCGCCTCTCCCGGCCGCATGCGCGCCGCGTTCTCGTCCATGTCCCCGGCCCGGACCAGGAAGGTCCCGGGCACACGGGGTTCGACGTTGGCACATCCGGCCTCGGACCGGCGACCCGAACATGACTGCGATCGTGTGACGACCCGGTGGGTTCCCGGAAGCTGACGGACAGTGATCATTGACGGGATGGGCCGGGTGGTCGACCGTCGAGCCGGGTTACGGCCCGGCTGGACGGTCGGTCCGGCGGCTGAACCCACCCGAGAGGCGGACGTCACCCGCCGGACGGGTGCGCCCGGCCCGCCGTGACCCCATCCTGGCGCTATGGGGTGGGTGATCGCACGGCTGCAGCAGCCGTGGGTGCAGCGGGCGATACGGGCGGCGCTGGCGGCCGGGCTGTCGTGGCAGGTGGCCGTCCTGCTGCCACCGCTGCTGTCGGACTACGCCTACTACGCCCCGCTGGGCGCGGTGATCGCCGTCCACCCGACGATCGCGGACTCGGCGAACGCGGCATGGCGGTCGGTCTTCGCGATGCTCATGGGGTTCGCCCTCGCCTTCGGCGTCTACGAGCTGACCCGGCAGGTCCCGAACGCCCTGACGATCGCGCTCATCGTGGCCCTGGCCGTCGGCATCGAGCAGTGGCGGCGGGTGCTGCGTGACCAGGCGAGCTGGGTCAGCTTCGCCGCGGTGCTCATGATCACCGTCGGGGCCGGCGAGCCGGGCCCCTACGTCCTCCGGTACGCAGGGCTGACCCTCCTGGGTGCGGCGATCGGCGTGCTGGTCACGGCGGTGCTGTTCCCGCCGTTGCAGCTGACCACGGCGGTGGACCGGATCTCCGCGGCCCGGGCCCTGCTCGCCGGGCACCTGGAGACGATGGCGACCGCGCTGCGCAGCGGCCGGGTGCCCGAACCCGACCAGTGGAACGCGCGGCGGAAGGACCTCGACCGCGCTCTGGAGCGCATGCGCGCCGCCGAGGTGGTGGTCGAGCGGGCCCGGCGGGCCAATCCGCGGGCGCGCAGGTGGCAGGGCGCCGCGGCGAGCATCCGGGAGCAGTCCCGCGCCCTGGACCGCGTCGCCGTCCTGATCGACGACCTCACCACGCTGGTCGTCGAGTTCCAGCCGCATCGCCGCGGCCTGGACCGGGTGGACGACGGAACCGGCTGGGTGGTCGCCGACGCCCTCGACGGGCTGGCCGGCGTCGTCCGGATCCCGTACCACGCCACGGACACCGAGCCCGACGAACGGGACCGGGCCATCGACGCCGCCGTCTCGGCGGCCGGGCGGCTGACCGCGCTGCTGCGGGACTCCGCCATCGGCGACGACGAGGGCTTCTTCGCCCTGGGCGCCGTGGCGGTGGGGATGCACCGGTCGCTGCACGTGCTCGAGGCGCACCTCCGCTGGCCGCAGCCGGCCTGAGCCCCGCCGCGGTTGACCGACCCGCCCCAGGGAACGGTCTGACCTCGTGAAGAGTCTGTGGACACCGCTGCACCGCCCGGCCGTCCAGCGAGGCATCCGTGCCGCGCTCGCCGCCGGGATCGCCTGGCAGATCGCCGTCCTGCTGCCGGCTCCCTTCTCCGACTACGCCTACTACGCCCCGCTGGGCGCGATCATCGCCTGCCTGCCGACCGTCGCGGATTCCGCGAGCGTCGCCTGGCGCACGGTGCTGGCGATCCTGCTCGGCGGCGGGATCGCGGTCGGCGTCTACGAGATCGCCCGTCCGGTGCCGACCGCCCTCACCCTCGCACTGGTCGTCGCCGTCGCGATCGGGGTGGAGCAGTGGCGGGTCCTGGGCTCGACCGCGAGCTGGGTGAGCGTCGCCGCGCTCTTCACCCTGACGCTGGGGAACGCGGACGATCCCACCGCGTACCTGCTCCCCTACGCCGCGATGGTGTTGTTCGGCAGCGCGGTCGGCGTCCTGATCACGACGTTGCTCTTCCCGCCGCTGCAGCTGACCCAGGCCCGTCAGCAGATCGACCGGGTGCGGGAACTGCTGGCCGAGCACCTCGAACAGGTGGCCGGGGAACTGCGGCGCGGGGACCTGCCGACGGCCGAGCAGGAGGAGCGACGGGTCGCGGCCCTGAGCGCGCCGCTGGACCGCATGCGGGACGCCGAGCGCACGGTCGAGCGGGCCCGGCGAGCCAATCCGCGGGCCCGGAAGTGGCAGGAGCCCGCCGCGCGGCTCCGTGCCCAGTCGCGGTCGCTGGACCGGGTCGCCGTCCTCGCCGACGACCTCACGATCCTCGTGGCGGAGTACCGGCCGCAGCACCAGGGCGGCGAGCGGCCCGAGCTGGGGACGGCGGAGCGCCTGGCCGACGCCCTCGACGGGCTCGCCGGCGTCGTCCGCACGCCGGACCACGACGTCGACGCCGCCCGGCCCGACGACCGTGACCACCGCATCGATCTCGCCCAGCACGCGCTGGACAACCTCACCGACCGCCTCCGCCGGACGACGGTCGACGACGACCCCGGCTTCCTCGCGCTCGCGGCCGTCGCGGTCGGCGTCCAGCGGGCACTGCTCGCCCTCGACGCCGAGCGCCGCAAAGCCTCCCCGACCTGACCGGGCTCAGACGCCGATCAGCAGCTCGCCGTGCAGCATGCCCAGCCAGCCGTCGTCGGACTCCGCCCACCGCAGCCAGGCGGCGGCGATCTCTCTCAGCTCCGCCGGCGTCGCCAGGCCGTAGGACAGCGCCTGGCCGGCGAACGCCGACGACGTCGCCCGCCCGGCCCACGACCGGCCCCACCACTGCCGCTCGTCGGGCGAGGCGAAGCAGTACGTGCCGGCGGTCGCGGCCGTGTCCCGCAACCCCGCGGCGTGCGCCCAGGAGAGCAGCCGGCGACCGGCATCCGGCTCGGCGCCGTTGGCCCGGGCGACCCGCTCGTAGAGCGCTAGCCAGCGGTCCAGGCCCGGGTCCGCCGGGAACCAGGTGGTCGCCGCGTAGTCGACGTCCCGGACGGCGACGATCCCGCCCGGCCGGCAGACGCGGGCCATCTCGCGCAGGGCGGCGACCGGGTCGCTCAGGTGCTGCAGGACCTGGTGGGCGTGCACGACGTCGAAGGAGTCGTCGGCGGCGGCCAGCGCGTAGACGTCCCCCACCTCGAAGGAGACGTCCACCCCGGCGGCGGCAGCCGCGTCCCGCGCCTCGGCCAGTGGCTCGGCCGAGACGTCGATGCCCACCACCCGGCCCGGCGCGACCCGGGCGGCGAGGTCGACCGTGATCGTGCCGGGGCCGCAGCCGACGTCGAGCACGTCGAGCCCCGGCCGCAGCGCCGGGACCAGGTACGCGGCCGAGTTCTCGACGGTCCGCCAGCGGTGCGACTGCAGCACCGGGTCGGCGTGCCCGTGGGTGTACGTGTCCACGGGTGCAGTCTGAACTGCTGGTCCTGCCTGGTGGAATGCTGTTCCCACGCCTTGGGAACTACGACTCCTCCGCCAGCACCTTCTCGGCCATCGGTACGGCGCGCTCGCGATCGGCGGGCACCAGTCCGATGCGGGTGCGGCGGTCCAGCAGGTCGGCGACGGTCCGCGCGCCCTCGTACCGGACGGCGAAGCGCAGCTCCCCCTCGGTCTCCGGCCGGCCCGCCACCACGGCCGCGGTGCCCAGCGCCTCGACCACCGGCGCCTCGGTGCCGTACCGGGCCACCAGCCGGCCAGGAGCGCCGACCCGCTCCAGCGCCCGCCGCGGCGCGGCCCCGACCAGCGGCAGCCGCGCGGTGAGCGACCGCGCGGCACCCCGGCCCAGCCGTCCGACCACGGCGTCCACGGTCTCCTCGGCCATCGCCCGGTAGGTGGTCAGCTTCCCCCCGACGACGGTGAGGACCGGTCCGTCCCGCTGCAGCAGGTGCCTGCGGGAGAGGTCAGCGGTCGCGCTTCCGGGCCCCATGCCCGCCGACGCGGGCAGCACCAGCGGCCGGTAGCCCGCGTAGGCGCCCACCACGTCGTCCCGGGTCAGCGGCACGGCCAGCACCTGGTTCACCGTCGCCAGCAGCTGCGCCACCTCGACGTCGCCGGGCACCGCGTCGTCGTCGGGCACCGGGCCTCCGACCGGCTCGTCGGTGAGCCCCAGGTAGACCAGCCCGTCGGCCTGCGGCAGCGCGAAGACGTACCGCGAGCGCGAGCCGGGCAGCGGCACGGTGAGCGCGGCCGTCGGCGACCCGAGCACCGACCCCCGCACCACCAGGTGCGATCCCCGCGAGGGGACCAGCCGGATCGACGGCGCCAGTGCCTGCGCCCACACGCCGGCGGCGTTGACCACCACCCCGGCCCGCAGGCTCACCGGTTTCCCGTCGACCACCGCGTGCACGTCGGCGCCGTCGACCGCCATTCCGGCCGCACCGGTCAGGATGCGGGCGCCGTACGCGGCCGCCGTCCGGGCCAGGGCCACGACCAGCCGGGCGTCGTCCACCAGCTGCCCGTCCCAGAAGACGACGCCGCCACGGCCGGCGCGCACACCCGGCACCAGCCGCGAGACCTCGTCGGCATCGACCCGGCGCGTCGACGGCAGCGAGCCGCGGCCGCCGGGCACCGACAGCCGGACGGCGTCCCCGAACCGCCCGCCCACCGCGGCCAGGGCGGTCACGTCCCGGCCGGCGACGTCGGGCACGAGGAACGGCAGTCGCCGCACCAGGTGCGGCGCGGTCGAGCCCATGAGGACGGCGCGCTCCCGAGCGCTCTCCCGGGCCAGGCCGATCTCGCCGTGCACCAGGTAGCGCAGGCCGCCGTGCACGAGCTTGGAGGACCACCGGCTGGTGCCCGCCGCGAGGTCGGTGCGCTCGAGCAGCACGACCGACAGGCCACGGCTCGCGGCGTCCAGCGCCACCCCGGCGCCGGTGACCCCGCCACCCACGACGACGACGTCCACGGTGGCATCGGGGAGGTCGCCGAGATCTCCGGACCGCCGGGCCGGCGACAGGGTTCCGGGCAGGAACGCGGTCACCATGATCGCTCCGGCAGCAGCACCGGCAGACTGTAGCGGTGGCCACGCAGCCGGAACTGACGATCCAGGGCTGGGGACCGTCGTCCCCCGCCGAGGCACCGCGCGACGGCGACCTGAGCAGGACGCTGCCCAAGGCCGCCCGCCGCTACCTGTCCGGCGAGCTGGGCTGGACCCCGCGCGCGACCCCGCCCGTCGCCGTCGGCGAGATCCGCCTGGCGCCCTCCCGGCTGTCCGAGGAGGCGAACGCCCGGTTGGTCGACCTGCTGGGGGCCGACAACGTCCGCACCGACCGGGAGTCGCGGCTGCGGCGGGCCGGGGGCAAGAGCTACCTGGACCTCGTCCGCCGCCGCGAGGGCGACGCCTCCGACGCCCCGGACGCCGTCGTCCTGCCCGGCACGACCGAGGAGACGGCGGCGCTGCTGGCCGCGTGCAGCGAGCTCGGCGTCGTCGTCGTCCCGTTCGGTGGGGGCACCAGCGTCGTGGGCGGGCTGGCGGGCGTGGACCCCGACGACCGGCCATCGATCGCCGTCGACCTGTCCCGGATGTCGTCGGTGCAGGCGATCGACGTGCCGTCGTCCCTGGTCACCGTCGGCCCCGGCATGCGCGGACCGGCGCTGGAGCAGGCGCTGGCCCGCGACGGGCTGACCTTCGGCCACCTTCCGCAGAGCTGGGAGTTCGCCACGCTCGGCGGATATGCCGCCACCCGCTCCGCCGGGCAGAACTCGACCGGCGTCGGGCGCTTCGACGAGCTCGTCGCGGGGGTGACGATGGTCACGCCGTCCGGCGTCCTCGAGCTCGGTCATCCCCCGGCGAGCGCGGCCGGGCCCGACCTGCTCGGCCTCGCCCTCGGCTCGGAGGGGACGCTCGGCATCATCACCGGGCTGACGCTGCGGGTCCGCCCGACGCCGGCCGCCAGCTCCTACGAGGGCTGGTCGTTCCGCTCCTGGGCCACCGGGCTGGCCGCGCTGCAGCAGCTCTCCCGGCACGAGCTGCTGCCCGACATCGTCCGGCTATCGGACACCGACGAGACCCGGGCGAACCTGCTCATGGCCTCCGGGGCGGGTGCCCGTGCCCTGCGCGGCAGCCTCAGGGCCCGGGGGCACGGGGACGCCTGCATGCTCGTGCTCGGCTGGGAGGGCCTGCCCCCGATCGTCCAGGCGCGGAGGAAGGCCGCCGCCTCGGTGCTGCGCGACGGCGGGGCGCTGCGGCTGGGCCGCAAGGTCGGCGAGGCCTGGAAGAAGAACCGTTTCTCCGGCCCCTACCTGCGCGACAAGCTCATGGACGGCGGCCTGCTCGTCGAGACCCTGGAGACGGCGGCCACCTGGTCGGCGCTGCCCACCGTCTACGACGCCGTCCGGCGGGCGCTGCGCGAGTCGCTGACCCGGAAGGGACGACGTCCGCTGATGATGAGCCACCTCTCGCACGCCTACCCCACCGGCGGCTCGCTGTACGTGACCGTGCTGGCCGACCGCGACGACGAGCTGCCCATCCAGCAGTGGCTGACCGCCAAGCGGGCCGCGACCGACGCGCTGCTGGCCGCCGGCGGCACCCTCACCCACCACCACGCCGTCGGCGCCGACCACCGCCCCTGGATGGAGCGCGAGATCGGGCCGCTCGGCGTCGAGGTGCTGCGCGCGGTCAAGGAGCGCCTGGACCCCCACGGCATCTGCAACCCGGGCGTCCTCCTCCCCGAGTGAGCCCCCCGATGATCAGCTGACCTGATCGTTGAGGGTCCTACCTCACCGTCGACGGTGAGGTAGGACCCCGTTCGATCAGGAGACCTGATCATCAACAGCAACGAGCTCAGATGGCGTGGCCGAAGGAGAAGATGCCGTCCGGGTCGACCGCGCGCTTCACCTCGCGCAGCCGCTCGATCGTCGCGGGCAGGTAGGCCGCCGCGACCTCCTCCGGGCCCGAGACCTCACCGAGGAAGTTGATCACCGTCTCCGGCGCCTTCCACGGCGCGAGGGCGGCCAGGACGCCCCTCCCCACCAGGGGCACGACCTGTGCCAGCTCCGGGATCCCGGGGCCGATCACGTAGACCGCATACGCTCCGCCCCGGCCGGGAACGGCATTCGGCACCGCCGCCTGCCGACCGAACGCGCCACCCATCAGCCGCAGCTCGATCATGATCAGCGGGATGTCGACCTGCGGCCCGGCCGCGGCGAGCAGGGCATCGACGGTCTGCTCCGTCAGGTCGGCCAGCAGCATGCCCTTCTCCCACGCGGGCATCGGGTCCACCGGGTCCATGTGGATGGCGTCCATCTCGGTGCTGCGGATGGGGCCGATGAAGCCGAGCAGGATCCGCCCCGCGGCCTTCATCGGGGCGACGAGGCGCTCCCCCTCCTCGAAGTCGGTACCCGAGTAGGCGTAGCGCAGGTGGACGGCGGTCTGCCCCCGCAGCGGCGGCGGCAGGAACTCCATGTCGGGCATCCGCATGATGGCGACCGAGGTGCTGACGTCGTCCGGCAGCGTCGGCACCCACTGGCGGAAGGCGTGCAGGACCGCGGCCATGTCCTCGCCGGCGAAGAAGATGCCGCCGGCGTACAGACCGGAGACGGGGAAGAGCTCGATCTCGATCGCCGTCACGATGCCGAAGTTGCCCTTGCCGCCGCGGACGGCCCAGAAGAGCTCGGGCTCGGAGCCGGCGGTGAGGCGCCGCAGCCGGCCGTCGGCGGTGACGATCTCCACTGCCTGCACGTGGTCGGCGGCGAACCCGTGTTTGCGACCCAGCGACCCCATGCCGCCACCGAGGGTGTAGCCGACGACGCCGACGTCGGACGACGAACCGCACAGCCCCGCCAGCCCGAACTTGCCGGCCGCCTCCAGCACCCGGACCCACTTCGTGCCGGCCTCGACGCGGGCCGTGCGCCGCTCGGGGTCGATCTGCACGCCCTGCATCCGCCGCGTGGTGATCATCAGGGAGCCGGCCGCGTTGCGGACCGGCCCGTGGCCGGTGGCCTGGACGGCGACGCGCAGGTCGTGCGCGACGGCCCAGGAGACGGCGGCGGCGACGTCGGCGGCGCAGGAGGCGCCGACGGCGACGGCGGGAGTGTGCTGCACGGCGACGTTCCAGGTGGCGACCTCGGCGGCCATGCCGTCGTCGCCCGCCGCGTAGACCGGCCCGTGCACCTGGCTGCGCAGCTCGTCGACGGCGCCGGCGGGGAAGGCGGGGGCGAGGGTGTCGAGCACCGCGTCGCTCAGGACGGCGGACGGCAGCTCGGGGTTCTCGGTGAGACTCATCTGTCGTGTTTTCCTCTTCGCGGCCGCGGCGGTGGCCGCGGATCGGGGGGTGGCTCGCGGCGGTGACCGCGCAGCTCGAACGGATGCGAGGAAGAGTCCCGACGGCCCCTTGCCGGATACTTGGGCGGGACTAGGACGCCGACTTGCACCGGCCGAGCGCACGAAAAGGGGTGCCGCCCCGGCGCCGGCGCTGGGAGCATCCCGGCTCGTGCGCTTCCGCGTGCTCGGCCCGCTCGAGGTCACCGGTCCCGATGGCGGCCCCCTGGACGTCGGCGGGGCCAAGCCCCGTGCGCTGCTCACGCTGCTGCTGGCCGAGCCCGGCCGGGTGGTGGGGATCGACCGCATCGTCGGCGCCCTCTGGGGGGATGCGCCGCCGCCGACGGTCACCGGCACCCTCCAGGCCTACGTCTCCCACCTGCGGCGCGTCCTCGAGCCCGAGCGGGGTCCGCGCGAGGCTCCGACCGTGCTGCTGACCCGCCCGCCCGGCTATCTGCTGCGGGCCGACGCGGCAGACCTCGACCTGCTCCGTTTCCCCGAACTGGTCGAGTCCGGCGACCGGGCCGTCGAGGCCGGCGACCCCGCGACCGGCATCGCCCTGCTCGACGAGGCGCTCGGGCTGTGGCGCGGGGAGCCGCTGGCCGAGCTCGGCGATCTGCCGGCCGCGGCCACCGACCGGTTGCGCCTCACCGAGCTGCACGTGCGGGCACGGGAACGGCGCTGCGACGCCCTGCTCGCGGCGGGCCGGGCCGAGGCGGCGGTCACCGACCTGCAGCACCTCGTCGCCGAGCACCCCCTGCGCGAGCGGCTCTGGGCCAGACTGGTCACCGCCCTCTACGCCGCCGACCGGCAGGCCGAGGCGCTGGACGCCCTCCGCCGGTGCGCCGAGCTGCTCCGCGACGAGCTCGGCATCGATCCCGGGCCGGAGCTGCGCGATCTCGAGCGGGCCGTGCTGCGTCAGGATCCGGCGTTGCTGGAGCGGGTGCCCCGCCCGGTCCTGCCCGTCACTCCGGCACAGGCGCCCACGCCGTCCCTCGCCCCGGGGAACGAGCAGCTGGTCGGCCGCCGGCCCGAGCTCGATCGGCTGCAGGCGGTCGCCGAGCGGGTGAGCGGCGGGCGCGCGGCCGTCGTCGTCCTCGAGGGCGAGGCCGGCATCGGCAAGACCCGGCTGGCCGAGGCCGCCGCCGAGGCCGCCCGGGCCGCCGGCTGGTCGGTGGCGTGGAGCAGGTGCGCCGACGACACCGGCGCCCCCGCGCTGTGGCCGTGGACGCAGGTGCTCGAGCAGCTCGACCAGGAGGACCTCACCCTCCTCCCCCAGGCGGCGGACGCCGACGCCGACGCCGCGCGCTTCCAGCTGTTCCAGGGCCTCCGGGCCCGGCTGAGGACGGCGGCCGGCCCGGCACCGGTGCTCGTGGTGCTCGACGACCTGCAGGGGGCCGATACCACCTCGGTGCAGCTGCTCGGCCTCCTGGCCCGCCACCTGCCACGGGCGCCGGTGCTGCTGGTCGTCACCGCGCGCACCGTCGGGGAGCAGCTGCCGGAGGCGGTCACCGACTGCCTGGCCCGGCTGGCCCGGGAGCCGGCCGCCACCTGCCTGCGGCTGTCCGGCCTGGACGCGGACGACGTCGCGGCGCTGCTGGCAGCAGGGCTGGGCGCCCCCGGCGACCGCGCGTTGGCCTCGGCGGTGCACGACCGCACCGGCGGCAACCCGTTCTTCGTCGTGGAGCTCACCCGGTGGATGGTGGGCGCCCACGACCTGCACCTGGACCACGTGCCCGTGCCGCCGTCCGTCGGCGAGGTGCTGCGCACCCGACTGGACCGGCTGCCGCCGACCACCCGCGAGGTGCTCGAGCTGTGCGCGGTGGCCGGCCGCGAGGTGACCCTGGACCTGCTCGAGGCGGCGCGCGCGCCCGCGGAGGAGGCGCTGGGCGCACTGGACGCCGCCGTCGCCGTCGGCCTGGTGGTGGAGGGGATGCGACCGTGGAGCTGGCGGTTCGCCCATGCACTGGTCCAGGAGGTGCTGGTCGGTGGCCTGCCCGCCCTGCGCCGGGCACGGCTGCACGCGCGGCTGGGCGAGGCGCTGGAACGCCGGATCGCCCTGACCACCGACGACTCGCTGGTGGAGCGACTGGCGCACCACTTCGTCGAGGCGCTGCCCGTCACCGGGCCGGCACCGGCCCGGATGTACTCGGCCGCCGCGGCCCGGGCCGCCCGGGCCCGGCTGGCCCACGGGGAGGCCGCGGTGCACACCCGCCGGGCCCTGGAGCTGGTCGACCCGGTGGAGCCCGGCGCCGCCCGTACCCGGCACGACCTGCTCACGGCGCTGGGCAACGACCTGCTGCGCAGCGGGTCGCGCACCGAGGCCCGCGAGGTGGTGGCGCAGGCGATCACGGTCGCCCGGCAGCTCGAGGACCGTGCCTGCCTCGCCCAGGCGGCCGCGGTCTGGGGCAGCGTCACCGTCTGGAACTGGCGGCCGCACGGGATGGTGGCCCACGAGATGGTGGCGCTGCTCGAGGACCTGCTGGCCGACAGCTCCGCCGACGACCGCACCACCGCCCAGCTGCTCGGCACGCTCGGCGTGGAGCTGGCGTTCGGCCCGGACGACCGCGGCGTGCAGGCCGCCCGGCAGGCCGTGGAGATCGCCCGGCGCACCGCCGACCCGGAGCTGCTGGGCCGGGCGCTGAACAACTTCTGCCTGGCCGTCTGGGGCCGGCCCGGCGCCGCGGAGCTGCGGCTCGCGGCCACCGACGAGTCGCTGGCGATGGCGGGCGCGGGGCTCCCCCGCTGGACGGAGTTCGTCGCCCGCCTGCACCGGGCGGCCATCCGGCTGCACCTGGGCGACCTGGCCGGGTTCGAGGCCGACCACGAGGAGGCCCGGCGGCTCGCGGTGTCCCTCAGCGGCCCGGAGGTCCGGCCGCACGTGCTCTGGCAGGCCGGCGGGCTGGCCTGGCTGCGCGGGAACGCCGAACGTGCCGAGGAGCTGACCACCGAGGCGTACGAGCTCTACCGCCGGGTCACCCCGCACGCCCGGCACGCGTACGCGGCGCACCAGTTCACCCTGCGCCGGGCCGACGGGCGCCTGGGCGAGGTGATCCCGCTGCTGGTCGGAACCGGCGACGAGGGCAGCCCGCTGCTGCAGGAGATGGCGGTGCTGGCGGCCGCGGAGTCCGGCGACCTCGCCGAGGCACGGCGGCTACGGACGCGGTGGGGTCGCACCCGGATCCGCGACTGGGCCAGCGACGTCGCCGTCCTCCTGCAGGCGGAATCCGCGCTGTGGCTGGGCGACGAGCCGGAGTGGGCGTCCGCGGCCGAGGCGCTGCTGCCCTACCGGGGGCGGCAGGCGGTTCTGGGGACGCCGTCCCTGACGCTCGGCGCCTACGACGAGCTCCTCGGCCGGATCGCCGAACGCCGGGGCGACCTGGCGAGCGCCCGCCGGTGGTGGCAGGCGGCACGGGAGCAGGGCGTGCTGGTCGGCTCCCCGCACCAGGTCGCGCTCGCCGACGCCCACCTCGCCCGCATCGGCGCCGTCGCCCCGCGTCCGCGGACGGCGGAGGTCGCCCGGGCCCTCGGCACGCCGTCCTGACTCCCGCCGGAGGGCGTCCTCCCTCACCGTCGCGCGTCCTCCCTCACCGTCGACCGTGAGGGAGGACCACCGACGATCAGGAGACCTGATCACCGGTGGGAGCGCGGGTCAGGACGTCGTGGCGATGCCGCCGTCGACGGGGATGACGGCGCCGGTCACGTACGCACCGGCCCGGCTGGCCAGGTAGACGACGACGCCGGCCATGTCATCGGGGCGGCCGATGCGGCCCAGCGGCGACTTCGCGGCGATCTCGGCCCCGAACGCGTCCAGGGTGGCGGCCATCATCTTCGACTCGAACGGCCCCGGGGCGACCGCGTTCACCGTGATCCCCTTCGGGCCCAACTCCTTGGCGAGCACGCGGGTGAGCTGGTGCAGACCTGCCTTGCTCGCGGCGTAGGAGTAGGTCGGCATCGGGTTGACGTGCAGGCCGTCGATGCTGCCGACGTTCACGATGCGGGCCGGGTCGCCGTCGGTCGCGGCCGCCTGGAGCGTGGGCAGGAACGCGCGGGTGAGGAAGAACGGCGACTTCAGGTTGAGGTCGAGCAGCTTGTCCCACGCCGACTCGGGGAAGGTCTCCAGCGGCTCGCCCCAGGTGGCGCCGGCGTTGTTCACGAGGATGTGCACCCGCTCCTCGGACCGGCCCACCTCCTCGGCGAGCCGGACGCACTCGGCCTCGGTGGAGAGGTCGGCCGGGATGGAGACGGCGGTGCCGAACTCGGCCAGCTCGGCGACGGCGGCGTCCCCGGCCTCGGCCTTGCGGGAGGAGATGTAGACGCGGGCCCCCGCCTGGAGCAGACCGCGGGCCATCATCAGGCCGATGCCGCGGGTGCCGCCGGTGACGACGGCCACCTTGCCGGTCAGGTCGAACAGGTCCACGCGTTCCTCCGTGTCGCCGATGGCCCGCCTCGCTGCCGGCCGGTTCGCCACACTATCCAGCGGGTCGCCGGGCACCGACGGGCGGCACGGGCTCCCCCTGTGCCAGCCTCTGGGCATGATCGAGTCCCCGTCAGAGGCGCCCCTCATGGGCGCCACCAGCGAGGTCGGCCGGCTGCGCACCGTGCTGCTGCACCGCCCCGGCGCCGAGCTGCGGCGGCTGACCCCGCGCAACAACGACGAGCTGCTCTTCGACGGCGTCCCGTGGGTGGACCGCGCCCAGGAGGAGCACGACGCGTTCGCCCAGGCCCTGACCGACCGTGGCGTCGAGGTGCTGCACCTGGACCGGCTGCTGGCCGAGGTGCTGTCCTTCCCCTCCGCCCGGGCCGAGCTGATCGCCGCAGCGGTCGACGACCCCCGGCTGGGCGCGACCCTGCAGCGGTCGACCACCATGCACCTGACCGGCCTGGCCCCCGAGGACCTGGCCCGCACCCTGATCGCCGGCCTGGCCCACGACGAGCTCCGCGGCGGCAAGGGGCTGGCCTACGAGGTCATGGACCGCGGCGACTTCGTCGTCCCCCCGCTGCCCAACCTGCTGTTCACCCGGGACTCCTCGGTCTGGGTGGGCGACGAGGTGGCGGTGACGTCGCTGGCCATGCCCGCGCGGCACCGCGAGAGCACGATCACCGCGGCCGTCTACGCCCACCACCCACGGTTCGCCGGGGTGGAGCAGCTCTACGGCGCGCGCCTGGAGCACCTGGAGGGCGGGGACGTCCTGCTGCTGGCCGAGGGCGTCGTGGCCGTCGGGGTCGGCGAACGGACGACGCCCGGCGGGGCCGAACGCCTGGCCCGTCGGCTGTTCGCCCGGCGGCTGGCGCACACCGTGCTCGTCGTCCCCATCGCCCAGCAGCGGGCGACCATGCACCTGGACACCATCGCCACGATGGTCGACGCCGACGCCATGGTCATGTATCCCGCGGTCGCCGACTCGCTGGTCGCCTGGACCGTCACCGCCCCGGACGGCGTGGCCGACGATGCCGACACGGCCGAGCTCGCGGTCGCCGGCCCGCAGCCCTTCCTGACCGCCGCCGCGGCGGCGATGGGGATCGACCGGCTCCGGGTGATCGACACCGGCCTCGATCCGGTCACCGCCGAGCGCGAGCAGTGGGACGACGGGAACAACACCCTCGCGCTGGCGCCCCGCCTGGCCGTGGCCTACGAGCGGAACACGGTCACCAACGCCGCGCTCGAGGCGGCCGGCATCGAGGTCGTGCGGATCGCGGGGTCGGAGCTCGGCAGCGGCCGGGGCGGTCCCCGCTGCATGTCCTGCCCGGTGGCCCGCGACGCCCCGGCTGCCACCGACGTCCGTTCCATCGCATCGGCGACCGGGCCGGTACCCGAGGGGACCCGGTGAAGGGCGCTCTGCTCGCCGCGGCCTGCGGTGCCGCGGTGTCCGTGGCCGCCCGCCGGGTGGCCCGCTTCAGGCCACCCGAGACGTTCCCGGAGCCGGCCGACCTCGACGGTCTGGACGCCGACGCCGCTGCCGGGCGGCTGGCGGAGCTGGTCCGCATCCCGACGATCTCCTCGCGCGACCCGGAGGAGCGCGACGCCGCCGCGTTCGAGCAGTTCCGCCACCGCCTGACCGAGCTCTACCCGCAGACCCACCGGGTGCTGGAGCGGGAGGTGCTGGGCGACGGCGCGCTGCTCTACCGGTGGTCGAGCGGCACCGACCTGCCACCCCTGGTGCTCATGGCGCACTACGACGTCGTCCCGGTGGCCGGGCAGGACTGGACCCGCGACCCGTTCTCCGGACTGATCGAGGACGGCGTGGTGCACGGCCGCGGCGCCATCGACGACAAGGGCGCCCTGGTCGCGATCCTGGAAGCGGTGGAGTCCCTGGTCGCCGCCGGGTTCACCCCCGCCCGCGACGTCTACCTCTCGTTCGGCAACGACGAGGAGGTGGCCGGCGTCGGGGCGCAGCTGGCGGTCGAGGCCCTCGCCGCCCGTGGCGTCCGGCCGTGGGCTGTCATCGACGAGGGCGGCGCCGTGGTGAGCGGGGTCTTCCCCGGCGTCCCGGGGCAGACCGCCGTCGTCGGGCTGGCGGAGAAGGGCCTGCTGGACGTCGAGCTGGTCACGACCGACGCCGGTGGTCACGCGTCCGCACCGGTCCGCGGCGGCGCCCCCGCGCGGCTGGCCCGCGCCATCCTGCGGATCGAGGACCACCCGTTCCCCGCCCGCCTGCACGACGTCGTCCTGGGGATGGTCGACGCCCTCGGCCGGCACGCACCCCTCGGCTACCGCGCCCTCTTCGCCCATGCGGAATACCTGCGGCCGGCGCTGGCGAAGGTCCTGTCCGGAGCCAGCCGCGAGGCGAACGCGCTGGTGCGCACCACGGTCGCCATCACCCAGCTCGAGGGCAGCACGGCCCGCAACGTGCTGGCCACGCGCGCCCGGGCGCACGCCAACATCCGGATCGCTCTGGGCGAGACGGTCGAGTCGACGGTCGACCGGCTGCGGCGGGTCATCGACGACCCGAGCGTCGAGCTGCGCGTCGTCTCGGGCAACGACCCCTCACCGGTGTCCCGGGCCGACAACGAGGCGTTCGCGCTGGTGAGCGCGGCGGTCCGGTCGGTGTACCCGGAAGCGGCGGTGGCGCCGTACGTGATGGTGCAGGCCAGCGACGCCCGGCACTTCAGCCAGGTGTGCGACAGCGTCTACCGCTTCATGCCGTTCGACCTGAGCAAGGACGAACTGGCCGCCCTGCACGCCGCCGACGAGCGCATCTCGGTCGCGGCCCTGCACCGCGGCGCCGGCTTCTTCCGGTACCTGATCCGCCACCTCTGAGGGTGTTCCGCGGATGCTCGTGCTCTGCTTCCCCCTGTAAGCAGAGCACAAGCTTCCGAGGACCTGGGGCGCCTCGCGGTGTCGCTGCTACAGGCGCTGGTTGAGGCGGTGGTAGGCCGCGCTCCAGCGCAGCTCCTTGGCCAGCGACCGCCGCGTGGTGTCGGCGTCGATCAGCACGAGCTCGGTCGAGAACACCTCGGCCAGGTCGGTGAGCTCGTCGGCACCGAGCTGGGTGGTCAGCACCGTGTGGTGCGGCCCGCCGGCGGTCAGCCAGCCCTCGGTCGCCGTCGCGAAGTCCGGCCGCGGCTCCCAGACGGCGCGGGCCACCGGCAGGTTGGGCAGCGGCTCGTCGGGCTCGACGACGTCGATCTCGTTGGCGACCCACCGGAACCGGTCACCGAGATCGGACCAGCCGATGACGACGCCCGGCGCCGGGGCCGCGGTGAAGACCAGGCGGGCCGGGTCCTCGCGGCCGCCGATGCCCAGCGGGTGCACCTCCAGCCGCGGCTTCTCGCCGGAGATCGTCTGGCAGACCTCGAGCATGTGGGCGCCGAGGATCTTCTCGCTGCCCACCTCGAGGTCGTAGGTGTAGTCCTCCATGAACGACGTCCCGCCGGGCAGTCCGGCGCTGGCCACCTTGAGCACCCGGAGCAGCGCCGAGGTCTTCCAGTCGCCCTCGCCGCCGAAGCCGTAGCCGTCGGCCATCAGCCGCTGGACGGCGAGCCCCGGGAGCTGGCGCAGGCCGCCGAGGTCCTCGAAGTTCGTCGTGAACGCCCCGAAGCCGCCCTCTTCCATGAACCACCGCAGCGCGGCCTCGATCCGCGCCTGGTACCGCACCGCCTCGTGCCGGTCCCCGCCCGGGAGCACGTCGGCCGACATCTCGTAGACCTCGGCGTACTCCTCGACCAGGTCGTCGACGGCGGCCTCCTGCACCGCGTCGACCACGGCCACCAGGTCGTTCACGCCCCAGGTGTTCACCGACATGCCGAAGCGGATCTCCGCCTCGACCTTGTCCCCCTCGGTGACCGCGACGTTGCGCATGTTGTCGCCGAACCGGGCCAGTTTGAGACCACGCGCGGCGGCGGCACCCGCGGCCGCTCGGGCCCACGAGCCGACCCGCGCGCGCACCCGAGGGTTGGACACGTGCCCGGCAACCGTCGTCCGCGGCACCCGCAGCCGGGTGAGCATGAACCCGTACTCGCGGTCGCCGTGGGCGGCCTGGTTCAGGTTCATGAAGTCCATGTCGATCGTCGCCCAGGGCAGGGCGGCGTCGGCCTGGGTGTGCAGGTGCAGCAGCGGCTTGCGCAGCGCGTCCAGCCCGGGGATCCACATCTTCGCCGGGGAGAACGTGTGCATCCAGGTGATGACGCCGAGGCAGGCCGCGTCCTCGTTGGCCGCCCCCATGATCCGGCGGATGGCGGCCGCGTCCTTCAGCACCGGCTTCCAGACGACGCGAACCGGGACCTCGCCGGCCTCGTCGAGCGCGGCCGCCACGCGCTGGGACTGGGACGCGACCTGCTGGAGGGTCTCCTCGCCGTACAGCCCCTGGCTGCCGGTCAGGAACCAGACCTCGCGGCCTTCGAACGGGGCAGTCACAGGTTCCTCCATCAGCGTTGTCCGTACACGTTCTGGTAGCGCGCGTAGAGCGAGTCGATGTCGGCCTGCGCGATCGGGATGGGCTCGCCCAGCTGGCGGGAGAGGTGCACGGTGCGGGCGACGTCCTCGGTCATGACCGCGGCCTTGACCGCCGCCTTCGCGCTCGCCCCGATGGTGAAGACGCCGTGGTTCTGCATGAGCACCGCCGGCGAGCGGGACCCGGAGAGCGTCGCGACGACGCCCTGGCCGATCGAGTCATCGCCGATGAGCGCGAACGGGCCCACCGGGATCGGGCCGCCGAACTCGTCGGCCATCGCCGTCAGCACGCACGGGATCTCCTCGCCGCGCGCGGCCCAGGCCGCGGCGTACGGGCTGTGCGTGTGCACCTGTCCGCCCGCCTCCGGCAGGTGCCGGTAGACGTAGGCGTGCGCGGCGGTGTCCGACGACGGCGCCTTGACCCCGTCGACCACGGTCCCGTCGAGGTCGCAGACGGTGATGCCCTCCCAGCTCAGCTCGTCGTAGGAGACGCCGCTGCCCTTGATCACGAACAGTTCCTCACCCGGCACCCGCGCGGAGACGTTGCCCGCCGTCCAGGTGACCAGCGCGTAGCGGGTCAGCTCGCCGTGCAGCGCGGCGACGTGCTCGCGCAGCTCTCGGTGGGTCCCTCGCTCGGTCGGTGCGTTCGGGGTCCCCGCGGAGACGTGGAGCGCCAGCGGAGCGTCTTCGTGGGGTGAAATCATGCCGGCTGCTCCTCGGTCAGGACGGCGGAGGTCGTCCCGGTGTCGTCGGTCTGCTGGTGGCCGACCCCGACGTGGTCCACGGCGGCCCGCTCGACCGGGAGCGCGGCGACGTACCGCCGCATGAACGCGTCGAAGCCCTCGACGTCGACCGGGTCGGGCAGATGATTCCGCAGGGCCGTGCCGGTGAAGACCGTGGTGTCCAGGTAGTCCGCCAGGCTCCGTTCCGACGAGCCACTGGTCGCGAAGGCGGCCAGGACGGCGATGCCCCAGGCGCCCCCCTCGCCGGCGACGTCGCCGACTGAGACCGGGGTGTCGATGGCAGCGGCCAGGAAGCGTTGCGCGACGCCCTCGGTCTTGAACAGGCCGCCGTGCGCGAACATCCGGTCCAGCCGCACGCCTTCGGTCTTCTGCAGGACGTCCATGCCGATCCGAAGCGTGGCCAGGGACGCGAACAGGTGGGTCCGCATGAAGGTGCTCAAGCTCAGCCTGCTGTCCGGGGACCGCAGGAAGAGCGGTCGGCCCTCCTCGAGGCCGGTGATCGGCTCCCCGGAGAGGTAGTTGTAGGCGAGCATCCCGCCGCAGTCGCTGGCACCGTCCAGTGCGGCGGCGAACAGCGTCTCGAACACCTCCGACGAGTCGACGTCGACGCCCAGCGTCCGGGCGAACTCGGCGAACAGCCCGACCCAGGCGTCCAGCTCACTGGCCCCGTTGTTGCAGTGCACCATGGCCACCGGGTCCCCGGCCGGCGTGGTGACAAGGTCCAGTTCGCGGTGCACCCGGGCGAGCTCGCGCTCGAGCACGACCATGGCGAAGATCGAAGTTCCGGCGGAGACGTTGCCGGTGCGCGGAGCGACCGAGTTGGTGGCGACCATCCCCGTGCCCGCGTCACCCTCGGGCGGGCAGAGCGGGATGCCGGGGCGCAGCCGCCCGGTCGGGTCGAGCAGCGCCGCGCCCGCCTCGGTGAGCTCGCCGGCCGGCCGGCCGGCGACCGCGATCGCCGGCAGCAGCTCGGCGAGGGTCAGCTCGACCCCGGCCTCGGCGGCCAGCTGGTCGAATCGGGCCAGCATCGTGGCGTCGTACCCGCGGGTGGCCCTGTCGGTGGTGGCGGTGTCGATCGGGAGCATGCCGCTGGCGTCACCGATGCCGAGGACCTTCTCGCCGGTGAGCTGCCAGTGCACGTAGCCGGCCAGGGTCGTCAGGTGGTCCACCCGGCCGACGTGCTCCTCGCCGTCCAGGATCGCCTGGTAGAGGTGGGCGACGCTCCACCGGTGCGGGATGTTGACGCCGAACTCCGCGCTGAGCCGCTCGGCTGCCCGGCCCGTGTTCGTGTTGCGCCAGGTGCGGAACGGCGTGAGCAGCTCACCGTCGGCGTCGAACGCGAGGTAGCCGTGCATCATCGCCGACACACCGAGGGCGCCGACTCCTGCCAGCTCGACCCCATGGCGTCGCCGCACGTCGTCCGCCAGGGCCGCAACGCTCTGCTGCACGCCCGTCCAGACGGCGTCCAGCGAGTACGTCCACAGCCGGTCCACGTACTGGTTCTCCCAGTCGGAGCTGCCGACGGCGAGCGGCGCGTGGTCCGGACCGATCAGCACCGCCTTGATCCGGGTCGACCCGAGCTCGATCCCCAGGGCCGTGCGACCGCCGGTGATCGCCTCGCCGGCATCCGTCGTCATGTGAGGGGACCCTTTCGACCACCGGGAACAGGCCTGGCGCCGACGATCCGGTCGACCGCCGGACGCGGCAAGCAACCGGATGTTAGCGCTAACAGAGAGGGCCGCCTCACGCTCGGGCCGGGGACGGACCCGTGCTGGACCGCACCAGCAGGGCCGGGGGAACGGGCTCGGGGTGCAGGTCCTCCCCCTTCATCCGGGCGAGGACCAGCTGCACCCCCCGCCGTCCCAGCTCGGCGAAGTCCTGCCGCACGGTGGTCAGCGGAGGCGTGAAGTACGCCGCCTCGGGCAGGTCGTCGAACCCGACGACGCTGACGTCCTCCGGTACGCGCAGGCCTCCCTCGTGCAGTGCGGCGAGCAGCCCGAGCGCCATCTGGTCGTTGGCCGTGAACACGGCCGTGACGTCCTCCCCGCCGCGGATGCGGGCGGCGAGCACCTTGCCGGCGAGGTATCCCGAGGACGGCGTCCAGTCCCCGCGCAGCATGTCCTCGGGCACCGGTGCGCCGGCGGCCAGCAGCTCCGACCGCCAGCCCTCGATTCGTCCTCGGGCCTCCTGGGAGTCGGCTGGTCCGGCGACGTGGTGCACGGTCCGGTGGCCGAGGCCGAGCAGGTGCCGGGTGGCCAGGCGGGCACCGGTCTCCTGGTCCACGCCGACGGCCGGGCGGTCCTCGGCCCCGCCCACCTGGACGGCGACCAGCGGCACCACGGGGTCGAGTGCGGCGAGCGCCTCTGCGGCGTCGTCGTAGGTGGACAGCGCCACGATGCCGTCGACCCGCTGGGCCACGAAGGTGTCCACCGCCTCACGCATCGCCCCGGCGGTCGCGTCGTCCAGGATCGAGACGCTGAGCGAGTAGCCGGCGGCCCGTGCCGCGTTCTCCAGCCCCAGCATCGTCTGCGCGGGCCCGTACTGGTTGATCTTGACGGTGACCAGGCCGATGGTGTGACTGCTCCCGGTGACCAGCGCGCGGGCCGCCCGATTGGGCCGGTACCCGAGCTCGGCGATCGCCTGCTGCACCCGTTCCCGGGTCAGCGGCGCCACGCTCGGGTGCGCGTTGATCACCCGCGAGACGGTCTGGTGCGACACCCCGGCCCGCGCCGCGACGTCCGCCAAGCCGGGTGGGCGGGACGCCGCCACCTGGGACGCCACCCCGTCTCCTCTGCTGACGGCCCGACCGGGCGGGCGGCGGACCGGGGTCGTCGTCAGCGCGATGCGCCGGCGCGGCGCTTGTTGTAGACGTCGAAGGCGACGGCGAGCAGGAGCACCAGGCCCTTGACCACCGACTGGATCGGCTGCTCGACGCCCATGAGCTGCATGCCGTTGCTCATGACCGCCATGATCAGACCGCCGACCATCGCGCCGACGACGGTGCCGACCCCGCCGGTGACGGCCGCACCGCCGATGAAGGCCGCGGCGATGGCGTCCAGCTCGAACATCTCGCCGGCCGACGGCTGCGCCCCGTTCATGCGCGAGGAGTAGATGACGCCGGCCACCCCCGCCAGGAAGCCCATGTTCACGAAGATCCAGAAGTTGACCTTCCTGACCTTCACGCCCGAGAGCATCGCCGCCGACAGGTTGCCGCCGATCGCGTAGACCTGACGACCGAAGATCGTCCGCTTGGTGACCAGGCCGTACACGATGACCAGGACGGCCAGGATGATCAGCACGATCGGCAGCCCGCGGGAGTGCGCCAGCTGCCAGGCGAAGGCCATGACGACGGCCGCCACGGCGACGATCTTGGCGATGAACAGGGGCAGGCTCTCGACCGGCTGCTCGTAGCGAAGCTGGGCCATCCGCGACCGCCAGCTGCTCACCGCGTATCCGGCGACGGCGATGCCGCCGATGAGCAGGGTGAAGGCGTCGTAGCCGTCCCCGCCGATGAGCCCGTTCAGGAAGCCGGTGGCGATGCGGCTGTACTCGCGGGGGAACGGGGACAGCGAGATGTTGTCGAGCACCTGCAGCGTGAGGCCGCGGAAGAGCAGCATGCCGGCGAGGGTGACGATGAAGGCCGGTATGCCGACGTAGGCGACCCAGAAGCCGTGCCAGGCCCCTACCGCCATGCCGACGGCGAGTGCGGCGACGATGCCGACCCAGGTCGGGTAGCCCTGCTGGATGACCAGCACCGCGGAGACCGCGCCGCACAGCGCCACCACCGAGCCGACCGACAGGTCGATGTGACCGGCGATGATCACGATGACCATGCCGATCGCGAGAACGAGGATGTAGCTGTACTGCAGGACGATGTTCGTGACGTTGCGCGGGCTCAGCGAGACGCCGTCGGTGAGGATGGCGAACAGCACCACGATCGCGACGAAGGCGATGTAGATGCCGCTGGTGCGCAGGTTGCGGGTGAGCAGGTGCAGCGGGTTGCTGTCGGTCGCCTGCTCCTTCGCCTGCTTGGCAGCACCCGGCGCCGGGGCGATCTCCTCCGTCTGCGGGACCATCTTGGTCATGCCGCCAGCTCCTTGTCCTGAGTCATGAGCTCCATCAGGTTCTCCTGGGTGGCCTCACGCACCGGCACCTCACCGGTGATCCGCCCGGCCGCGAGGGTGTAGATGCGGTCGCAGATGCCGAGCAGTTCCGGCAGCTCCGACGAGATGACGACGACGGCCTTCCCGGCCGCCACCAGTCGGTTGATGATCGTGTAGATCTCGTACTTGGCGCCCACGTCGATGCCGCGGGTGGGCTCGTCGAGGACCAGCACGTCCGGGTCGGTGTAGAGCCACTTCGACAGGACGACCTTCTGCTGGTTGCCGCCGGAGAGCTTGCCGACCACCGACATGACCGTCGGCGCCTTGATGTTCATGCTGCGCCGGCTGCCCTCGGCGACCTTGATCTCCTCGTTGCCGTTGACCCAGCCGCGGCGCGAGAGCTTGCCGAGGGCGGCCGCGGAGACGTTGCGGCGGATGTCCTCGATCAGGTTGAGGCCGTACTTCTTGCGGTCCTCGGTGGCGTAGGCGATGCCGTTGTCGATGGCCTCGGCGACGCTGCGCGCCTTGATCTCCTTGCCGTGCATGAAGACGCGGCCGGCGATGTTCCGTCCGTACGAGCGGCCGAAGATGCTCATCGCCAGCTCCGTGCGGCCGGCGCCCATGAGCCCGGCGATGCCCACGACCTCGCCGGCGCGGACGGAGAAGTGCGCGCCGTCGACGACCTTCCGCTCCTGGGTCGGGTGCCACACGGTCCAGTCCTCGACGCGCAGCACCTCCTCGCCGGGGTCCGACTCCCGCTCGGGGTAGTAGCTCTCCAGGTCGCGGCCGACCATGCCGCGGATGATGCGCTCCTGCGTGACCTCGCCGGCGGCCAGCTCCAGCGTCTCCACGGTCTTCCCGTCGCGGATGACGGTGACGCGGTCGGCGATGGCGGTGATCTCGTTGAGCTTGTGCGAGATCATGATGCAGGTGATGCCGCGCTCCCTGAGGTCGCGGAGCAGACCCAGCAGGTGCGCGGAGTCGGTGTCGTTCAGCGCCGCCGTCGGCTCGTCGAGAATGAGCAGCCGCACGTCCTTCGAGAGCGCCTTGGCGATCTCGACCAGCTGCTGCTTGCCCACGCCGAGCTGCCCGACCGGGGTCACCGAGTGCTCGCGCAGGCCGACCTGGCGCAGTAGTTCGTCGGCGTCGGCGTTGGCCCTGTTCCAGTCGATGAGGCCGCCGCGGCCGGTGCGCTCGTTGCCCAGGAAGATGTTCTCGGCGATCGAGAGGAAGGGCACCAGCGCGAGCTCCTGGTGGATGATGACGATGCCGACGTGCTCGCTGTCGCGGATGTCGCCGAAGTGCACCGACTCCCCGTCGTAGACGATCTCGCCGTCGTAGCTGCCGGTCGGGTAGACGCCGGAGAGAACCTTCATCAGCGTCGACTTGCCGGCGCCGTTCTCGCCGCAGATCGCGTGGATCTCACCGCGCCGTACGGCGAGGTTGACGTCCTCGAGCGCCTTCACGCCGGGAAACGTCTTGGTGATGGAGCGCATCTCCAGGATGTAGTCGTCCATGGACTCCGCTGTCCTCGTCTCCCGCGCCCGGATCCGGGCGGTCGGATGGTGGCGGTCGGCTACGGGCGGCGCTTCGCCGGGCGTGGGCGGCCGGATGGGGAGCGCACGAGCGTCCGGACGGCGTCCGTCCGGCCCCCGTGGCGTGCGGGTGGTACGGGTGCGTGGTGGTGCCGGGTCGTGCGGTGTGGTGCAGATGGTGCCCGGTCGGGCCCGGCGGCGGTAGCGGCGCCGAGCCCGACCGGCGTTCAGGTGGTGCGGATCAGCCCTCGGCCTGGCCCGACGCGACCTCTTCAGCCGTCCAGTAGCCGCTGTCGACCAGGACCTCCTGGATGTTGTCGGCCGTCACGGTCTCGATCGGGAGCAGGTACGACGGGACGACCTTCACGCCGTTGTCGTAGGTCTCGGTGTCGTTGGCCTCCGGCTCCTCGCCCTCGAGGAACGCCTGGGCGGCGACCACGGCCTGCTCGGCCAGCAGACGGGTGTCCTTGAAGATCGTCGAGTACTGGACACCGTCGGCGATGAGCTTGACCGAGGCGATCTCGGCGTCCTGGCCGGTGACGATCGGCATCGGGCGGTCACCCTCGCTGATCGTCGGGCCGTACCCGGCGTTCTGCAGGGCGGTGATGATGCCGCGGGACAGGCCGTCGTACGGCGAGAGGACGCCGTCGAGCTGCTGGCCGCCGCTGTAGGAGGAGGTCAGCAGGTCCTCCATGCGCCGCTGCGCGGTCTCCTGCTGCCAGCGCAGGATGGCCACCTGCTCGATGTCGGTCTGGCCCGAGGGGACGACCAGGGTGCCGGCGTCGATCAGCGGCTGCAGCACCGACATGGCGCCGTCGAAGAAGAAGTGGGCGTTGTTGTCGTCCAGCGAGCCGGCGAACAGCTCGATGTTGAACGGACCGCCCTCGCCGAGGCCCTCGACCAGCGACTCGGCCTGCGCGACGCCGACCTGGAAGTTGTCGAAGCTGACGTAGAAGTCGACGTTCTCGCTGTCGCGGATCAGCCGGTCGTAGGAGATGACCGGGATGCCGGCGTCGGCGGCCGCCTGCAGCTGGCTGGACAGCGCCGTGCCGTCGATGGCGGCGACGATCAGGGCGTCGACGCCCTGGGTGATCATCGAGTCCACCTGCTGGGCCTGGGTCGGGATGTCGTCGCCGGCGTACTGCAGGTCGACCTCGTAGCCCTCGGCCTCCAGCTGCTCCTGGACGGAGTTGCCGTCGGCGATCCACCGCTCGGACGTCTCGGTCGGCATCGAGACACCGATCGAGAGGTCCTCGGGGGCCGCGTCCGACGTGTCGTTGTTGCTGCCGGCGCCCTCGCCGCCACATGCCGCCAGCGTGAGCGCCAGGACGGCGCTCGCGGCGGTCAAGCCGAGCTTCCTGCTCACGTGTGATCTCCTCTTCGAGACATCTGCCGCCACTCGACCCGGTCGACACGGCGCAGGCCCGCGCGACGCGAGCGAAGCCAATGTGAGCGCTAACAACTGCCGCCGTCAACCCCCGTCGGCCCGATAGTTGTCACGATGGCGTAACGCCCGCGACACCTCGGCGTGGGCGCGCTGCAGCGGTTCCCGCGTCGTCACAGACCGCATTTCTGGGGTCGTGCTCGTGCTGGTGGAGTGAGGCAGAACCCGGCAGAGCGCGAGCAATACCCCAGAAGGGGTCAGCGGAGCGTGATCTGCCGGGAGATCAGGCCGGCTCGGGCCCGGCGCTCGTCGGAGGTCAGCGGCTCGGTCACGGCCAGTGCCTGCTCGAGCCGGGACTGGAACTCCGTCGCCGGCCCCACCCAGTCCTCTGCCGCGATGTCGGCGGGCAGGTCCCAGACGGGGACGACGAGCCCGAGGGCGCGGAAGGCTCCGGCGTAGCGGGTTCCCTCGCCGAGCAGGATCTGGCCCGACGCCGAGAGCCGGGCGAGCGCGTCGAGCAGCTTCTCCTCGGGCTCCGGCCGCACCCAGCGCAGGTGAGCCCGCTCGTCTCCCGGCCGCACCCAGTACGCCGCCTCGAGCCCCTCCAGGCGGACGGTCGGCAGGATCGCCTCGTTGGCGGGCTCCAGACCGGCCATGGCCGCGGCGGACGGATCGGTCCCCTCCAGCCAGAAACCGAAGTCGTCGTGCACGGTCACCTCGAACGGCGCCGAGAGGTCGAGCAGCTCCTGCAGTCGCGGACCGGCCGAGCCGGCGGCGCCGATCGGGCCCGGGTCGACCGGAGCGCCGGCCGGGGCCTCGAGCGCCGCGGCGAGCGACGTGCCGATGTCGCGGCTGACGTCGTCGGAGGACGCATGCATCTGGGCGCCGACCACGATCTCGCCGTTGGCCCGCACCAGGGCCGGGGTGCCACCGGGCAGGACGCTGGCGAGGGTGACCTCGCGGCCGTCCGTCGTCCGCAGCACGGCCGTGGCCGCCGGCACCAGCTCGCGCAGGGCGACCCAGTCGGCCTCACCCGGCAGGCCCTCGAAGGGCCGGGTCACCGGCGGGGCGTAGCCCGACCCGTGGCAGTGCTTGTAGCGGCGACCGGACCCGCAGAAGCACGGGGCCTTCGGGTTGATGCCCTCCGGCGCGGCGGCGGGGGCGGAGGAGCGCTTGCGGGAAGCCATGCGGTGCAGCGTATGTGGGGTCCCGATCCGGAAGTGACCGGCGTCGTGACTGCACTCCATAGGCTCGTGCGCGTGACCGCCGTTCCGCTCGACCTGGCTGACCCCGCCGTCGTCGCCGACCCGTATCCCTCCTTCGCCCGGGCTCGTGCGGTCGCGCCGGTCCAGTGGCACGCGGGCCTCGGGCTCTGGCTGGCGTTCACCCACGCCGAGTCCAACGCCGTCCTGCGGGACCGCCGGCTCGGCCGGATCTGGGCGGACAAGCAGCCGGCCGAGCGGTTCGAGAGCTTCAACCTGATCCACCGCAACGCGATCCTGGAGATGGAGCCGCCGGACCACACGAGGCTGCGCCGGCTGATCAGCGCCGCCTTCGCCCGGGGGCACGTCGAGCGGCTGCGGCCGTGGGTGGAGGACCTCGCCCGCTCGCTGGTCGACGGGCTGGTGGATCGCTCGGCCGGTTCCGAGCCGGTCGACGTCCTCACCGGCATGGCCGAGGAGCTGCCCGTCGCGGTCATCGCCGAGCTGCTGGGCGTGCCGGACGCCGACCGGCCGCTGCTGCGGCCGTGGTCGAACGCGATCGTGAAGATGTACGAGTACGGCCGGACGACGGAGATCGAGGACGACGCCGAGCGCGCCGCGGCGGAGTTCGTCGCCTACCTGCGGGGGCTGGCCGCCGACCGCCGTCGCGCCCCGGGCGAGGACCTGCTCTCGCACCTGGTGGGCGTCCGGGACGCCGAGGGCGACCGGCTCACCGAGGACGAGCTGGTGACGACCTGCATCCTGCTGCTCAACGCCGGGCACGAAGCCACGGTCAACGTGAGCGGCAACGGCCTGCTGGCGCTGCTGGAGCATCCCGACCAGCTGCAGCGGCTGCGGAACGACCCGGCCCTGCTGCCGACGGCGATCGAGGAGCTGATGCGCTTCGACTCCCCGCTGCAGCTGTTCGAGCGCACCGCGACCGAGGACGTCGAGATCGGCGGCATCACGGTGGAGCGCGGCCAGAAGATCGCGGCCCTGCTCGGCTCGGCCAACCACGACCCGGCGGTGTTCGCCGAGCCGGAGACCCTCGATGTCGGCCGCACCGAGAACCCGCACATCTCTTTCGGCGCCGGCGTGCACTTCTGCATCGGCGCCCCGCTGGCCCGCGTCGAGCTGCAGGCGTCGTTCGGCGCGCTGCTGGAGCGGACGTCGCGGCTGGAGCTGGGCCGCCCCGCGCAGCGACGTCCGGAGTTCGTGATCCGCGGCCTGCGCGACCTGCCCGTCGTCCTCACCCCCTGACCGCGGCTCCCGCGTCCTCCCTCACCGTTCGGGGTCCTCCCTCACCGTCGACCGCGAGGTAGGACCCCCGACGATCAGGTCAGGCGGATTCACGGAGCGGTCGCAACACCCGTGGATTGATGGCCCGACAATAGTGGGCCGATGACCTCGTCGGGCTTGAGCCAGCCGAGGACCTTGCGGGGCCGGCCGTTGAGTGAGGCCGCGATGGCGGCGAGGTCTGCGGGACTGTGCACCGAGAGGTCGGTGCCCTTGGGCAGGTACTGGCGCAGCAGGCCGTTGGTGTTCTCGTTGGTGCCGCGCTGCCAGGGCGAGTGCGGATCGCAGAAGTAGATCGGCAGGTCGGCGGCGATGCTGATCTGCTTGTGGTTGCGCATTTCCAGGCCCTGGTCCCAGGCCAGCGAGCGGCGCAACTCCGCCGGAAGCCCGCCCATCGCGGCCACCACGGCGTCGTGGAAGGCGAGCAGGTCGTGCGGGCCGGGCAGGTGCAGCAGGATGGTGAACCGAGTCGAGCGCTCGACCAGGGTGCCCACCGCGGAGCGGTTGTTCTTGCCCATCAGGAAGTCGCCCTCCCAGTGCCCGGGCACGGCGCGGTCATCGGCGTCGCCCGGCCGCTCCCGGATGGAGATCTTGTCCGGGATACGGCGGTCGGGATCGGACCGACCGTCCACCCGCTTACGCGGCTTGCGCAGCGCCCGGCCGGTGCGCAGGTGCTTGGTCAGCTCCCGGCTCAGCTCCCCGCGGCCCTGGATGAACAGCGACCGGTAGATCGTCTCGTGGGAGACCTGCATCGCCTCATCGTCACCGAAGTCCAGCCGCAGCCGGGCCGCGATCGCCTGCGGTGACCACTTGTCCTCCAGCCAGGCCTGCACATGGTCGCGCAGCGGCAGGTGAGCGAGCTTGTGCCGCTTCGGGCGGCGCGCCCGCTGCTCGGCCGCGGCCTGCGCCGGCACGGCGCGATACGGCCTGCCCGGCGGACGGTTGCGGCGGATCTCCCGACTGATCGTGCCCGCATCACGATCAAGCCCCCGGGCGATGGCCCGCACCCCCTCCCCCCGCTCCAGCGCGCAGGCGATCTCCTCCCGCTCGGGCAGGCTCAGATACCGGCCCTTCGGCTCACTCAGTTCGACAGGTGACACCCCGCCACACTCGCGGAACCACCGGAACCCACGGGCCTGCGACACACCGGCCTGCTTCGCCGCCGCCACCGTGGCCCGCCCGTCGCGAATACCTCGCCAGAACGCCCGCCGCAGGTGCTGCAGCTCCGCCGTCTCCGCCATGCCCCGACCCCCAGGTCAGCTCAGGGGTGTTGCGACCACCCACTGAGCCCGGGTCAGCTGATCATCACGTAGTCCGGTGGAAGGTGAGCCGGGTCACTGGCAGGATCCGGCTATGCGCGGGCTGATGCAGGACACCCCACTGACCGTCGACGCGATCTTCCGGCACGTCGAGCAGCACTACGGCGACGGGACGATCGTCACCAACAACCCCGGGGGCGTGACCCGGGCGACCTACGCGGAGTGGGCACAGCGCACCCGCAAGCTCGGTGGCGTCCTGGACACCCTGGGCATCAGCAGCGACGGCCGGGTCGGCACGTTCGGCTGGAACAGCCAGCGCCACCTCGAGCTGTACTTCGCCGCGCCGTGCACCGGCCGCGTGCTGCACACGCTCAACGTGCGGCTGTTCCCCGAGCAGCTCACCTACATCGCCAACCACGCCGAGGACGAGGTCATCTTCGTCGACCGCACGGTGCTGCCCCTGCTCTGGCCGCTGATCGACACCATGACGACGGTTCGGCAGGTCGTGGTCATGGACGACGGCGGCGGCAACGAGATCCCCGACGACGCCCGGATCCTCGACTACGAGACGCTCCTGGCCGAGGCGGAGCCGGTCGAGTTCCACGTCGAGGACGAGACCCTGGCCGCCTCCATGTGCTACACGAGCGGCACCACCGGCAACCCGAAGGGCGTCGTCTACTCCCACCGCTCGACGTGGCTGCACACCATGGGCGTGATGGCGCCGAACGCCTTCGGCCTGGGCATCCGCGACGTCGCGATGCCGGTCGTGCCGATGTTCCACGCCAACGCCTGGGGCATCGCGCAGGCCGCACCCGCGGCCGGGGCCTCGCTGGTGATGCCGGGCGCGCTCATGCAGCCGGAGGCGATCGCCAAGCTGATCATCGACGAGGGCGTCACGTTCACCGCCGGCGTCCCGACCATCTGGCAGGGCGTGCTCCCCCACCTGGCCGGCAAGGCGCACAAGCTGCGCGACATCGGCTGCGGCGGCTCCGCCGTCCCGAAGGCATTGAGCGAGGCCTACCGCGAGCAGGTCGGCATCCCGATCCTGCAGGCGTGGGGCATGACCGAGACCCACCCGGTGGCCTCCTCCGGCGTGCTGCCCAACCGGTACGAGAACGCCGACGACGAGACCAAGGCGGCCCAGCGTGCCCGCGCCGGCATCCCGTTCCTGGGCGTGGAGGCCCGGATCGTCGACGCCGACACCCTCGAGCCGCAGCCGTGGGACGACAAGGCCACCGGCGAGCTGCAGGTGCGCGGGCCGTGGTGCGCGAAGGACTACTACAACCCCGACGCGGGCGTGGAGCTCACCACCGAGGACGGCTGGATGAAGACCGGCGACGTCGCGGCGATGGACGCCTACGGCTCGATCCGGATCGCCGACCGCACCAAGGACCTCATCAAGTCCGGCGGCGAGTGGATCAGCTCGGTCGACCTGGAGAACGCGATCATGAGCCACCCGGCGGTGAAGGAGGCCGCGGTCATCGGCATCCCGCACCCGAAGTGGGACGAGCGCCCGCTGGCCTGCGTCGTCACCAAGGAGGGCGAGTCGGTGACCGAGGAGGAGATCCTCGAACACCTCAAGCCGCTGGTGGCCAAGTGGTGGATGCCCGAGGCCGTGGAGTTCATCGACGAGGTGCCCAAGACCAGCGTCGGCAAGTTCTCGAAGAAAGACCTGCGCAGCAAGTTCGCGGAGTACCAGCTTCCGAGCTGACGGCAGCCCCACTGCACCCGCCCCCCGGGCATAGGTACCTATACGTGCGTTCTGGCGGCCGATCCGCAGGTATAGGTACCTATGCCTGGGCCGGGGTCAGCGGACGAAGGGGGGCTGGCCGGTCTCGCTCACCATGGGTTTGCCGGCCGCCTCCCACTCGCCCATGCCGCCGCCGACGTTGACCGCGTCGAACCCGTTCTGGTTCAACCACGCGGCCACTCGCGCCGACCGGCCGCCGCCGCGGCAGGTGACGTAGAGCGGATCGCCCTCGGGGAGGTCGTCGAGCCGGGTGGGGACGTCGCCCATCGGGATGTGGGTCGCACCCTCGATGTGGCCGTGCACCCACTCGTCGTCCTCACGGACGTCGAGGACGACGGCGTCCTCGGGCAGCTCACTGGCGGATACGGTCGGAACCTGCTGCGGCATCACGCACTCCATCGTGGCACGCAACGGCGCGCGGTTCGTCGAGAGCGTCACGCCAGATGGGCGACGTCCACAGCGGCGGACGGGACGCTCCAGCGGACAGCCAGTGTCAGTACAGGCCCAGCCGAGGCAGCAGCTGATCGGCCTGAGCGACGATCTCGGTCGCGGCCTGCAGCGCTTCGCCCGCCTCCCCGCTGCTCACGGTCTCGGGGGCATGAGCACTCGGGTAGTCCAGCTCGTTGCGACACCTGCGCAGAACATGGAAGTCGGCGAATCCCGGGTGAACTGCGCGCGCAGGACGCGCTCGACGGCAATCTGCCCGCCGGAGGCGGTGGCCCGGAGACCTTGCCGCGCGAGGAGCGCGATGCCGGCGTGGCGGGCGGCGTCGTATGCGAGCACGTAGGCGGAGTCGGGGTCGGCCTCGAGGAGGGTGGCCGCCGAGTCGAGCAGCTGCCGGGCTCGGGCCAACGAAGCCGCTGCCGAGCGGACGGCAGCGGGTACCCGCTGCAGGGCCCGCTCGGCCAGCCTGGCGTCCACATCCGTGGCGCCGGTCTGCCATGCACTCACTGCGGCGCCCGGGCAGTTGCTGTGGCCGCACATGAACAGGACGACCGCGACAACGGCGATCACGACGACGAAGAGGGTCAGCGTCACCCGGCCACCGACGCTCAGCCTGTGCATTCCGCCTCGGTCACCGGTTCATCCAGCCAGAAGCCGCCACGAGTGGCGGGGCGACCCCCGGACGTTCACCCGTACGAGAGGCGCTGTGCCGTCGGAAGGGCAATCACTCCGGGAGCGGCTGGAAGGATGGACGTGATGACCACGACCCCGTCGCCCGTGCGCGAGCCGGCCTGGCCGCTGTCCCGCTCGGCGATCGGGCTGTGGGTCACCGAGGGCGTCATCAGCAGCGTGTTCCTGGGCATCGGCGCGGCCCTGTTCGCGACCTTCGTCCCGTCCGACGCCCCCGCCCCGATGCCGCTGCTGCGCTGGCTCGTCCCCGCCGCGGTCCTCGTCTACGCGGTCGTGGCCATCGGCATCCGGCCGTGGGTGCGCTTCCGCGTGCACCGCTGGGAGGTGACCGGCGAGGCGGTCTACACGCTGACCGGCTGGCTCACCCGCACCTGGACGCTGGTGCCGATCTCGCGCATCCAGACCGTCGACGTCACCCGCGGCGTGCTCCAGCAGATGTTCGGGCTCTCCACGGTCGCGGTGATGACGGCGTCGTCGCAGGGCACCGTGCAGGTCTGGCACCTCGAGGCGAACGTCGCCCAGCAGGTCGCCGACGACCTCGCCCACCGGGCCGAGCAGGTCCGCGACCAGGCCACATGACCGCCCCGACACCCCAGCCACCGACGACGGGACGGCGGACCTCGCCGCTCGTCGTCCTCGTGCACACGGCGACCTTCCGCCAGGCGCGGCAGTTCGTCCCGGCGGTCATCCCGATCGTCGCGGCCACCGGCCTGGGCGGCGGGACGACGACGGTGGTCGCCCTCGTCGTCGGCGTCACCCTGCTGTCCCTGGCCACCGCCGCCCTCTCCTGGTGGCGGTTCACCTACGCCGACGGCCCCGCCTCGGTCGTCGTCACCCGCGGGCTGCTGTCCCGCTCGGTGCGCACCGTGCCGAACGACCGCATCCGCGGCGTCGAGGTGGAGACCCCGCTGCTGCACCGGCTGTTCGGCCTGGTCCGAGTGCGCATCGACGCCGCGGCCGGCGCGGTCAACGGCAAGGAGGAGGAGCTCGTCGTCGACGGCCTTCCCCGCGCCGAGGGCGACCGGCTGCGCGCCGCCGTCCTCACCCACCGGTCCACGCCGGCGCCGGACGAGGGCACCGAGCCCGAGCCGGAGGAGCAGTTCGCCCGGTTCGACAACCGCTGGCTCCTCTACGCCCCGCTGGTCGGCAGCTACCTGGCCGTGCCGCTCGCCGCCGTCGGCGGGCTCTTCCGGCTGGCCCAGGAGCTGCCCGAGCGGTTCCGCCCCGACGTCCCCGGCGTGGAGGTCGTCGGCGTGCAGTCGCTCCTCGTCGCCCTCGGGATCGCGCTCGTGCTGCTCGTCGCGGGCTCGGTCATCGGCGCCGCCGTCGTCAACTGGGGCTTCCGGCTGACCCGGCGGGGCGGCTCGCTGGTCGCGGCGCGCGGGCTGGTCACCCGCCGGCACACCGAGCTGGAGATCGACCGGATCCGCGGCTGGACCCTCACCGAGGGCGTGGGCATGCGCTGGGTGCGGGCGGCGCGGGTCAGCGCCCTGGTCACCGGGCTGGGCGATGCCGCCCGACGCGGGCAGCTGCTGCCGCTGGGGCCCCGCGAGGAGGGCCGGGCGGTCGGCGTCCGCCTCGTCCCCGAGCCGGGCCCGCTGCTGCCCCATCCTCCGGCCGCGCGACGACGGCGGATCGTCCGCGCCCTCACGGCCGGTCTCCTGGTCACCGCGGCCGGTGCGGTGGTGACGCCGCTGCTCGGCTGGTGGTGGGTTCTCGCGCTCGGCCTGGTGCTCCTGGTCCTGGGCGTGCCGCTCGGGCTGGGCCGGTACGCCGCCCTGGGCCACGCGACCGGGCCGGACTCGTTCGCCGTCCGCAGCGGATGGCTGGTCCGCGAACAGGCGGTGCTGCAGCGCCGGGCCGTCGTCGGCTGGCAGGTGCGGCAGTCGCCGTTCCAGCGGTCGGCGGGCCTGGCGACCGTCCTCGCCTGCGTCGGCGCCGGGCGCGGCGGCTACGCGGCCGTCGACATGGCGGCGGACGAGGTCGCCGAGTTCACCGCCGCCGCCTCCGACGGCTGGGCCCGCGAGCTCGCCGCCCGCCGAGACGGCGTCACCCGACCGGCGGGATGACCTGCTGCCGGCTCCCCAGCAGGTCCCGGGCCAGCGCAGCGGCGGCGTGCGGATGCTCGGCGGCGAGCAGCCCGATCGCGGCGAGGACGTAGCTCCGGTCGACGATCACCGGCGTCCCGGCGAGCACGCTGCCGGCGCCACCGGCATCCGCGGCCACCCGCGTGAGAACCCGGTCGACTGCGGCCCGGTCGGCATGGCGGAAGACACCCCCGGAGAGCACCACGAGGCCGGCAGAGCGGGCGCTCGCGCCGCCGGGGCCGTACCCGGCCTCGGCCCGCAGGTGCCGGCGCAACGCCACGGTCGCTGCCGCCTCGCCCAGGTCCAACGGGTCGTCGCCGGGCTCGCCCAGCCCCTCGGCCACCGCCGCGGCCCGGAGCGCCTCCACGCTCCACGAGACGCCCAGATCGCCTTCCACGGTCCGACGACGGGCCGGCACGCCGACCGCCTCCCGGCCCAGCGTCGCCTGCTCGGCGTCGGGGTCCGGGACGCAGTAGACGTCGGTGGTCGCGCCGCCCACGTCCAGGACGACGACGGAGACCCGCTCCGGGGCGAGCACGCGGGCCAGCACCGTCACGCCCTCGAGGACGGCGTCCGGCGTCACCGCGCGGACCCAGGATCGCAGCCCCGGGTCGGTGGAGAGCCGGCCGCCGCCGATCACGTGCTCGAGGAAGACCGCGCGGATCGCTGTCCGGGCGGACTCGGGCGCCAGCCGGCCGATGTCGGGCAGCACGTTGTCGGCCTCGTGCACGGGCAGCCCGCCGTCCCGCAGCACGGCGGCGACCTCGTCCCGCACGGCGACGTTGCCCGCGAGCACGACCGGGACGGACCGCGGAAGGACCCCGCTGCCCCCCAGCACTCGCGCGCTCGCACTGGGACCCTGCACCGGGGCCGAAGACGCGAGCACAGCCGCGTTCGCCCGCAGCACCGACGCCTCGCCGCCGTCGGTGCCCCCGACCAGGAGGACGACGTCCGGCTCCGCGGCCCGCAGCGCGTCCAGCCGGTCGGCGTCCAGCAGCCCGGCGGCGACGTGCACGACCCGCGCACCGGCCGACAGCGCCGCCCGGTGCCCGGCCTCGGCGCTGATCAGCTGCTCGTACCCGACCACCGCCAGCCGCAGCCCGCCCCCGGCGCTGGAGCACGCCACGACGGGCGCCTCGGGGAACCCCGCCGTCGCGGCGAGGACGCCGGTGACGACGTCGTCCAGGGTGGTCGGCGCCTGGGCCGTGGCCAGCAGGTGCCCGGTGGCCGGATCGACCAGCGCGGCCTTGGTGAACGTCGACCCGATGTCGACGCAGGCGAGCGTCATGCCCGCAGGAGCCCGGCGCCGGACGGGACGAGTCGGGCGGTCACCCGGCGGACCCTATCGACCGCGCCGGATGGCCCTCCGGGGCCACCGAACGGCCCGACCGGTCCGCGGCCGGCGGGCAGGGAAGCCTTGCCTGCTCCCCAGCCCACCGTGCGAGGTCCCCGTGTACCTGTCCAAGACCGACGCCGCGCTCCTCCCCACCCAGCTCGGCGGTCGCCCGGCCGCGCCCACGGCGGAGCCGGCGAACGGCCGGCGGCTGTGGCCGCTGCTGGGCCCGGCGTTCGTCGCCGCCGTCGCCTACGTCGACCCGGGGAACTTCGCGACGAACTTCTCCGGCGGCGCCTCGTTCGGCTACACCCTGCTCTGGGTGATCGTCGCGGCCAACCTCATGGCGATGCTCATCCAGTCGCTGACCGCCAAGCTGGGGCTGGCCACCGGGCGCGACCTCGCCACGCTCTGCCGGGAGCGGCTGCCCCGCCCGGTCACCCGCGGGCTGTGGCTGCAGGCCGAGGCGGTCGCGATCGCCACCGACCTGGCCGAGATCGTCGGCGGAGCGGTCGCGCTGTACCTCCTCTTCGGCGTCCCGCTGCCGGTGGGCGGGGTGATCACCGCCGTCGTCGCCTTCGTCCTGCTGGCCGCCCAGTCGCGCGGGCACCGCCCCTTCGAGCGGGTCATCGCCGGCCTGCTCCTGGTCATCGGCCTGGGCTTCGGCTACACGCTGATCGGCTCCGGCGTCGACGTCGCGGGCGCGGCGGCCGGCCTGGTGCCCTCGTTCGCCGGCCCCGAGAGCCTGATCCTCGCCACCGGAATCCTCGGCGCCACCGTGATGCCGCACGTCATCTACGTGCACTCCGCGCTCACCCCCGGCCGGTACGGCGACGCCGTCACGGCCGGGAAGACGGCGGGCGGACGGCGACGGCTGCTGCGCGCGCAGCGCCTCGACGTCCTGCTGGCGATGGGCTTCGCCGGGCTGATCAACGCGGCGATGCTCGTCGTCGCCGCCCAGCTGTTCACCGGAACCGGCATGGACGGCTCCCTGGAGGCCGTGCACGCCGGCCTGGGCGAGGAGCTGGGCCGGGGCGCCGGCATCGTGTTCGGCATCGCGCTGCTCGCCTCGGGCTTCGCCTCGTCGTCGGTCGGCACGCACGCCGGCCAGGTGGTGATGGCCGGCTTCCTGCGCCGCTCCATCCCGGTGCTGCTGCGCCGGCTGGTCACGCTGGCCCCCGCGCTGCTCATCCTGCTGCTGGGCGTGGACCCCACGACGGCGCTGGTCTGGTCCCAGGTGGTGCTGTGCTTCGGCATCCCGTTCGCCCTGGTGCCGCTGCTGTGGCTGACCAGCCGCCACGACGTCATGGGCGGCTGGGTGAACCGGCGGCGGACGACGGCGACCGGCGCGGTCATCGCCGCCCTCATCATCGCGCTCAACCTGCACCTGCTCGTGCAGCTCACGATCGGCTGACTCCGGCAGCACAGGGAACGACGGACGAGCCCGCACCCGCCCCTGGTGCTCGTGACGGGGACGTCGAGCCGCGCCGCGGAGGGTGGAGCCGCGTCAGCGCGCGGCTCGACAATGCGGCACGCGGCTCCACCCGCAGGAGGACCGGGGCCGGAGCGACCTCAGCCCTGCGCGCGCTGGTCCAGCCCGACCCGGCCGGCCAGCGCGGCCGCCTCCACGCGGCTGGACACGCGGAGCCGCCGCAGCAGGTGCGCCACCAGCCGCTTCGCCGTCCGCTCGGAGACGTGCAGGGTCGTGGCGATGTCCACCGTCCCGGCGCCGGCGGCGATCAGCCGCCAGAGCCGGCGCTCGTCCGCGGTGAGCTGCCCGGCGATCCCCTCGTCCGCCGTGGGCGTCGCGCTCTCGAGCAGGTGACGGAGCAGGGCCTCCGGCAGCACCGACCACCCGTCGAGGACGGCGAGCAGCGGTCCCACCAGCGACTCCGGATCGGCCGTCTTGGGCAGGAAGCTGGAGGCGCCCGCGCGCAGGGCCTCGATGGCCGCGTCCTCCTGCGCCATGCCCGACATGGCGACGACCCGCACCGTCGGCTCCACCCGGCGGACGGCGGCGATCGCCCGGCTGCCACCCGGTGGTGGCATCTGCACGTCGATGACGGCGACGTCGGCCCGGAACCGCTGCACGAGTGCCGCCGCGGCGGAGGCGTCGTCCGTGGTGCCCACCACCCGCACCCGGCCCTCGCTCACCTCGGGCAGGAGCAGGGACAGTCCCCGGGTGAAAAGTGGGTGGTCGTCCACCACAATCACGTCCAGGGGGTTCCGGCGTGAAACAGCGGCGCCGTCCTCGCCCATGTTCTCCCGCCCGTCCGTGCGTCCTGGCGTGCTGCTCGCGGGAGCGGAGGTGCCCGTGATCCTGGCCCAGCACACCTCTCGCGGACGTCAGCGCGGATTCCTGCCCGCGATGGTCCGCAGGGCCTGTTCCCGGCTGCGGCGGGCCATCCGCCCCGACCCCGACCAGCTACCGCCCAGCCCCGAGGACGCGCTGCTCCGGGCACTGTGCCACGACATGCGCGGCTCCCTCACCTGTCTGGAGAGCGCGCTCCACCACCTCGGCCGCACCGAGCCGGCCCGGTCCGACGTCCTCGCCATGGCCCAGGCCCAGGCGTCCCACCTGACCTCGCTGCTGCGCACCGCGGAGGCGACCGCCGGGGCACCGCCCCGGCGTCCGGCCGCGGGCCAGCTGCTGCCCGACGTGCTGGCCGCGTCCGTCGCCGCCTCCGGGCTCCCCCGCCACCAGCTCACCGTGCACCTGGACGAGACGGCGGGCGGCGTGCGGGTCGGCGACGCCCGGCTGCAGCGCATCCTGGTGAACCTCCTGGAGAACGCCCACCGGCACGGTGGCGGGGCGCCCGTGCGCGTGGGGATCACCAGCGGCGGCGGCTGGGTGGAGTGCGCCGTCACCCAGTCCGGCATCGCCTCCGAGCGGGTGGTCGGTCACCTCAGCACCAGGCGGCCACCGGCCGATCTCACCGGGCTCGGACTGTGGTCGGTGCAGCAGCAGGCGCGGGAACTGGGCGGCTGGATCGTCTGGGAGGAGGGCGGCGGGGCGTTCACGCTCCGGGTCCAGCTGCCCGATGACTAGGCCCCCGTGCAGGGGTCCGCCGCGAGCGTGCGAGCGGTGGAGGGCACGGGGGTCCTCTTATTGGCACCGGGGGGCCACCGGACGGCACGGGCAGGCCATCGGGCGCGGGCAGAACGTCGGTGTGCCCGCGAACGCGGGTGCTTCGACGCAGAGGGAGAACCCGTGTTCACGCACACTCACGCGCTGCAGTACGAGGCCAAGCCCGACGGTCCCGACCCGGCCTTCGCCCGCCGCCTCCAGGAGGTCCTCGGCGGGCAGTGGGGCGAGATGACCGTCGCCACCCAGTACCTGCTGCAGGGCTGGAACTGCCGGCTCCCCGGCAAGTACAAGGACATGCTGCTGGCCATCGGCACCGAGGAACTGGCCCACGTCGAGATCCTCGTGACGATGATCGACCGGCTCCTGGACCACCAGCCGCTCAAGCCGGACTCGGCCGACCGGACCAACGAGGCCGCGGCCGGCTACGGGCAGTCCAATCCGCAGCACGCCATCGTCAACGGTGGCGGCGCCTATCTCCGCGACAGCATGGGGCTCCCGTGGAGCGGCGGCTACGTCACCGCCAGCGGCAACCTGATGGCCGACTTCAACTACAACGCGACCGCCGAGATGATGGGGCGGCTGCAGGTCGCCCGGCTCTACAACATGACCGACGACCCGGGAGTGAAGGAGACGCTGCGGTTCCTGCTCGCCCGGGACCACTACCACCAGATGCAGTGGCTGAAGGCCATCGAGGAACTGAAGGTGGACGGGCTGGAGAACATCCCCGTGCCGGAGGCGTTCCCGATGGACGAGGAGCCGGGCGAGTTCGGCTACCTCTTCCTCGACGCCTCCGACGGCCCGGACGCCGCCGCCGGGTCGTGGGCGAGCGGCCCGGCGATCGACGGCTCGGGCAGGAACCTCGGTTCGGCGCCGATCGAGGCCACCGCCGACGCCCCCATCCTGCCGCCGGGCGACCCGCGGCTGTACGGCACCCCGCCGGTGCCGGGCGAGGGGCTGCTGCAGAAGGCCAAGGACCTGCTCAAGTGAGCTGACCGCACCACTGCGCCGTCGCCGTGCCGGTGGCCCGTCCCTCGCAGGGCAGGCCGCCGGCCCGGCGGGACGCCTCCCCGGAGGTCTCACCGTGCACCTGCACCTGCCCCACCTGCCCCACCTGCCCCACCTGCCCGTTGCCGCCGTCCTGCTCTCGATGGTCTACGCGTCCGCGATCGCCGTCGCGCTCGCGAACCCGGGCCGGCCGACCCTCGCCGGTCTCGTCGTCCTCGCGGGCCTGACCGCCCGCTGGATCGCGCACGCCCGGCGCCACGTCCGGGGTGCGCGCCCCGTCCAGGTCGCCGTCGCCGACACCGCCGTCGCGGTGGACGCCGTCCTGTCCGCCGACCCTGAAGCGGCTGCTGCCCGCGCCGCCGCAGCCTGACCCGTCGGAGCCGCCGTGTGGTGGCGAGTACCGCGGCGAACCGCGGTACTCGCCACCATCCGGCGGTCGGCTCAGTCCTCGGTGAGGAGCGACCCGTAGTCGGCCAGCAGCCAGATCTCGGGCGACGACGTCGAGTTCGCGGCCACGAGCAGACCGCCGTCCCCGTCGGGCATGATGTCCACCCCGGTCAGCGGCCGGGACGACGGCACGGCCACCGGCCGCCAGCTGCGAGCGTCGGTCGACAGCCAGACCACGGCACCGCGCTGTCCGTCGGCGGTGAGGGTGCCGGCCGCGGCGAACCCGCCGTCGACGACCCGGATCGTCCCGAACTCCTCGCCGCGCTTCCCGAGCTCCGTAGTCTCGAACGCGGTGCCGTCGGTGGTGGACCACACGGTCGGTCGCCCGCCACTGGTGCCCTGGACGACCGTCGTGCCGTCGACCGTGGTGCACGAGGTGAAATCGCCGTAGACGTCGCCGAAGGACGCCTGGTCGACCCGGTGCCACTGGCCGGCCGTGCCGTGCCAGGCGACCGGACGCGACTGCGCGCCGTCCTCCTCACCGCCGACGACCAGCACGTCGCCGCCCGGCAGGGCGCAGGCGCCACCCGCCCAGCTGTTCCCGACGGCCGCGGCGAACGGGCCGTCGGCAGCGGCCCAGGTCAGACCGTCGGCCGAGGTCCAGACGCCGGCCCGCTGCTGGGTGCCGGCGTTGGTGTCGGCACGGCGCACGCCCGCACCGACCCACGCGCCCTCGACCGAGGCAACGGACTGGACCCAGTCGGCGCCGGAGTTCGCCAGTGTGGCCGGTGCCCACGGCGCCGTCTCGCCGGTCCGGAACCAGCCCTGGAGGACCGACTCGCGGCCGCCGTCCGGGGCAGTGATCGACCCGCTGCCGATGACCACGCCGGCATCGTCGGGGTTGCTGGCGGCGACCAGGGTGCTCAGCTGCTCGGTCCCGGCCGGGTCCCACGGGCTCTCGACGACCGACCGGTCCTCGACGGCGTACCGCGCCAGCTGGTTGCTCTGCCACCAGCCGCCGTTGCCGGTGGCCTCGGTGACCAGGGTGTAGCCGATGAGCGCCGGCGCAGCGTCCGGGTCGAGGAACCCGGGCCAGTTCACGCCGTCGTCCATCGTGCCGAGTTCCCGGACGATGGGGTTGTAGCGGCCCCCTTCGGTGAGTTCCCCGATCCGCGCGGCATTGCGCACGGACTGGGTCAGGAGCACCGTGCCGTCGTCCTGGACGGCGACCGTACCGCCGACGCCCTGCACGTCCCAGTCCGTGGTCGAGCCTGCCACCGACCAGCTGCCGGACGGATCGCGGGAGACGATCCCGTAGCGCAGCCGGTATTCCGTGGCGATGGGTGCCACGAGCCGGTCGGCACCCGCCGAGGGAGCACCCAGCCAGAAGTTCTCCCCCTCGCGGGGGGCCAAGCCGTCCCGGTCCCCGTCGAGCGCGGGCAGCGCCTCGGCGGCCCAGGTGCTGCCGTCGGGCGAGGACCAGGCGGTGGCGTACCTCGTCCCGGCCGCGTCGCTCTGGTAGCCGGTCGCCACGAAGACCCCGTTCTGGACGGCGACACCATGGACGACGGCCGGCCCGGCGACCGGGCCCAGGGCCACGGCCCAGGTGGCGCCACCGTCGGTGGAGCTGTAGACCAGCGGCTCGCTGCTCCGACCCGACTGGGAGGCGCCGGCCACGACGGTCACCGTCTCCCCTGCCGCGGCCATCCCGTAGATGCCGTCCAGCTCGCGGCCGTCGGGCGGGGCGGGCAGGTCGACCAGCTCGCCGTCCTCCCCGGCGAGGACCAGCGCCGGCCGCAGGTCGGCATCGCGGCCCGCGAGCAGCAGCCGCTGACCGACGACGGTGGCGGCACCGGGCTGGAACGCCCGCTCGGCCGCCGCCTCCGGCAGCTCGGCCTTCGACCAGGAGGTGCGGTCGGTCGAGGTCACCAGGAACGGGTCGACCGGGTCGCCGGCTGCCCAGGTCCAGCCCGCCACCCAGGTCCGTGATCCGTCGGTGGCGATCGCACTCACGCCCGCGGCCCGGTCCTCGGGCAGCGGCAGATCCACCCAGCGCCAGCCGTTGCCGTCCTCGGTCCAGACCCGGGCGCGGTCGCGCTCGCCGGGCTCCGCCGCCACGCCGGCGACGAGCCACGGCAGCTCGCCCGAGCGGCCCAGCGTCTGGCCGAACGAGACGCGCTCACCGGCCAGCCGGGCGCTCTCGGGCAGGGACGCCTGGGTCCACTGCGCCCGCTCGTCGAGGGTCGACTCGAGGCCGGAGCCGTCGCTGCAGGCGGCGAGAGTGAGGGCCAGCAGCGCGACGGTGGTCACGAGGACCGGCCGGTGGAGGGCCGAGGGGACTGCTCGGTACACGGAAAGCTCCTTCGGAAGACGTACGTCCGCCTTCGGCCTTCCCGCGGCAATAGTTGATGTTGCTCGGCAGCGTCTCACCCCGAAGGGTTCCGGAACTGAGACGTAACGCACGAGGTGCCACGAGCCTGCGAGTGGTGGGGAGGAGCCGGGCCCTTCTTCAGTGCTGGACGGCCTTCTCCGCCCCGATGCCGGTGAAGACCCGCACCTCGAGTCGGCCCACGTGGCCTCGTCGGGGCGGCCCTTCGGCGGACGTCGCCGTACTGGCGCCGGACGCCGCGCCGGCCTCCGCGCCCGCCGCGCCCGCGTGAGGGCCCGGTCATCCGCGTGCTCCCCGCCGTCGCTGCTCAGCGGCCGCGGGCGTACGCGCGCCGCCGCCCTCACCCCGGCCCCGCGAAACGCGCGAGGCGCGCGCCCCCGGCAGGGGACGCGCGCCTCGGCTCAGGCCCCTGTCCCGGGTCCCGCCCTGAGCGTGCGGAGGATGGGAAAGGACGGGGTCCTGCGTCAGTGCTGGACGGCCTTCTCCGCCCCGATGCCGGTGAAGGCCCGCACCTCGAGCTCGGCCCACTTGGCCTCGTCGGGCTTGTCCTTCGAGATCACCGTGCCCAGCCAGCCCAGGAAGAACGAGGCCGGGATCGACACGAGGCCGGGGTTGCGGAGCGGGAACCAGGCGAAGTCCACGCCGGGGAACATCGAGGTCTCCGCGCCGGAGACGACCGGCGAGAAGAGGATGAGCCCGATGCAGATGATCAGCCCGCCGTAGATCGACCACAGCGCGCCCTGGGTGGTGAACCGCTTCCAGAACAGCGTGTAGAGGATCGTCGGCAGGTTCGCCGAGGCGGCCACCGCGAAGGCCAGCGCCACCAGGAAGGCGATGTTCAGACCTGCCTGGAGCGCGAGGATGCCGAGGCCGATCGAGATCGCACCGATGACGACGGCCGTGACCCGGGCGACCTTGACCTCGCCGTTCGGCGGCACGTTCCCCTTCTTGATCACCGATGCGTAGACGTCGTGGGCGAACGACGCGGATGCGGTGATCGTCAGGCCCGCGACCACGGCGAGGATCGTGGCGAAGGCGACGCCGGCGATGATCCCCAGCAGCACGGTGCCGCCCAGCTCGAAGGCGAGCAGCGGTGCCGCCGAGTTGACCCCACCGGGTGCCGCGAGAACCGTTTCCGCGCCGACCAGCGCCCCGGCGCCGTAGCCGATGACCAGGCTGAACAGGTAGAAGATGCCGATCAGCCAGATCGCCCAGACCACCGAGCGGCGGGCGTCCTTCGCCGTCGGCACCGTGTAGAAGCGCATCAGCACGTGCGGCAGACCCGCGGTGCCGAGAACCAGCGCCAGCGCCAGACTGATGAAGTCGAGCTGGGTGGTGCCGCTGAGCCCGTACTGGGCGCCCGGCTCGAGCACCCCCTGGCCACCGTCCGCGGCCGCCCCACCCAGCAGGGCCGACAGGCTGAAGCCGTACTCGGCGAGGGTCCACACCGTGATCACGAGGGCGCCGGCGACGAGCAGCGCGGCCTTGATCATCTGAACGTAGGTGGTGCCCCGCATGCCCCCGACGAGCACGTAGAAGATCATCAGCGCGCCCACCAGGGTGACGACCAGCGCCTCGGCCAGATCGCCGCTGACGCCGAGGAGCAGGGCGACCAGACCGCCGGCGCCCGACATCTGCGCCAGCAGGTAGAACAGCGACACCGCCAGGGTCGAGATCGCCGCCGCCGTCCGCACCGGTCCCTGCCGCATCCGGAAGGCGAGGACGTCGGCCATGGTGAACCGGGCGGTGTTGCGCATCAGCTCGGCGACCAGCAGCAGCGCCACCAGCCAGGCGACGAGGAAGCCGATCGAGTACAGGAAGCCGTCGTAGCCGTAGACGGCGATGGCGCCCGCGATACCGAGGAAGGACGCTGCCGACAGGTAGTCACCCGCGATCGCCAGGCCGTTCTGCGTCCCGGTGATGTTCCGCCCGGCCGCGTAGTAGTCCGCCGCGCTCTTGTTGTTGCGGCTGGCCCGGAACGTGATGAAGAGGGTGACCGCGACGAAGGCACCGAAGATCGAGATGTTGATCGCCGGACTGCCGATGGTGGCGTCGGCGGCGAGGACGTCAGGCACGCGTGGCTCCCCGGGGCGTCGTGTCGGCGCCGGTGGTGCCCGGTGCGAACTCGTGGGCCTCGAGGCGCTCGCGCATCTCGTCGGCGATCGGGTCGGTGCGCTTGTTGGCGTGGGCCACGTAGAGGTGGGTGATGACGAACGTCGACACGAACTGCGCCAGCCCCAGCAGGATGCCGACGTTCACGTTGCCGAACACCTGCGTGGACATGAAGTCGGTGGCGTACGTCGACAGCAGCACGTACAGCAGGTACCAGACCAGGAACGCGACGGTCATGGGGAAGGCGAAACTGCGGAACCGCTTCTTCAGCTCGACGAACTCCGGTGAGTCCTGAGCGGCGCGGTACTCCTCCGGCGTCAGTAGTCGTCGTTCCGTGGACTCGGTCAAGGTGCGGCCTCCTGGTCAGAGTCGGGCTGATCGTCCACGCAGCGGTGCACGACTGTGAGCGCTGTCACGCTAGGAGTCACATCCTGAAGCGTGGAGGGGCAGATGGCGATGCTGCGCTGAGCGGCGACCGTCAGTCGGCGTACGGCAGGTCCTGCGGGACGAGCGGTCGCGAAGCGAAGGCGGCGTCAGGTGCGGGTGCAGATGACAGCGGCGCACCCGGGCCGGTCGCTGACCCCAGACGAGTTCACGGTGGCGCGGTCCCACGGTCCAGCTGCACCGCCTCGGGCGTGTGCAGCCGGACCATGGTGCGGGCGGCGTGCGGCGGCACCCGCCGGGGGGTGGCCAGGGAGACCGCCACCATGGCGAGGAACGCCAGCGGAACGGTCCAGGCCGCCGGTTGGCCGAGCAGCGCGCCCGGCCAGCCGTCCGGTGCCACGCCGAGCAGGGTGGCCAGCACCGCCGCGCCGGCACAACCGCCACCGACGAGCATTCCGGCGATCGCGCCGACGTCGGTGAGCCGGCGCCACCAGATGCCCAGCACCAGCAGGGGGCAGAAGGTGGAGGCGGCGAAGGCGAAGGCCAGACCGACCGCCTGGGCGACACCGACACCCTCGGCCAGCAGGGCGAGGCCGAGCGGGGTGAAGACGGCGACGACGGCGGCCGCCTGGAAGGCGCGCACCCCGCCGAACCGACGGCCCATCACGTCCTGGCTGATCACGCCGGCCACCGCGACCGTCAGTCCCGACGACGTGGACAGGAACGCCGCGAACGCCCCCGCCGTGGTCAGCGCGGACAGCAGGTCGCCCAGCGTGCCGTCCAGCATGCGCGCCGGCAGCTCCAGCACCACCGCGTCCGTGCGCCCGCTGGTGATGAGATCCGGTGCGTACAGCCGGCCCAGACCGCCGTACACCGGCGGCAGCAGGTAGAAGACGCCGAGCAGGGCCAGCACGAAGAGGGTCGTGCGGCGCGCCGCGGCACCGTCGGGGTTGGTGTAGAAGCGCACCACGACGTGCGGGAGGCCCATCGTGCCGAGGAATGTGGCGACGATGATCGAGTACGTCGTGTACAGCTCGTGCTCGCTCGTCCCGGCGAGCGGTGACGCCCACGTGTCGCCGGGCGCGCTGCCGTCCGCGACATCGACCGAGGCCGGGGAGACGCCGCCGTCGCCGAGCCAGATGCCCGCCATGAACAGCAGCGGGAACAGCAACGCGGTGAGCTTCAGCCAGTACTGGAAGGCCTGCACGAACGTGATGCTGCGCATGCCGCCGAACAGCACGTTGACGAGCACCACCGTGGCGACCAGCACGCCGCCCAGCCACGGACCGGTACCGGTGGTGGTGGCCAGCGCCAGTCCGGCGCCCTGGAACTGCGGCATGAGGTAGAGCCAGCCGATCGCCACGACGAGGAGCGAGGAGAGCCGGCGCACGCCGAGCGACTCCAGGCGGCTCTCGGCGAAGTCGGGCAGCGTGTAGGCGCCGGACCGGCGCAGCGGCGCGGCGACCAGCACCAGCAGGACGAGGTAGCCCGCCGTCCAGCCGACCGGGTACCACAGCATCTCCGTGCCGAACGCGAGCACCAGGCCGGCGACGCCGAGGAACGATGCCGCGGAGAGATACTCCCCGCCGATCGCCGAGGCGTTGAGGCCCGGCCGCACCGTGCGGGACGCCACGAAGAAGTCGCTGGTGGTGCGGGAGAATCGCCACCCGTAGGCGCCGACCGCCAACGTGGCCACGAAGACTGCCGTGACGCCGATGATGCTGTAGCCGGTGGCGGTCACGGCCGACCGACGGTCGCGGTCACGAGACCTCCTGACCTCGCGAGCTCGGTGCTGCGCCCGATGCGTGACCTCGCGAGCTCGGTCACGAGCGATCCAGCACGTCGGCGAAGTCCCGCTCGTTGCGCTCGGCGGCGCGCACGTACAGCCAGCCGATCACGAAGAGGACCGGGTAGACGGCGAATGCCAGCAGCAACCACGGCAGTGGCACGGCGAGCACCTCGACCGTGGACAGGTCCGGCAGGAGCCAGAACACCAAGGGGATCCCGCCGACGAGCACGGCCACTGCGCTGAGCGCCAGCAGCGCCAGCCGCAGTTGGGAGCGCAGCAACGAGGACATGTAGACCTCACCGAGCAGCGTCTGGGCGTCGATCTCACGGGCGGCCGGGACCCGCTGAGCGCGGGCGGCTCCGGTGCGCGGGCTAGTGACGCGCACCCGCCGGGGCGTGGCGTCCGACATGGGTCACCCCCTCCCGGATGCACCCGGACGCGCCCGGCGCACCAGGAGATCGCGTAGTTCCCGGGTGTGCCGCCGGCTCACGCCGAGCTCGACGCCCCCGACGACCACCGTGCACCGGCCGGCGTCCATCCGCACCTCCTCGACGTGCTGGAGCGCGACCAGCAGCGACCGGTGGATCCGCACGAACCCGGCGTCCTTCCAGGCTTCCTCCAAGGTGGTCAGCGGCACCCGGACCAGGTGGCTGCCCGACGCGGTGTGCAGCCTGGCGTAGTCGCCCTGGGCCTCCACGTAGCGAACGCTGGAGCGAGGCACGAACCTCGTCACCCCGCCCAGTTCGACGGCGATGTCGTCGTCCGCGGGCGCGGAGCCGCCGGTCCGCGCGCCGACCACCCGGCGGACCGCCTCGGTCAGCCGGTCGTCGCGGACCGGCTTGAGCACGTAGTCGACGGCGTTCAGCTCGAACGCATCCACGGCATGGTCGTCGTGAGCGGTGACGAAGACGATCGGGGGCGGCGCCCGGAAGCGGGACAGCACCCGCGCCAGGTCGACTCCGCTGAGCCCGGGCATCCGGATGTCGAGGAACACGGCGTCGACACTTCGCTCCTGGAGGAGACGCAGAGCCTCGGTGGCCGAGTCGCTGGTCACCACGGTCCCGATCCGTCCGTCCCGCTCGAGCAGCCAGCGCAGCTCGTCGAGGGCCGGGCGTTCGTCGTCGACCACGAGGACGGTCAACTGGTCGACGGTCACGGCACCTCCTCGCTGGCGCTCGTCAGCGCGCGAGCTCGGTCACGGGCGCACTCCGGGGGCGAATTTGGGGACCCGCACGATAACCTTCGTCCCCGCCCCGGGCCCCGTCTCGACGACCAAGCCGTAGTCGTCACCGAAGGCAGTGCGCAGCCGAGCGTCGACGTTGCCCAGACCCACAGAATCGACGGAGGCGTCACCGGCGAGCGCCCGCCGTACCTTCTCCGGGTCCTCCCCGACGCCGTCGTCCTCCACCGAGATCAGGCACTCGCCGCCCTGGTCAGCGGCGATGATGGCCACCGTTCCGGTTCCGGGTTTGCGTTCCAGGCCGTGCCGGACCGCGTTCTCCACCAACGGCTGGAGGCAGAGGAACGGGACAGCGACCGGCAGGACCTCCTGCGCCACCCGGAGCGTGACCTGCAGCCGGTCGCCGAATCGCGCCTTCTCCAGCACGAGGTACCGCTCGATCGACCTCAACTCCTCGGCCAGCGTCGTGTACTCACCGTGTCTGCTGAACGAGTACCGGGTGAAGTCGGCGAACTCCAGCAGCAGCTCGCGGGCCCGCTCCGGATCGGTCCGCACGAACGATGCGATCGCCGTCAGCGAGTTGTAGATGAAGTGTGGGCTGATCTGCGCGCGCAGGGCCCGGACCTCGGCCTCCATCAACCGGGTGCGTGACGCGTCGAGCTCCGCCAGCTCCAGGTTCCCCGACACCCAGCGCGCGACCTCCGTCACGGCCCGGACGAGGCCGGCGGAGGCGGACGGGGTGAACGCCT